>JAGQPR010000174.1 GCA_020426625.1 Planctomycetales bacterium
ATTTACGTCGACAACGACGTAGCTTCGGTGGGAGGGTGAGTTGCGATGAAACCGTGGTGGCGATTAGCGAGAAGTGTCGAATTTCCATAAAGTTAAGCACCCCAGGCAGGACTCGAACCTGCGACAGGTTGATTAGAAATCAACTACTCTATCCAGCTGAGTTACTGGGGCATTTCCATCGAAAGGACGACGTTAGGAAAGGACGAACAGGGATTAGGTTGAGATATTACGCAAGAAGTTTCACCTCCCTGCCAAATCAAATGCAATTCTAGGCGACATCGTCGCGTTCGAAAAGTCGGCGGCCCCAATCACTCGTTGTGAACAGAACCTAACTGGATAGCACCGCTTTCATTTAGAGTTTTAGCCCCGGTCCTCAGAGGTGGCATCGATTCTTCAAATATCCGTTAAAGACAGCTCATCAATGATTTGCAAGGAGATTCATCGAGAGTGGCGTCATCCAACTAAACTCTGGTCTCGGAACCGCTAGCAGCCCAAACGTAAAGCGACGGCGACAGCACGTCTGCCAAAAAGAAGCTGGGAATTAAAGTAAGTGTACTGGCAGTCGGCGAGAAATAGTCGTTGCGAAGAGTGCGAATTCTGGGAGTATTGGCCGACAACTCGAGCGGTTCCAGCAATTCCGCCGCCAATCTTTAGACGAAGTAGCTGTTTTAGAGAAAGTGCCTGAGGACGCAGAGATCCAAAGCTAGTAGCGATTCAAGGATCTGCGGTGCAACTACCTTACCTTGATTATGCGCAATCATCACGTCGGAGAGTGATTTCTACAGCATAAAACACCCAAGATATCGCTTTATAAATCGCGCACGAGTCGCAGGCGAGCAATTCAGGGCTCCTGTCCGCTGCAACCAGTAGGGTTGCACGGACAAGAGTGCCCTTTGAACCTAAACTGCCTCAGCCAGCCACCGCAAGTTATGCAAACGGATCGTACTGTCCGGGCACTGGCACAGGATACTTGCCGTCTGGGCCAGGCATGGTTGGCGGATCAGAGTCGAGTGTGTAGCTGTCGATGCCTGGGCAGAGATCCTTGCCCTTTTCCCACAGCTCATCCCACTTGATTACCTTTGCTGAGTAACAAGCTTCACGACCAAGGATTGCCGTAAAGGTTGACTTGACCCCGTATTCACCTTCGTTGTAGATCTCGCCTCGCTGCAAGGTGGCGATCAGGTCGTTTTGTTCTTGCTGGTGCCCCTGCTGTCGTTGGCCAGTGAAATTCCAAGGGTTGGCTCCCATGATGGATCCTGAAGGATCTGCCGTTCCCTTGCTACCGTGCGCGTATTCGCCGACGTGAGTCCACGAGCCAGCCAAATGGCGACCCTGCGAGAACATTTTGGTTCCATCCGAAAACGTATATTCGCAGAACGTATGATCGAAGATCTGCGACTTGGTAGCATCACCTTCCATCCGCTGTTCACGCCCACCCATGCCATTGCATTCTACGGGATACGCATCTTTGACCCAGCAGCCAACGTCCAGGTTATGTATGTGCTGCTCGCAGATCTGATCGCCGGAAAGCCAATTAAAGTGATACCAGTTGTTGCACTGGAACGCCATTTCAGACGGCTCGACAATCAACCCCGTGGGCAATCCCGCGGGTCGCGCCATCAGTGCAGCTGCTTGATCGCGACCTTTCCACCAGATGCCTTGTCCATTCCAGTAGACCCGCATGGCAATCACGTCACCAATGGCCCCGTCATGAATTCGCTGTACAGTTTCCTTGTATTGGTTTTCGTGACGCCGCTGCAGTCCGATACCGACCAGCAAATTTTTCTTCTTCGACTCGGCGACTGCCTCCATGAATCGTCGACAACCTGCGACGTCCGACGCAACTGGTTTTTCGCTGAATACGTGACGCCCGCGACTAATGGCATACTCGAATTGCTGGGGCTTGAAAGCGGGCGGTGTGGCAATAACCACTAGGTCCGCATCCACATCAATGGCAGCTTTGAAAGCGTCAAGTCCAGTGAATCGCTGTTCTTGAGGAACGTCCAGCTTCTCCTTAACATCCTTGACAACATCCTGAATGTCACGATCGCGTGTCAGGGCGTTGATGCAAGAATCCGCTTTCTTGGGAAACGCATCGGCGACAGCAACCAGTTTGACATTCCCCCCGGCCAACATGATGTTCTTGGTAGCGCCGGTGCCACGGCCGCCACACCCGACAAGCACCATTCGAATTTCGTCGCTTCCCTGAGCGTGGGCAGTCCGCGCAATATTTGACGCGACGACTGCTCCCGTCGTCGCAGCCGCTGATGTTTTTAAGAAGTTCCGACGATTCGGCTCAGATGGCATGATTGCAGTCCTCAAAGGTAGAGTATGTATCTTCAGAAGGTTTTTAGTGGTGCTGGTTCAGCCCATGCAGCCTTATTGTAAACCAAACTCCACTTATATGTGAGCAGTGGTCGGGACTAAAACCGTTAGATGCGGTGCTCAAACTTCTGAGTATTGCGTTGCAGGCACAGAATCTCCGAACTCAGGTTTTGCCGGATGTGCCCGCCCGCAGGCTCCAATTGCTGAAGAATCTGATTTACTTGGGACCTGGGGAAAAGTAACTCGCCGATTCATAGTCTCTCGCCTCCCATGCAATTCGCCGCGCGGCACGGGAGAACAAACGAAAATACATGCCAATCGGTACGCTTACCCGGCGAGGTTATGGAGTGCTCCGACGTGCTCCGACTTGTCGGAGCGTTGGCTTTCAACCGTTCTTGTTTGGCCATTCAACTTTAAGGCCAGCTCGAGCCGTCGGTACTGAGATTGAGAGCAAAGAAAAAGAACTGGCGGCTAGCTCCGAAACCACTCAGGTACATGTTCCGTTGCCGGCGTCACATTCTTGATGGGAAATCCCTAGCGATTTTCCTGAGGACGTTGCTGCTCAAGCCAAGCTTGACTGGGCGCGCTTTCTGGCGACTTCTGCGCCCACTCAGGCGCCGGGAACCAGCGCAACGAACTGTAGCGAGGATACTGTTCCCACACCTGCGATGCAGGAAAGTCCAAATGGCGAAGATCACCAGTGGCAGCCAATTCATCGTCTAACAGCTTGCGATGTCGGCTCAGCTGCTGCTCGACGGCATCGTCGGAATGATCAAGCAAGTTGCTCAAACAGGCCGGATCGAGTTTGACATTGTAGAGCTCTTCGGCAGGCCGAATTGCCACCGCAGCTTCCAAGAGCTCATTCACTCCCGAAAGGGAACGATGTTTAATCATCCATGTCAACGTTGGACAAGCGTCAATGTCATGATAACCACCATCGACAGGGCCGAGTTGAAATTTTATGGGCTGACCCTGGCGATCGTAAGTAACGCTTGAATACTTGCGTGGGCTCCCCGCTGGCCAACGTTCGGGAGCGAAATTGCGAATGTAGAGATATTGGTCCGTACGGACACAGCGGCACGGGTATCCCAGCGAATTGAATCGCGACGAGGAATGCCGCTCGCGACCAGCAAATACCGCCTCTGATGCTTCGAATTGCTCTCCAGCCAGGAGGGGTTTCAAACTCTTTCCGCTCAACGGCTGATCCGCTGGCGGAGGCAAGCGACAAACATCGTAGATGGTCGCAGTAACATCCAGCAGACTAACCAAGTCTACGCAATCACGACCCTTGTTCTTAATTGCCGCAGGCCAGCTAATTGCCAAAGGCATATGGATTCCGTACTCGTAGAGGTTTGCCTTGGCGCGGGGGAATGACATTCCATTGTCGCTGGTGACCACAACCAAAGTATTCTCCAGCAAACCTCGTGACTTGAGGCTGGCGAGCATTCTGTCCAGGTGCGAATCAAACCATTCAATCTCGTAAAAGTAGTCGAGCAGGTCGCTGCGGATTTCAGTTGAATCTGGCAGGAATTTCGGAACTCGGACTTGCGCCGGATCCTTACCAGCTGCAATGCCGAGTCCATTGCCAAAGGAGCGGTGGGGCTCGTGCCCTCCATACCAAAAGCAAAAGGGCTGGTCGGGGGATCTTTCATCCAGAAAGCTCTCAAAATTAGCAGCGTAATCCGTGCGAGAAATCCCTTCCGGTGCATCGATTTGTAACTTATTGTAGGCCGGCCCAACCGGGTTCTGCGTCCAGCCCGACACGGCCCAATTGCCCGGGCCCCATGGTTTGCCGGTGTAGCCAACGTGATAACCTCTTTCTGCTAGTTCCCCAGTAAAACACTTGAGCTCTCTTGGAAACGAGCTCGCATGCGTGCCTGCCTCTCGAATCTGCCAGACGTGTTGACCGGACAACAAGGCGGCTCGCATTGGGCTGCAGCCAGGACATGGGGTAAACGCATTGTGGAACAAGATTCCGTTGCGAGCCACCGCGTCAAAAGCTGGCGTGGATAGCTGCGGTTCCCCATAGATGGAGGCGTACGGATACGACTGGTCGTCAGAAATCGCCAGCAGCACATTTGGCCTGCCGCTATCCGGCCCAAGCCCCTGAGCAAAAATCGCTGGCGTAGTAGTGATCACAAGAATTGCAAATATCGAAACAAACTGTCTGGATTTACACATGGCTGCAACCATTCATTCGCTGACTAACCACTTCAGAATACCGCCTGCGCCAAGTCTATGAGATGCGCAATCGCAAAACCAGTACCAATCGCCGCGGCCTGTCGAGGGAATGCTGTGATGTAAAGCTGCAAACTTTGCAGCGGCACGTCGTCGCACGGTCATCTGCGGCGGAGCCTATTGCTGTAATCAAGAACCCGGACGCTTAGCGTCGCGGCTTACGTCGGCTTGCATCAACGAGTTGCGAGCATCACAGTCGAGCTGATTCATCAAATGGATTCGTCCAGGGCCGCGTGTTGGCAAGTCGCAGTTCTACTAGCATTCACGTGAGGACATGCAGAGTTTCTCCAGCTGTGAACTCGGGAGATCCCACTGCCCAGCCGGTACCGTAATGCAATTCATCGTCTTCATCGAAGCGTACCAGCAAACGCGGCGCGTCGGGCTCGTTATTGGCGAGCAGGAGCACGGCTTCTTCAGTTAGGTGCAAGCTATTGTGTCCACTACCACGCAAATCGATGGTCTCGGTTCCTAGAAGACGAATACCGGTCGACGTCGCTAAGTCGAGTGACTGTTCGCTGCCCTGAATGACCAGCTGATCGTTCCCCAATCCTGCATGCACAGTGAATGACTGAAGGTTATTAAGGATGATGCTGTCATCTCCGCCGTGAGTAAGCACTAGCCAATGATCGACGGCCGTAGCAGAGACTGCAGACTGCCAGCCGTTGAATTCGACGGAAGCAACCGCCTGATCTACCACGATAGTCACCTGATCATTGCTGCTGACCGGATCGCGGCCAGCCGAATCGTGTCCGGGATGACCACGTTTGCTGGTACCGCTTCAGGTTGGAAGACACCTACGAAATACTGATCGTTGTTGGATTCAGTAGACTCTGGCGTTGGTTGGGACATTGATTGTCAGCGAGTTTTCCCCCTGAACAACGACTCTGCTGACCATCGAAACCATCGTCATCTTGGTCTAAGAATTTGTGGCCGTGGATTGAACTAAGTACCACGCGGCGTTCGAGAGACTCAAAAAACAGACATCTCCGCCTAACACTTTGACGTATACCATGCATTTCTCAATACCGGATTCTGGAGTTGGGGCCACCCCACACGACTTAGGCTCCTTCCAGATGAGGAATTCGCAGTAGTATAAGCCAAGCCGAGACTCAATGCAGCCTTCACCACAGATTCAAGAAGGGCAGGCGGGACGGTCGCAGACGGTCGCCATCTAGAATGCAGACGGTCGGCAAGCGAATACAGGGAAAGCCTGAACCTTGACGCGTTGTCAACTGCGAGCCGAAACTTAGGAAATCCTACTCCTTCAAAGAATTATTTCTGCTCCGCAGTTCGCGAGTTAGCAAAAAGCCATTCCGTTTTGGCGGGCTCCTAGCCGCTTCTTGAGCTGAGCTTTGGCGCGGACAAGAATCGCCTTTAATGCCGCAGTGGTAATTTCCATCTCAGCAGCTGCCTCACGATAGCTCAAGCACTGCAAACAAACCAACTGAACCGCACGCTTGTAGGTGATTGGCAATAGATCGATTGCACGATGCAATAAATCGCATTCTTCGTCGGCAATCGCGTTGTCCAATGGGCTATCCATAAATGGCGGAGAGGAAGTGACCGGATAATCTGCTTCGCCTGCAACCGCAGTGTCTGCAAACTCGACGGCTAGGGTACGCCTGACGACTTGGTTGCGTTTGGCGTTCTTTACATAGTTTCGAGTTATAGTCCCCAGCCAGGAACTGAATTTGGACGATGGCTGGTATTGACTTCGATTTCGAAAAACACGCAACATCACTTCCTGGATGATGTCATCGAGCTGTTCTCTGGCGTTCATTTCTTGACTAACGATAAACCGGATCAATGGCGTATAGCGCGCTGCCAGTTCCTGCATCGCCGCGTCATCTCCAGCTTTCAGACGCAGCATCATTTCGACACCTTCATCGAAAGAATCGTCTGTGTAGTCTTTATTTAGCGCAATCATCGTTGCGGTTCCGCATTGGTGTTGGTGAAAAGCAGAGACGACTTGTCGAATTGCGTCCCGTTGAACGATCATGGATCTATAAACGTGGAAAGTTCACGAAATACACAGGAAAAATCAGGCAGAATATTCACAATCCACCAATCTGAGGGTTTCGGGGGAGAAGTGTTTGTTGAAAAGGCATGTATCTGGGTCCCAGTCTCTGCCTGGGAATACAGTGTTTTGCAGGCTCTGCCTGCTGATTCTTCGGCCGAGAAGGGTTATCGACAAAACTGGCGGGGCGAAGCCGCGAAGACAGTGCGTTCCCAGGCAGAGCTGGCAGAGCCTGGAATCATTGGAACGCGGAAAGTTCACGAATTACACAGGAAAAAACGGCCAGAACGCCTAGAACCACCAATCTGAGGGTGCCGAGGGAGAAATGTTTGTTGAAATGGCATTTTCTGGGGTGTAATCCCCCGTGAAAATGCGTTTAGACCTCCATGACGCATGATGAGACACGAGAAGATTTGCTTTTGGCCCGACTAATGGAGGGGGATCAGGCGGCCCTTGCCCAGCTTTATTCGGTTCATCGCGACCGTTTGAAGCAGATGTTGAGCCATCGAATCGACCGCCGCCTGAGGCAGCGGGTCGATTTATCTGACGTATTGCAAGACGTTTATATCGACGCACTCAAGCGCCTCCGACACTTCACGTCTATGCAGGAGCAATCGTTCTACGTGTGGCTCAGGCAGATTGCCATGCAAAGGTTGATCGACCTGCATCGGCGGCATCTGTTGGCGGGCAAGCGAGCGGCCAGCGCGGAATTGCCGCTGGTAGGCAACAATTTCAACGCCAGTGCATCGCACGACTGGGCTGTCCAGCTGGTAGGGTCGCAGGTCTCAGCCAGTAAAGTTGTCGTCCAGCAGGAATTGATTGCACGAGTTGAGAATGTTCTTGATAGGATGGATGTCGTTGACCGCGAAGTCTTGGCTTTGCGGCACTTTGAAGAGATGAGTAACAGTGAGATTGCCGAGGCGCTGGGACTTTCTCCGGCCGCCGCAAGCAACCGCTACGTCCGCGCCCTCAGCCGGCTCCGCGAGGCGCTGGCAGGCGAATCCGATTTGTTTGCCGAGTAACCGCAGCCGTTTATGAGTAGCGCGATCGCATTTTGGCGGATCAAAGCGGACTGTATTATTATCGAATGAGGCGAAATCAACGTGATTCACGCTAGTGACCAACGTGCACCGGTAGAAGTCCTCTGCGAGGAATACCTATTGAAAAGTCGTCGCGGCGAGGCACCCACCGTCGACGACTACGTAGCGTCACACCCTCATCTCAAGGAAGAGATCCTCGCTGTTTTTCCAGCGATGTTGGCCATGGAGCGGCTCAAGGTGGATCGTTCTGGTCATCATCATTCGCGTCGTCCAGTCCGCTTGCATATTGACCGATTGGAGCAATTGGGGGATTACAAGATACTCCGCGAGATTGGCAGTGGAGGTATGGCAATTGTCTATGAAGCTGAACAACAGTCGTTACATCGCAAGGTGGCCGTCAAAGTTTTTCCAGAACAGGCCTTTGGAGATTCAAAGCAACTGCGTCGTTTTCAACGTGAGGCATTGACCGTTGGCCGTTTGCATCACACTAACATCGTCCCCGTGTTCGGTACTGGTGTGCAGGATGGGTTGCACTACTACGTGATGCAACTGTTGGACGGCATATCGCTGGACAATGTCATCGATGAACTCAAGTTGCACTCGCTGCAGCAGGCGAGTCCGCAAGATACTTTGCAGTTGATTGTCGAACGCAGGATGCAAAAAGATGCAAGCCACTCACTACAATCTACCTCTGCACAATCAGAACCATCGGTTACGACGGCGCTGAGCTCCCTGCAGTGGACGCATCGCTCCAAGCCAATGGAAGAACCGGACAACCAGCCAGCCGATCGACAAACTAAAGATTCTAGCCCTCCACTACTTTCGATTCCCCATAGCAAAGGTTTTTGGCGACAATTCGCAGACCTGGGGCGGCAGATTGCTTCCGGCCTCCAATATGCACATGACCAGGGCGTTTTGCACCGGGATATTAAGCCATCCAATCTAGTGATCGATAAGAACTGGCGTGTGTGGATTACGGATTTTGGGCTGGCCATTGGGCTAGCCCAAGATCGGCTGAGCCAAACAGGCGACATCATTGGGACGTTGCGTTACATGGCGCCTGAACAATTCCAGGGCACGGTCGACGTGCGCTCGGACATCTACAGCCTCGGTCTGACGCTTTACGAGTTGATGACGTTGCGCCCTGCATTTGATGGATTCACTCGTGCCGAGCTGACGAAATGCGTACTGGCCTCGACTCCTGTCGCGCCTCGCTCAATCTGCCGAGATATCCCCTCGGATTTAGAAACGATTGTCTTAAAAGCAATCTCGCGGGATCCTGCCTCGCGCTACCAATCAGCACAGGAATTGGCCGACGACCTGCAGAGATTCAGTGCCGGTAAGCCGATTCGAGCGCGACGGGTTGGTCCTGCGGAAAGGCTGGCTCGATGGAGTCTACGCAATCCCACAATAGCCACTATGGCGCTGGCGCTGGTGGTCTGCGCCGTGGTTTCGCTGCTTACCGTAACTTACAACTGGCAATTGGCCGTGCGGGAACAAAAACGTGCTGAAGTCAACTTGGCGTTAGCGCTGGAATCGATGAATCAGTTTCTGGTGAATTTTGAGGCGGATTGGATGGCGCATCCGCTGGCTCCCGACACGGATGAATCGGTTGTCGATTCTAGTTTGCGATTTGTGGTCTCCGCTCACAGCGCGGCGGTCCTAGAGGAAGCTCTGCACTTCTACGACCAATTCGCCAAGCAAAACGTCGGCGATCCAAAATTAATCCGTGATCGTGCCAAGGCCTATTTACGTGCCGGTGACATTCACGAGCGGTTGGGACAATTTGATCAAGCTGAGGTCAAATTTGAAAACTGCGTTGAAACACTGGAGGCCTTTGTACAACCTGATTCGTCGGCAGACGAAAGCGCTATCGAGAGAGCAGTAGCCCACAATCGACTTGCCATGGCAATGTTCGAACAATACAAGTACGACGACGCGATGCACGAGTTGGTCGTAGCGCGAAACATTCTTCAAGCTTATCTCACGCAGCACGAGCAATCGCGAGAGGGTCGCTACGAACTGGCTATAACCAACAGCAATATGGGTGACGTATCGTGGCGGCTGCGGATGGGAGACGACAGCATCCGCCAACATCAGCGGGCCATATTCTTGCTGGAGCAACTGGTTGATATTGACCCCAAGAACGCAATGTATCGACTTTCATTAGCTCGGTCCTATCGCGATTACTTTCTATTCATCGCTCATGGCCGGAAACGAGAGTATGCGCGAGAGATCCTTGATTCGGCGGAACGTCTCTTGAATGAACTGGTTGAAGAGTTCCCCACGGTGCCTGACTATCGGTGCGAGATGAGTGAAATGCTAACGAAAATGGCAGCTTCAAATCGCGGAGATTTCGAAAGCCGTTATGAACTGTCAGTGCGTGCGGTCGACTTCGCCGAAAAGCTTGTCCAAGATTATGCTTCCATTCCTCGCTATCGTTCCGCATTGGCCGAAGCGCTCTCGGTGCACGCGCAATTGGGAGAACGAATTTCATTGGAATCCGCTAAGTTGATCCATGCTCGCTCGGTGAATTATTACGAATCGCTCCAGCGTCAGTTTCCTGCAGTCGCGGATTATTGGACATTTAGCGCTCGAGCCCGTAGCCGCCAGGCCGACTGTTTCGAACAACTCCATGAACCACTAGCCGCCCGAAACGCCATGCTGCAGGCTGTGGAGAATCAGCAAAAATATGTAGACAGTGGACGAATCTCTTTGTTCGGAAAACGCGATCTTGCCCAGTACATGCGAAAACAGAGCAATTACGAAGCGGAATTGGGCAATGCTGGCAAGTCCGAATCCCTGAAGAACGCAGCAGATAAAATTTGGCGAGAAAACCGCCATCGTTTTCGATATTAGCCCCTAAGCTAAGTAAAAAGACCTGGGCATTCTCTGCTGTAAAGCTCAGCTTGATAGCGGTTATTCTCTTCAGTCCGATTGTGGACAGACCACCATTGACCGCCCCGCCGCTCGAGCTCCGCCCCGCCGATCCGCAATTTGCATGAATTTGATCCTAATCACTTTCGACCTTATTCTTCGTGAAATCGTATTCCTTTGCTAGACCATAACGCGTTGCGGTAAGCAGACAATCGTGCAATCGCGTAGCGGAGCAAGCGAGCACCTACTTCCTTGATCGCCGACTGGCCCTTCCGTTTCCTCGGCAGCTGATTGACCATGTCCTTCCGCAACATTCTAATTCTTCAATAGCACCTGAGATCTTAGTTGCGGAACTGCGATGGTCAGCAGTCTCACTGAACTCCAACTTGTCCAAACGAGCGCGATGGCATTCATTCAGTTGGCGGCCGGTCCACTTCGGATGGTCTTCGATCCGCAATCTGGTTTCCTGCGGCACATCAAGCTGGAGGACGTCGAAGTTGTTCGCGCGATATTTGTCGCAGTTCGGGATCGCAATTGGGACACAATTCCTTTTTCATTGACCAACCATCAGTCGTCTCAATCAACAGATTCGTTTTCACTTCAATTTGAAGCGACGAGCTTGCAAGAGGAGATTCCCTTTTCGTGGCAGGGCGCGATTACGGGAGCAGGCGACGGTACGATAGAGTATCGCTTTACAGGTCTGGCCCAGGGTGATTTTCAGCGCAATCGAATAGGGCTGTGTGTACTCCACCCCATACGCGAGTGTAGCGGTCAGCCATGCGTGGTTGAACATGTTGATGGTACTAAAACGGAAACGCAATTTCCTCAGTTGATTTCGCCCGACCAGCCGTTCTTGAATATGCGCGCGATCACCCACGCAGTAAGAGAAGATGTTCGAGCTCGCGTCACTCTGCTGGGTGAAACTTTTGAGACCGAAGACCAGCGGAATTGGACGGATGCATCTTACAAAACGTACTGCACACCCCTCCGATTGAAGTTTCCAGTAACGGTGGCAGCGGGCACTGAAATTAACCAGGCCGTGCAGCTGACTTTACTAACGGATAAAACGACCGCTATCTCTGCACGTAGAAGTGAAGGGGGAGAAGGGCAACCGATCTGCCGAATCGGAGTGAACTGGAATGCGGCTCGTCTCCGACCTCCAATTGGATTTCTTTATCCAGCGGATTTGCAGATCGCAGGTTCTGCTGTCGGTAGACGCCTTTGCCAATTGCGTCCCGACCATTTCCGCGCCGACGTTCATCTTGAACAACACGGCTGGCAATCCAAATTGAGCGATGTATTGAGGTTGGCCAACGAATGCGGTGCAAGCCTTGAAATGGGCTTGTTCATGCAATCAGACGAGAAGCCTGCGTTGCATGAGTTGCTGGCCCTCTTAAAAGACTCGACTGTGAAACTGGCCAGGGTGTTGGTGTTTCAGCCTGGTGAGAAAGTTACTCCTGCTGGTTTGGTTGCTCCAGTGCAAGCCATGGTCGATGAACTAGGGACTCACATTGATGTCGTCGTCGGTACAGATGCCTACTTTGCTGAGCTAAATCGAGGACGTCCAGAGCCCGTACCTGGGCAGCCTGTCTGCTATTCGATCAACCCACAGGTGCATGCATTTGATAATCTGTCGCTTAGTGAAACTCTCGAGGCGCAGAGCCATTCGGTTGATTCGGCAGCCAATCTATTTGATTCGGCTGTGTCTATTTCAACCGTATCCTTGCGTCCGCGTTTTAATCCTAACGCTACGCAAGCGTTAGAATTGCAGGAGGAATTGTGGAGGGCCATCGATCCGAGGCAGCCAACTGGGTTTGCAGCCTCGTGGGTACTTGGCTCATTGGCACGCTTGGCGACTCACACGAAAGTGGCAAGTCTCACGTATTTCGAGGCTTTTGGGCCGCGTGGCATTCTTGGAGCCGATGGAAGTGACTATGCCATGACGCAGGTGTTCGAACATGTGTTAGCCAGTCGCTATCTGTTCGATGTCACCTGCGATCAGCCGTTAGGCATAGTTGCCCTAGCTGCCCAAGATGCCAACGGACAACGAAGGCTTGCTATCGGCAACTTGACCGAGATAGAAACAGTTGTTCAGTACCCTGATGTGGGAGGGAATTCCGTCGTTCTCGCGGTCGCACCTGAATCTGTCATGGTGATTCCGCTGGAGAGCAAGCGTGACTAAACTCAAGTTCGCCCTGATAGGCACAGGTTTCTGGGCCCAATACCAACTAGCCGGTTGGAAAGAAATCGACGGTGCAGAATGTGTCGCAGTTTGCGATCTGTCGCTCGAAAAAGCTGAAGATATTGGCCGGCGGTTTTCTATATCGAACATTTATGACGACATCAACGCATTGCTCCTGAGTCGCGAGCTCGACTTTGTGGATATTGTAACGGACGTCGATTCACATTCGCCACTTGCCATGGCGGCCATTGAGCGTGGCGTGGCAGTCGTTTGCCAAAAGCCGTTGGCCCCCTCGCTGGAGATTGCACAGGAAATGTGCCGTCAGGCGCGATCCTGGCGAGTCCCGCTGCTGGTCCATGAAAACTGGCGCTGGCAACGGCCCCTGCGAAGGCTTAAAGAAATCATAGACTCAGGAGTCTTGGGCACTTTGGTCCGAGGGAGAATCGACTACGCAAACAGTTTTCCGGTGTTTGACAATCAGCCGTTCCTAAAGCCGCTGGAACGATTTATTCTGACTGATATCGGTACTCATATCTTGGATGTATCCAGATTCTTGTTCGGTGAGGCCGAGGAGCTGTATTGCCAGACGCGAAAAATCCATGAAAACATCTGCGGTGAAGACGTCGCAACGGTGCTGATGCGCAAACGTAGCGGACTGACGGTCACCTGCAACATGAGTTACGCGAGTCGCTGGGAATTTGATCGATTTCCGCAAACGATGGTCTCCATCGAAGGGACCACCGCAGGCGTTGCCCTTGGACGAGATTTCGAAATCACGGTCTATGAAGATGGGCGGGCCAATTGTGAACGCGTGCATATTCCTGATTATCCGTGGGCCAATCCCGAATACGCCCTGATCCATGCAAGTATTGTGGATTGCCATCGAAATCTTCTGTCTGAACTTAGTGGCCAGGCAAAGGCGGAGACAACCGGTGACGACAATTTACGCACGTTAGAACTAGTGTATGCTGCATACCAAAGTGCTGAGCAGCGCGCGAGTGTCCTTCTCACCTAGACAACCAACCGACAATGACTATTGCCCCCATCATCGCCACTTATCTCATCGAAACCCCCAACCCTGTTGAACAAGTGGCAGAGACCATCGCTGGCGAACAGAGTTCTGGGACCTTTCTGGCTGTGCCGGGAGAGACGGAAGAGTTGAAAGCGAGGGCGCGGGCCAATGTTATTGACATCGAATTGCTAGATGTGGCCGAGCAAGGCGCGCTGCGCGGGGTAAGACGAAAAAGCAGCCCTTCAGCTGCCGATAGGTTTCGACGAGCCCGTGTTAAGATTGCTTTTCCGTTTGACAATATCGGTTGCAATATTCCCACTCTGGCAGCTACGGTATGTGGCAATTTGTACGAGCTTTCCGACCACTCGGGATGCAAATTGTTAGACCTGGAAATACCGGACGTGTTTGCCAAACGCTACCCGGGTCCACAGTTTGGAGTTGCTGGGACCCGGCGTCTTACCTCCATCGACCATCGCCCGATTATCGGCACGATCATTAAGCCCAGTGTCGGCTTGACGCCAGAGCAAACAGCCCAAGTTGTACGCGAATTGGGCGAAGCGGGAATCGACTTCATCAAGGACGACGAATTGATGGCAGACCCTCCGCATTCGCCGCTGGCCAAACGCGTTGAACTTGTCATGGCAGAAATCAATCGTCTGGCGGATAAGTTCGGACGCAAGATCATGTACGCGGTCAATATCAGCGACGAAGTGGATGAGATGCGTCGCCATCATGAGCTCGTGTTGAAGGCAGGTGGGTCTTGCGTGATGGTCAGTCTGAACCATGTTGGTTTCGCTGGGGTAAGTGCGTTGCGCGGCGAAGCGCAGTT
>JAGQPR010000175.1 GCA_020426625.1 Planctomycetales bacterium
ATTCGGCAGAGGACGACAGGTGGAATCATGCAATCCAAGATTTTCGAAATCGCATAAAATCCACAGCTCCGACAAGTCGCCGCACTCCAAACAAGGCACTAGGTCGGATTTCTCTCGAGCCAGAACACGGGCCAATGAAAGTGACGGGCAATCGTCAGGGCCTCATGCTGGTGGCGGACAAAGACGAACATGTCCTCAGGAGATAGCTGGCGGAAACCGACATTTCCCAGATATCGCCATTCTCGCTCTTGAGTCCAGTTGTCGGACGCTGACGCTGCCGATTTGCCCAGCGGCTGAAAGAAAGCTTGCTCTGCTTCATCCAGTTGCGAGAAATCTGCTTCCGTTCCGTAGATCACCGGGCGCGCCCCCAAGCGTTCCAAAGCAGCTGAGCGAATGCAGACGCCATACGGCTCCCAGTCCCAGCGTCCCAAATGCGTTCGAAACCTTCGCCGAGAAAGCAATTCGACTAGCGGAACAGCGGAAAAGCACACGCAGCGCTGTGGGGTTCTGGTGATTTCTGACGTAGCAACCAACCGACCGGCTGCCAAAATCGCGATCAACGTATGAAACGGATGAGTGTCAACTTGTCCGAGGTTCCAAACTCGCTGCCGAAAACCGCCGTCACTTTCCAATGGGTCTGGTCCAGCCCGGCCGCGCGTACAATGACTTAGGTACTGCCAAGGGCACGGGCTATTTTCGGACCCAGGTGCTAGGTCTGAGGCATACCATGAACGCGGCATCAAACTGGATAGACTCAGCAGTCCAGTGGTTGTGCCCGTCGCTTGGGCGAGTGATCGACGGCAATGCGCCAGCGTGCGGCTGGTCTGCCTTTCAGCGTAAGAATCTGAGCTTCCGTCCACGTGCCAGCCGACGGCGCCGCGGTCCAGCCATTGAACGAGATTCGTATTGACTGACGAGGGTTGCTTTGTGCGCATGGCGATAAACGTACTGGCAACCGGAATGGATGAGGCGGTCAAGCGACAATCGAGCAGTCCCGCGACATTCCCCTGATTCCTCAAGGCGAGTATGTACAATACGTCCGCTAAAGCCGTGACGGCAGCGTCTCGCTCTGGCCAAACAGATTGGACCAACCCGTCTACATTAGCTTGGGCTGAAACGTCAATTTTTTTGGTAATTTGAGTTTGAGAATTAACTGAACGGCGAAGTGTTTCGGCCAACCATTGTGAGATATCGCGACGCGCATCGATCACCAGCTCGACCAAGGGGAGCTGAATTTGGTTGGCAATATCACTAACAATTGCATGCGTTGACAATCCGTTCGTAGTGAGCAGTCTATGGTTTCCTCGCAGGCAATTCCGCAGGGCCGACTCGACATACAGTGGCCAGTCCGGATAGCGGCTGCCGTGCCGTCCCATGCGAGAGCTGACTATGGATGCGTAGGGAGTATCGAGTTTTAGGAGGCTGGCATGCGCGAAATACAATCGCCTGCCGAGCAGTTGCTCCGCCAGCTCGCCGCTACGTCGCCAGTCTTGCTTAAGCGTACAACCTGCGGTAATCAAGCATTGCAGATTTGAGACGCCGACAGCAGTCAACGCTGAGCGGTGATTGATCGCCAAGTAGCGAAGAATACACTCAGCCGAACCGCACGCGTGCGACAACTTCAGGGGCGAGTCGGCCCAGCCGAGTTCACTGAGTGACTGCGAAACGGTGCACCACAGGGAATCATCAAGGAGCGAGTCGTTTGGCCGCCCCGTGGGCTGTCGAGTCAAAACCTGGTCCTCGTCGAATGGAATTCCGGCGAGAGAAAACTAGAGTACTGGTAGGGCTGCACCGGCTGGCTTGGTCGACGCAGACATACTCATCCCCCGCACCAAAGAACGCATGATCTTGTCTAGCGCCACGTCGCAGATCGGGTCCTCAAGCGCCGAAGCCAAGCCACCGGAGTCTGACTGTTCTCGCAACTGAATATTAATAGGGACTTCACCTAAGAACGGTACTTCGCATTCTTCCGCTTTTAGTTTGGCACCTCCTTTGCCGAAAATATCGTATCGCTTTCCACAGTCTGGGCAAGTAAAGCCGCTCATGTTTTCCACCATGCCGAGCACGGGAATCTTCGTCTTGCGAAACATGGCGATGGCCTTGATCGCGTCCAGCAGTGCAACTTGTTGGGGCGTGCAGACGACAACAGCACCGGTCAGCGGCAACAGCTGGGACAAAGTCAATGCAATGTCACCCGTTCCTGGAGGCATATCGATGATCAAATAGTCGAGCGGCCCCCAATAGGTGTCTCTCAGGAACTGCGTAATTGAACCGTGCAACATGGGCCCGCGCCAAATCACCGCCTGATCGGGCTCGACCAGAAAGGCCATGGACATGACGGGCATTTCTTCAAAGTAGATGGGTTGGATCTTGCCATTGATAACTTCGGGGCGGCCAGCCAGTCCAAGCAGCTGAGGTACGCTAGGTCCATAGACGTCCGCATCCAACAATCCCACTCGCGCACCACACTTGAGCAGCTTTAGCGCCAAGGAAGTGGCCACCGTGCTCTTGCCGACACCACCTTTCCCAGAGCCAACTGCAATGACACTTTTGGCCGTCAAGCCGATTTGTCCCAGCGGAATGGGCGGCCTGTCCAAGGGCTCAACGGAAACAGTGATCGATTGCAACTCGGGACACTGGCTGCGAATTCGCTGTTCCACTGAATCAACGAATTCGTCTTGAATTGGAAGACTGTGTGACGTGAGCGCGAGAGTGCATTGTGCTTGGCCGCCCGCAATCTGCACCTGCAAGACTTGGTTGGTTTTGCCCAGTTCACGACCGGTCTCCGGATCGCGCAGTTGCGATAGTAGCGTGCGTAGCTTGTCTTCCATTGAGCTCATGAGTACTGTTTTTTCCAGAATGTGGCGGTTGAACGACGATTTACCGAGGGTTGGGGGAAAAATGCTTGGGCTGTGATTTACCTCGGATAAGCCGCCAGCATTGTAGCCAGGAACGGGTAATTACGCGACTTGCGTTTTAACCTGTTCGAGTATTCACGACAGCTCCGTTACCCAGTAGCTAAAGCGCTTCCGTGCCCGGTCGGGAGCCCGGCGTGATTCCGGTGGCCCCTTCCGACAGTTCGCTTTGCAACGCGTAGCGATCGCACAGGCGAGGGATGTCCTCATCGTGCGCTAGAATAACGACGCAATCGCCCAACCCCAGAGACATCGATCGGTTCGGGTTGAGCAACACTTCACCCGCTGCTTTTCGCAGGGCAACGATCAGGAAAGGTGTTGTTCCGTGGATCTTTAGATCTGCGATCGTTCCGCCGATTAACGGTGAACCCGGCTGCACCTCCAATTCGTCCAGTCGCAACCCGATCGACAGCAGGTCGTCGTTGAGTCCTTCTGGCAATTCGGCCTGTTTTAGTAGCGACTCTGCACTCGGGCGCAAAATCATGTTCGCTAGTCGATCGGCGCCGATGTTTGCAGGCAGAATCACGCGACTGGCACCCACTTGCCGCAGCTTCTTGATGGTGCTGGTTTGTTCGGCCCGTGCCATGATTTCCAGCTTTGGGTTTAGCTCGTGGGCTGTAATGGTGATGAACAAATTGGCGACATCGTCGCTAAGTACCGTCGTCAATACGGCAGCTCGCTCGACGCCCGCTGCGCTCAAAATCTTCTCTTCGGTAGCGTTGCCTTGGATTGCCAAACAACCAAAACTACGAGCCTCCTGCACGGCTGTTTCCGCTTGATCGATCACGATTAGAGGTTTCCCTCGCGTCGCTAGAGCCTCAGTCAGCTTTCTCCCCATCCGGCCGAATCCGCATATGACAACATGTTGGTTCAGTCGATCGATTTCTCTTTGCATTCTGCGAACTCCCCAAAACCTCCGCAATTCTCCGTCAATGACCAACTGTACAAAACCACCGACGGTGTAGAGTGCGGCGATGTAACCCAAGACGATCAAACTGATGGTAATCCACCGCAGCACCGGTGTATTCACCGGATTGACTTCACCATACCCCACGCCGGAGATGGTAATGACCACCATGTAGAAACTGTCTTCCCACGTCCAGCCGTGCAATACGTAGCCGACGACGGCACAGAATACAACAGCCAACGTGATGAGCAGTCCGTTTACGATGCGCGCGATCGGCGACTGGATAGCAAGAGAAAGTTCACGCTGTTGCCAGCTTCGCGCACCATCGTGGCCTCCTTTCTGTTTGGCGATACGAGTGCGCATCGTCACAGAATCTCCTCCAGCTCTCTGAGCCATACCGCAGCTTCGGCATCACTGGGCATTCTCCAATCCCCTCTGGGAGACAAACTGACCGATCCGACCTTGGGGCCATCAGGAACGCACGATCGCTTGAACTGGTTGTTGAAAAACCGTCTTACAAATTCCTTCAGAGTGTTGCTCAGCTGCTGCTGTGTGTAAGGGTGTGAGAACTCAGCAAGGGATGCTAGTGCCAAGATGCGTTTGGGGCCCGCTCCAAAGCGAATCATGTGGTAGAGGAAAAAATCATGCAATTCATAGGGCCCGATGGTTTGCTCGGTGAATTGACCAATGGCACCATCTGCAGTCGCTGGCAGCAATTCAGGAGAAATAGGAGTCTCCACAATACCCAGCAAACACGCCCGCACCGAACCATCAAAATAGTTTTCCGCTGCATACTTGACCAGGAATTTGACGAGTGTTTTGGGAATCGATGTGTTCACGTTGTACATCGACATGTGGTCGCCGTTGTAAGTGCTCCAGCCCAGGGCTTGTTCCGACATGTCGCCAGTTCCCAGAACGAAACCGCGACTCATCAATAGGAGAGTGCGCACGCGGGCCTGCACATTTTCAAAAGTCAAATCATGCAATTTGTCTGGCGGTACCTTGTTCAACAATTGCGTAAAGGCTTCTAAGGTCAGGCCCGGCGTTAGCTGTAATCCAAACGGAGCGTGACCCAAGCCAAGAAATGTATCCAGACACAATTGTCGAATGTCTATCTCGTCTGCCCGGGTTCCAAGCGAACTCATTAGCTCACGCGCAGCGGTCAAGGTTCGCTGTGAAGTTCCAAAGCCGGGCATGGTCACAGCAGCGATGCGCGTGGTCGGCCATCCGCGTTCTCGACATGTCTGGGCAGCTACCAAGAGGGCCAAGGTGCTATCCAGGCCCCCAGATACACCTATGTGTAGGTCAACGCTATCCGGCAAGCGGCTGACACGTTTGGCAAGAGCGGCACATTGAATGCTAAAGATCTCCGAGCAGCGGGCATGTAGTTCACTATTCTCTGAAGGAACAAACGGATGCGGCGCTACAAGCCGGCGTGAACCATTGCCGCAGAGCTCATGATCAAGGTCGATTCTACGAAAGCTGGTTGTTGAACGTCGGGCCGCCTGTTGCCAGCTGACCGTGATTTGTCGATCGTGTTGCAACCGCTGCAAATCGATATCTGCGGTCGCACTCGACGAATCGAGCCAACAACAGCCACCCGATCCGATGCGATTCGACTCCGCCAAAACGACGCCGTTTTCGGCAATCAAGCAATGTCCACCAAACACAATGTCGGTCGTGGACTCGCTCGGCCCAGCGCTGGCATAACCGTATGCAGCCAAACAACGACCCGACTGGCTGCATACCAGGGTCTTGCGCCAAGCGGCTTTTCCGATCAATTCGTTGCTCGCCGACAGATTGAGCAGTAAGTTGGCACCGGCCATGGCTTGCAAACTACTAGGCGGTACGGGCATCCACAGATCTTCGCACAGTTCAATGCCAACGATCAAAGGGCCACGTCGGAATAACAAATCAATGCCAAAGGGAATATTGCGCAAGTCAACCGCTTGGCTGCGACCCAGGTCACAGAATCCCGGCTCAGATCCGTCAGCCGCTGAAAACCAACGCGATTCGTAAAACTCCTGGTAATTGGGTAGAAATTGTTTGGGAACGATACCCACCACGCGACCATTGCGAATCGCTGCGGCGGTATTGAACAGTTTGCCGTCGATCCGCAGCGGCAGGCCGACCACCACCAATTGGTTGCTACGCACCGCAGAGGCAACTTCTCCGAGTCCGATCAAGGCGGATTCCAGTAAAGCATCCTGTCCGAAAAGATCTCCACACGTGTATCCAGTCAGTGAAAGTTCGCCAAACACGATAACGTCACTGTCTGCATTTTGTTGGAGCAGGGCGATTGCTTCGCGGGCGTTGGAAATCGGATCGGCCACATGTGTTTTGTGGCAAGCGACCGTAACTCGCGCAAATCCCGATTGGTTCATTCCAAATGCTCCTGGTGGCTAACTATCTACACGGCGCCGCGCATCAACGCTCGCCGTGACTGCTTATCATCCTTTACCAAGCAGTAATTGGCCACCCAGCTGCTTGTGTATGCGAAGCTAAATTCGATGAGAACCGCAGCCCGGCAAGATGGTGCTGCGAAGTCCGGCCCAGCTGTGACTCAGGTGTTGTGACTCAGATACCGACACTCAGATACTGTGCATTGGTTGTTCTTGCAGTCTTGCCCCCGCCTGCTCAGACACTTCGACTTGCTTATCGATTCGCTTTCTGCGCGGTTTGAGCCAACTGGGAAGACGAAGCAGGTCGTCAAAAAAGGTATAAAGCACTGGAATGGCAAGTAGGGTGAGGAGCAGCGACAGAGTTTGTCCGCCTGCGGCCAGTACAGCAATCGAGCGGCGTTCCTCTGCGCCAGGACCACTGGCAATCAACAACGGCAACAAGCCGGCTACGAACGATAGAGTCGTCATCAAAATCGGCCGCAAGCGATCGCGGTTAGCTTTAATAATGGCTTCGTATCTGGGCATTCCTTGCAAGCGGAGCGCATTGGTGTGGTCTACTTGCAGAATAGCTGCTTTCTTGACAACTCCAAAAAGCACTAGAATTCCCAAAGCAGAATAGAGGTTGAGCGTCTCACTACCCCAGTAGAGGCTTAACATTCCGAAGGGTATCGCTAGCGGCAACGACAGGAGAATAATCAGCGGGTAGACCAGGTTTTCGTACTGGGCCGCCAGTACGATATACATGAAAATAAAAGAAAGCGCAAATAGCCAACCAAAATCGGCAATGGTTCGTTCAAGTTCCCGGCCTCCCCCCAAGACTTCCACGTTGAAGCCCAGTGGGATCCCGATCTCGCGGGCAGCTTGCATGATCGAACTGATCCCATCAGCCAGTGAAAACCCTTCACCGATGTTCGCACGCACTGCCACCATTCGTTGGCGTCCCAGCCGGTCGATTCGCGACGCTGCCGTATTCATTTGAAAATTGACGACGTTGTCGATGCGGGTCAGGGAAGTCCGCTGCGGCCCGTCCATCGTCATACTCATAGCGCTGGAAGATGAAACGGCAGGATTAGTGCGGACGTACAATTGGGAGATGGACGGTACATTGCTGCGGTCGATGCCCACCAATCGCAGCTCCACGTCATACGCGTCTCCGGCGCTGCGGTCGAGGTAGCGAGAAACGCGATCGTCGCCACCGACGGCTACGCGCAGCGTATCGGCGATCTCACGGACCTCAACGCCCAGAGCGGCAGCTCGTTCTCGATTGATTTGGGCGAGAAGCTCGGGATTGTCGATTTGTAATGTGGAATAGACGTCCACCAGGCCCGGGATTTCCGCCGCTCGTTCGCGCAGTTCATTGCTGAAGGAAAGCAGGCGGTCGGCATCGGGGCCCGTGATGGCCAAATCGATGTCGACAGGAGCGCCTTGCCGAAGCGAAGTCAAATTGCGGACGGACAACTGCAGATCGGGAATTTTCCGCAACCGCCCGCGAATTTCGGTCATTTTCTCGCGTTGTGTGAAGTTGCCGCGAAAAGCCGCTCCGGGATCTCCTTTCAGTAATCCGTGCCACAGTCGCTCGAAAGAGAAGGAGCGTTCATGACTCTCGATCAGCCGTACAAACAAGCTAGCTCGATTGATGTCTCCGCCACCGCGTGTGCCCACGGTTGTTAGGACTAGAGAGACACCTTCGACTTGCCGGACGGCGTTTTCTACGCGGTCGATGGTTTCACGCATTGCCTGCATACTAGCGCCTTGCCTGGCTTCGGCACGCACTTCGAATTCCGACTCGTCTACGTTCAGAGGAACATAATCCCGCGGTACCAGCTTCATGAGCGGCACGTTGGAACCAATGACGAGAATTACCACGCCTAAAACAGCCCAGCGAAAACGCAGAGATTGTTTCAGCATCCAGAGATAGGCGGCTTCGATCCAAGAGTAAATGCCCTTGCGCGAATTCGGAGAAGCTGCAGCCCCAGCTCGACTGGGACGCAGCAGCTTGCTACACATCATAGGTGTCAATGTAAAGCTAACCAGCATTGAAATCAAAATGGCTACTGTCGCCGTGACGCCAAATTGAAAGAGCATTCTGCCGGTCACACTGGACAAGAAAGAGACGGGCAGAAACACAATCACCAATGAGACAGTAGTGGCCAGCACCGCCAGACCAATCTCCTTAGTTCCGACGATTGCAGCCACCGATGGCTCCATGCCCTTTTCTTCAATGCAGTGAAATACGTTTTCGAGCACGACGATAGCATCGTCGATCACAACGCCTACCATGAGCACCAGCGCCAACATCGTCACATTGTTGAGCGTGAAACCAAACCATTTCATGAATGCAAATGTAGCGATGATGGACGCAGGGATGGCCACGGCGGCGATGATCGTCGAGCGCCACGAACGCATGAAAAGGAGCACCGTCAGGCAAGCCAGAATGCTGCCCGAAATCAGATGTCGCTCAATCTCATGCAGCGCTTCGATGATATAGCGGGACTGGTCTTGGATGACCGACACGTTAACACCGTCGGGAAGCAGTTCTTGGCAGCGTGACAAGCGGTCTTTTATCGCCTGGATGACAGCAACCGTATTTTCGCCGGACTGCCGTTGGATTTCCAAGACCACTGCGGGCTCGCCGTTCAGTCGCGCCAATGTGCGGACTTCTTTGGTCGAATCGGTAACGGTACCCAGGTCACTCAAGCGTATGGGCGTACCGTCAACGGTGGACACGACCAGGTCCGGGAAATCGCGTGAGTCGGCGACGCGGCCCAACGTTCGCAGTGCCCGCTCGCGTTGTCCCTCTTGGACTCGGCCGCCAGGCACTTCCGCATTTTGACGCACTAGCGCTTCGCGAACTTGCAGTATCGAAAGCCGGTGGGCCGCGAGCCTTCTTGCATCGATATTCACCTGAACCGCTCGGTCGGCAGCGCCAGCAATGGCGACTTCGCCGACTCCTTTCGCCGATTCTATAACATTCTTGACATAT
This sequence comes from Planctomycetales bacterium, assembly GCA_020426625.1. Classification (GTDB taxonomy): domain Bacteria; phylum Planctomycetota; class Planctomycetia; order Pirellulales; family Pirellulaceae; genus Aureliella. The sequence continues at coordinate 9,208 of JAGQPR010000175.1, forward strand.
CGGTCGGCCAATACGTACAACTCGCGCGACGATCGCGGTCCTGATACCGCCAGTGTCATGATCGGCGATGAATCCAAGTCTCGTTTCATGACCACCGGCGGATCAATGCTCGGTGGTAGTCGCCGCGTGACGGAAGAGACGACGTCGCGAACATCGGCGATAGCAGCGTCAATATCGCGGTCCAGTTCGATCGTCAGGATCACGAAAGAGCGTCCATCCCAAGAGATAGACCTTAGCTCTTCGATACCGGCCACGGTTGCCACCGCATCTTCGATGACTGAGCTGACCTCGCTTTCAACTTCTGCTGAAGCTGCCCCAGGGTAAGTCGAAGAAATGTAGATTTGAGGCAGATCCATATTGGGGAATCGGTCGACTCCCAGCGTAGGAAACGCCACAACTCCGGCGACCACAAGCGCGGTTATCAGCATCAGCGCGAACACGGGTCGCTTCACACAGATTTCGGCCAGCCAATACACTGGATTACACCATCTTTCGCATAGGGTTTTGTTGCTCAGTCGGCGTTTAGGAAGTCAAATATGTTGCCCATGGCTTAGCTTAGGATCTGCGAAAAATAACTTGGCGAATTGTCCCGTCAATCATCAAGGCGGAGAGTGACAGCTACAATGCGCTCGAACCAGGATTTAGTATTCGGCTGCGATATCAATTTTTGGACTATTCTTTCGCAACCTCCGCATGGTCGGCAGCTTGGCTTGTTTGCAGATTGTGGACAACAGCGACCTTTCCTTTTTGGCCGTTGACCAGAATTTGATCGCCAGTCTCGAGTCCGGTTAAGATCGATCGCTTAGCACCCCGTCGTTCGCCCGTCAAAACCTCCATTTCCTGCGCCACGCCATCGACTACCTTCCAAACCTTTTGGGTGCCCGCAAATTCGACGATCGCCGAAGTTGGAACGACCAACGCTTCGGCTTCAGAATCGAGAACTACCTTTGCTTCTGCAAACAGTCCCGCTCGTATCCGATGGTCTGGATTCTCGACTTCCGCTTCAAAAGTCAATGCTCGGCTTGTCTGATCCAACATGGGACTAACGCGGGTGATGTGCACGGTGATTGGATCTGGAACCGATTCGATTTGCAATTCGACGGCCTGGCCAATAGCCAATTGTTGAGCATATTTTTCTGGCACGCTACCACGATATCGCAAAGGGTCGGTGCGTACCAATTCTACGATCGGTTGTCCAACCGACAAATAGGCGCCGGGTGCTACAAAACGTTGACGAACGAAGCCAGCCATGGGTGAATAGATCGTGGCGTCTTTTAAACGCTGTTGAGCCAACGATAATTCAGCCTTACGAACACCTATGAGAGCAATCTTCTCAGCCACACTATTGAGCGCTGATGCGTGCCTGGCAGCGGCGACACGCTCTGCGGCAGTCGCTTGATCGACGTCACCTTGAGAAATCGCGTTGTTCTTTCTCAACTCAGTTGCCCGCCGCAAATTGTTTTTTGCCTCTTCCCAAAGTGCCAACTCCTGCCTGACTGGTGGAGCATTGTCAGGGCGCAACGATTCGACGTCAGCACCCGGTGATAAGCCGACCGCTGAACGTGCTTGCTGCAATTGCGCGTCGGCTTGTTCAACCAGAAGCTGGAATTCGTCGTGATCCAAGCTCATCAAGCTGTCTCCGGATTGGACATAATCCCCCATTTCGACATGAACCTTCTGAACGCGTCCGGCTACCTTGGCACCAATGACCGACGATTCGTCGCCGAACAAGCTACCTTGACTGGAAACCAGCGATGGCCAGGGCTGGCGTCCGACTTCAAACGTTTCGACATCGATTGTGGCTAGCTCTGGTTTGTCATCGAGAGCGACCGACGCGGGCGGGGCGACATCTCCAGCGCATCCCATGAAACCCAGAGTGCATCCTAGAACTACCAAAAACCAACAAGAGGGTCGAGTATTTCGAGCAACGTCGCCAGCGCCTGAAGCACACACCCTTCGGTGACCATTGCTCAGGCGGTGCGGCGAATTCCCGCAAAATATTGAACTAGTGGTTGAATTGGAGTACATGGAGTTTGCAATGAGTTGTTGGATTCTTGCTCTCGACACTCTCACATAGATTTTTCGTCGCCCGATCTATCTCGAAGCGGAAATGATCGTCGCGCGAGCCACTGTTGCGTCAACGGACTCGGGACAAGTCAAACGTCGACGTGTTGTAACGTGAGCAAGGGAGGGAAATTTCAGGAGGGTTAAGCAGTACTACTATGATTCTATCAGGCCTGCGCCGCCAGCCCCAGAAGAAACTGGTTAGACAAAAATCTATCGCACGATCGTGGCGTCATTCCCGCAAAGGCGGGCATCCAGTCGTGTGCGTTGACTTGATGGTTCACCGTTTGGAGGGATGACTCGCGCTGGTTCCTTCGTGGGGATGACTTGAGGCGGTTCAAACGAGCGAATCGGCCACGACCTGCGTCACCGACCGCCGCGATTCCGTTCCCTCGTCGGGTTTGTGCAGCGTAAAAATGAATGTGCTGCCCTGGCCAAGCTCTGATTCCACACGAATCTCACCGCCACAGCGTTCAATGATCCGCTTAGTAATTGCCAGGCCGATGCCCGTCCCACTGTATTCTCGTCGGTTGTGCAACCGCTGAAAAATCTCAAATATTCGTTGGTGAAACTTCGGTTCAATTCCAATTCCGTTGTCTCTAACCGAGACCTGGATCTGATTGTCCAGGTCCCGAACGCCCACATGGACTCTTGGTTTCGCAGTGGAGTACTTGATTGAGTTGCCGATCAAGTTTTGAAACACCAAGCTCAGCTGGCCTTGGTCGGCCAGGACGGTTGGCAAAGGGTCGTGCGTTATTTCCGCTTGAGATTCGCAAATGGCCAATTCCAACTGGCTGACGGCTTCGCAAAATGCTTGATTGAGATCAGCCGTGCCCAGTGGGCTGCCACGCGTAGTAATACGCGAGAACGTCAGCAAGTCGTTGATCAGGTCCTTCAAGCGTTTAGCCCCATCGATGACGACATCCAAGTAGGAATCAGCGGTTGCGTCAAAATGCTGACCATAATCCTCACGCAACAGTTGCGCATAGGCGGAGATCTTGCGAAGTGGCTCCTGCAGGTCGTGGGAAGCCACATAGGCAAACTGTTCCAATTCATGGTTGGATGTCTTCAATACTTCCAACAACTCTTGCAGCTCGCGTTCCTGTTTCTTCAGAGGTGAAATGTCGCGTCCTTCGGGCACGAGGAAGACGATTTTTCCTTGTTCGTCTCTCACCGGAGAAACGGAAACATCGACTTGAAGGTCTGTCCCATCAGCCGCAGGATGCGTTGCCTGAAAACGATCGGATTCACCACCAGCTGCCCTGCCGATCGCATCTTTCAATCGTTGTTGCAAGTCGGGTGAATGAGTCCACCAGATTGTTTCCCAGAACGGACGCCCTAGTACTTCATCCTTGGATATTCCGGCTGCTTTCAGGGCAGTCGCGTTGGCATCTAACAAGATACCATCGGTGGTCGTCACACCAATGAAGTTGGAACTCTGTTCGAACAACCCTCTCAACTTAGTTTGCGATTCATTCAAGGAAGCGTTGAGTTGCTTTAGGGATTGCTCCGCCTGCTGGCGTTGTTCGACTTCGGATCTCAGTTTCCCGTAGTTCTGCTTCAATTCAGCCGTCATGCTTCTTGCTAGTCGCATGGCTTTAGCAGAACTGCGTGACATGACTACGAAGATAAATACGACCAACGCGTCAATGAGTAGTCCCCCGAAAAGGATCACCAAAGGTTGACTGTCAGCAGTTGCCGCACGAAATGAGTTGGTGCTACGGACGTCAAACGTCCATTTCCGCCCATACATGTCCACATCGAAAGATTGAACAAGAAGTGGACTTGGGTCGTAATCGGGTTCGCTTACATTATGCTCATCGTAGAGAACACTCTGGCCATCCAGCAGACGAATTCCCACTTGGCGATTTCCCTTTTCCAAGGCACCTTCCATCAGTTTTTGTACTACAAAGGGCGCGTAGACCAAACCCGCGAAAGTACGGCGACGATCCTCTAGTGAAGCAACTTGTTCCGCGCTCCCGTGCAGGTCATCCTTGAAAATGGGCGCGTAGAAGAGAAAACCGGGTGTATGGGCCTGGTCTTGCACCAGAGCAATCGGCCCCGTCACTTGAGCCAGCCCCGTATCACGGGCCTGTAAGGCTGCGGCGTGCCTGTTCTCTTCGTAGGCAATATCCAAGCCTACAGCCTTCTCATTTCCCTCGACGGGAATGATATAGGAGATCGGAAAGAGGTCTTGGCGCTCATGAGCTGGATGAATTGAAAAATCCGGCCGCAGCTCGCGTTGAAACTGGAGGTAGCCGTCAACTTCCTGTTGTGAAAGCGTATCAATGAAGCCAAGCCCATTGATACCAGGGTACTTGCCAGCAATATCAATGGATTCGGCATACGCCTTCCAAAGTTCAAAATCAAGGATTGCTGGCGTGGTTTTTGCAAAGGCAACTCCGCCCCACAAAGCATCTTCATACTTCTGCATCCGCTCGCGAGCCAGCTCGACCACATGCTCGGCCTCGCGTTCGAATTGGGCCTCGACACGGGCATCTCGCTCAGATCGCGAGTAGTCCCAAGCGACAAACGTCATCGCGAGCGAGAATACTACGATTAGCCAGTGTATCCAATGAAATCCGGTTTCTACACCTGAAAACGATAGCCACAGCGACGGCCAAGTTGTAGGGGCCGACGAATTCCGATTCGGGTTTTCTTCGTAATCCGCAGTCTTACGGGCATTCATACGCCAACGGCCTCGCTATACGAATGGGCTTACCAAGTCCGCCAGCAGTATCGAGAGTCAAGAACAAGTTGCTGTTCCGGCAACTTCGCTCGGTCAATCATCACGGCGGAGTGTGATGGCTACTGTGAATGCGCCCGAGATGTTATTCTGCAGATCCTACAATGAGCAATCACCGCACAGCTTTAGCCTCCACTATCATCGATTCTAGGTTACTCCTTGTTGATCGCCACCGTTTCTGCGGCCCAGGCAGCCGGTTCAGGCTCTTTTTGGGTGGATTCTATCCAGTATGCGAACTGAGAAGTGTCGGAAAGTACCGCATTTCCCCACTTAGAAAGCCGCGAAACACTTTTCATCTAACTATATTGCATGGGGCTTTCCGAAATCGCTAATTTAGGACCTGGGGAAAAATAACTTGGGCACTTTTCATCTGCCTCTCCAACCCCAGTTTAGTTAACAGCGCCGCGCAG
>JAGQPR010000176.1 GCA_020426625.1 Planctomycetales bacterium
CGGCAACTGAAGGGTATTGCGTGTTGTGGCGGGGTTAGCTGGCGTCGTCCCAAGTTTCGACCACATCCGGTCGTGATCGAAGCGAACGGCGGATCATTCCGCGGTAGTGGGATTCGCCAGAATTCCCTATTCCATCGATTCTGCGGTCGTGGACTTCGCGAGCGGTCTGGACTTCAGCCGAGCAGCAGGCTGTGTCCGCGTTTTCTTCCTCCGTTTTCTTCTCATAGGCACCGGGTTCTTATCATGTCAGCTTCGCGCGTTGGAGTGTCGAGCCGGAAGGATGTTGCGGTTCGAAGAAGCTCGCGCGGGTTGGTGGCATACGCCCTCACCGCATAAGCGAGCGACTATCCACCGCGGGTTACGTTCCGCCCGCTGGAAGCTAGCATCGCTCACCCGCGGCTACAATCTGCCGCTACTCCGTAGCTGGACCTGCGGATGGCAGACTGAGAACGCGGCCGAAAATACTTTGCACAACAAGCTATCAACACCTCAGCAAACGCGGACAAATCCGAGACGAACTACAGTTTAACAGGCTGGTAGGTTTGCGGCGACCGACGCGTCACGGCTCGCAAGAAATTTGTGAGCCGTGGGCCGTAAAGGCACCGGGTTCTTATCATGTGAGGAAATGCGGACACAGCGCTGTGTCTGCGTTTTCTCTCTGAAACTCAAATACATTCCAGGTGCATACTGGGGCGTGGCTGCCCGAGCCATTCATCCATCACGACAAGGATTGATACTCAATCAGCACAGGCTCACCCCGGACAGTCGCGCCCCGCATGGGGCGCGTGGATTGAAACTAGCGGCACTGGTGGCCAGGTCGTCAGGTGATCTTATTGAACACGGTTGATTAGCCGCGATAAAGCTGCCCCAGCTGGAAAAGTACTACCGGCCCACAGTCGACTATTCTATGTTATCTTCAGGCCTATATTGACGGAATCCATACGGTCCACCGAGATAGGTGCTCAGTTGCCCGACCACGCTGCAAACCTAAACTCGGGACCGTCGGAAACCACTTCGGTCTGCCAATAGTTATCCTGCTCCAGCGAGACGCTTCGCAGCAATCACAGAACAGTTGTTTTTATGGCAGTTAAGCATTAACGCAAAAGCGGCTAATTGTGGAAATACATCTGCGTGGATGCTTAACTAACGGTTAAGTCCTCAATATTCCCCTTTTCATACCGGTGCAATCCTATGCGAATGTTTTCTTTGTTCCTGGTCGCAACTTTGCTTGCTAGCGCTACCGCCTTTGCCCAGCGTGAGGGTAACGACGACTTCTTTCAATTGGGCCCCGATTCGTTGCGACAGGAAGGCGTTCCGCACGGTGAAGTTACTGGCCCACATGTGATTCCCAGTCAAGTATTCGAAGGCACGCAGCACACGTACTGGGTCTACGTGCCAGCACAATACGATGCATCGCAACCTTGCAGCTTGATGATATTCAACGATGGACACGCATTTCTGGATCCTGAGGGCAGTGCCCGCGCCACCAATGTGATCGACAATCTAATGTTTCGTCGTGAAATCCCGGTAATGATCACCGTGTTTATCAACCCGGGGCGACGACCCGATCAACCAGAACCCAGCGCCCGCGAGTGGGGTGACCGCACGACAAACCGAGGCACGGAATACAATGAACTGAATGACCGCTATGCCCGAGTCATCATTGACGAGCTCATGCCGGAACTGTACGCAAAGTACAACCTATCCAAGGAAGCGCAGGACCATGGCATTGGTGGCTGCAGCTCAGGGGCGATTGCGGCCTTTACTGTGGCATGGCAGCGACCAGATCAGTTTACTAAGGTGCTCAGCACCGTTGGCAGTTTTACCAACATTCGCGGCGGTCACGCGTATCCAGATATCATCCGTGCCAGTGACAAGAAACCGATTCGAGTATTTCTACAGGATGGGCGTAACGACAATCGTGGCCGTCGCCGTGGCGGAGCATACGATGAGACCTGGGATTGGTTCCTGCAAAACGTCCGTATGGTCGAGGCGTTAACGGAAAAGGGGTACGACGTGAATTATTCGTGGAGTATTGGCCGTCATGGCCTCAAGCCCGGTGGTGTGATTTTGCCGGAGATGATGCGCTGGTTGTGGCGTGACCATCCAGTGTCCACCGATGTCAACGATCAGGTAGAGCGTTCATTTAATGAATCTACAGCACAAGCATCTGCACCGTGAGATCGTGGCCAGTCATTGCTGTTAGCCCCAACCGGCATTGCTTTCTTGCTGCGGTGGAGCTCACTCGCATGCAAATCGGAGATTCATCGCTCACTGAGCAAGACAATGCTTTGTTGTCGCCTCTTGCTCAGCGATCGTCGCATTAGCTGACTCGGCTCTCTCGGAACGAAAAGGTGTCACTAGTGCTGACACCTTTTCCTTCTTCACGCTGCCAGTGTATTTTCCAGGGAGGTGAAATCACAAAGAACGCTATAAGCGCACAGGCTGTCACACTAAGGGAAATTGGTAGCTGCCAGCCAGTTGGTTGCAAAACTGGTTCCAGAAAACTCTCCCAGCCACAAACAAAATGTGTCGCCCAAACGCCCGCACCAACGGTCATGCTGACAATTGCAGGCGCCTCGCGATTGGAAATCGAATAGAGACCAATCATCATCGGCACGAGTAGCCCTACCAAGGTCAACAGGTACGATTCTTCGAGCAGTGCATAGGCACTTTCTCCGAGATACGCCAACAACAGACTACTCAAGGCAACTAGCATGATCGCCAAACGGTTGCTCGACAGACTGGAGGTCGAAGCGAACCTGGGAATGATGTTCTGCGACAGTACGCTCGCTGGAGACAAAATCGCGCTGTCGATCGTCGAGAGAATCGCGGACATCAGCGCTACCATGAAAACGACGGCGACGAAAGGATGCAGAAAAGCATGGGCCAGTACCGGCAGAACACTGCCATCGGACTCCTCCGGGACTAGTTGCGTTGCCGCCAAAGCCAACAACAGCGGCAAACAGCCAAAGGTCAAATACATGGCTCCTGCAATCAAACACGCGTATCGCGCTGTTCCTTCCGACTTGGAGGCGAATACGCGTTGCATCAAGTCCTGACCAGGTAGATTTCCAAGGGCACCGATGGCAAAAACCCCAAGCCAACCGACGAGCGACTGCAAGTCGTCTCGCGGTATCACAACCAACTTTTGAGGTTCCGTCCCGTCCATGATACGCGTCAGACCATTCCATGCATTGCCGTTGCCCAATTCGACCATTGTAATAATCACCAACACTATCAGGCCAACAAGCAATAGTACCACTTGAGCCGCATCAGTCATGGTCACGGACCACATGCCGCCCATCAGCGTGTATCCAGTGCCAACCAATGCGACTAACGCTATGCCCCAATACAGCGGTATTCCAAAAAACAAATCCAGCACCTGCGCCATAGCAACAAATTGAGCGGCGATCCAGCCAAAATAACTGGGCACGAGGATCAATGCCGAGAACAACTCTGCAGTGGGGCCAAACTTTTTGCGGAACAAGTCGGGCACGGTTAGCAAATGCTGTCTCCACATTGGGCCAGCCACAAACAAGCCAGCAAGCATCAAACAACATCCTGCACCGAAAGGGTCTAAAGCAGCTTGTGTCAGACCGCCAGCTCGCACTTCGTCCGCCGCCGTTAGCATCGTGCCAGCACCAAACCACGTGGCCAGCAAAGTCATCCAAGCCAGTGAAAGTGGCAGTTGGCGGCCAGCAACCAAGAAATCCTCGACGTTGTGGATCTTGCCTTGGGCGACGACGGCCAGGGCGTACATGGCCACCAGATAGATCACAATCGAGGCAGCCAGTAGCCACTGCAGCGTTGGGTCAATTTCCATTCTTGTTTTATCTTGTGGCTAGCGTGGCTGAGCCAGGCGGTGTCTAACCAAATCAGGAAGGAACTTTACTGGAACCGAACCGTGAGCGAGCACGGCTTCATGGAAACGTCCTAAGTCAAATTTTTCTCCTAGCTCTCGTTGAACCTGTTGTCGCAAGCGGTAGTGGGCCATGCGTCCGACGAAGTAAGTACTCAACTGAACCGAAGTTTGCTTGGCCCGCACTATTTTCAGAAGCGCTTCGCCTTCAGACTGATAGGCATCGTCGACCAGGAAGCTTAGAGCTTGATCGTCAGAAAACTCCGTGCAATGCATCTTGTAATCTAGAATCGCATTTGCAACCGCTCTCAAATAGAACTTCAACTGATTCAACCGCAACGCAAGATCACCCTCGCCATATCCTTGGTCGAGCATCATCTGCTCTGTGTAAACTGCCCACCCCTCGATGAATACACCAGACTGCAACACACGACGTATCAAGGACGGGCAACGATTGGAGTATTCCAATTGCACATAGTGGCCAGGATAGGCTTCATGGATCGTCAGGATTTGCAGCATGTGGCGATTGTATTCTTCCAAGAAGCTACGCACTTTCTCCTCGCCCCAAATCGCAGGTGGAGGGCTGACTGCGTAGTAGCTGAAACCATTGGGATCCAGCGGCAGAGCTGAATCCAAATAGGCCAACGAGTTGCCGCGACGAAACTCGGGCATTTCGATCACTTGGCAACGATCCACTTCGGGCAGGCGTAGAATGTCGTAATCGGCAATGAATTCCTGAATGCTGTGGACGGTATCCCTAGCGTCCAAGATCAGCGACTCGGGCTGGCCGTGCTCCTGACCAACCGCTTGGATGACCTGGGAAATCGTCGATCGTCTGCCCATTTCATCATCAGCGGGCAAAGGCCGCTTGGGATAGTAGTGACTCCACAGCTGGCGAGCGACAACATACAAATCACCCTGCACGCGAACGAATTCTTGTTCGGCTTCTCGCAGAACTTGTTCAGCATCCCATCCCGCGTCTAGGGTCATTTCCAACTTTCGCGCAAAACGATCAGGTCCGATTCGCCAATTGTCGTTTGCTTTGGAACGCAATTCGGATTCTAGAAATTCCTGGTGCGTTTCGAGGGCCTGGACAGCGGCATTGCAAGCTTGCCTTAACACTGCCAATTGAGTGGTATTGCCTACCAACTCAAAGACGCCTTTTTGGTAGAACCCAATCGCACCTCGATTCTGGAGAATACCTGTTTCAAGGATCGGCTTGGGGGGCGAGGTCAAGGTCTGGCGAGCGACTGCGACGATTCTCGGTATCTCTTGGATTCTGGCAATCGCATTCTCGACGTTCTTTTCCTTGGGAAGAGTGCTTTGTGTCAGCAGTGAATAGACGCTGTCGTTGATGTAGCTGCCATAGGTCCGTGGGTCTTCCTGGAAAGGACTGAAGTTCTCAGCCATCCAAATGCTGCGTTCGAGATCGTCGCGCAAGATTTCAAAATTAATTTGTCCATCGGGCGAAAACTCGGCATGGCCAAACTCTTCGGTCAGACGCTGCAATTGACGGTGCCAGTGTTCAAGCCAACCATCTCGCGCCTCTGGCGAAATGTCGTCTAGCAAATGGTCGAATCGATGGTCCCCCAACATGGTCGCTTCGGTTGGTCTCATGCGGAAGCATTCTTCCAAGTGTTGCTGGAAGAACGCTTCCAATCGCTGGTCAGCCACGTTTGTGGAGTCCTGCGCCCTACCGATAAGCCCCGGCAAACCAATTATCAAGTAAGCCAAACCTGTACAAATTCGAAACATAGAATCTTGCAGCCCATTCTCTTGAGAATCATTCGCTCATCAACACAAAAGATGCGAAACTCACAGCATTACGCAGCTCCGGACGTTAGCCCGTCGCCCCACCACAAGAAAGCATCTCTGCCTGAGTATACGGTTTCCGAGGACCACTTAGGCGACGGGTAAATGAAATTCTAGCGACCCTCCTTGGTCAGAGGCTCGCCCGTTCTTGAATTTCCCATAGAACTCGGAAAGGGAGGTGAAAGTTTTCCGAGTCGGTGGCGCAAATCTGGTCTCTTTTTAAGTCACAAAAAGATGCTGTGACACGAACTCTAACACACGCTCGCGCCAGAGCGGCCCAGAATAATCGTTCTCTAGATCTTCAAGCAAGTGTTTTTCTTGAATCAATTCACCTCGCTCAAAGATGCGGAGAATTGGATGCAAGTAAGCAGCCAGATGGGCTTTATCTTCGAAGGGCTCTCGATCGATGTTGAAGGGATCCGCAATTTTGCTGAAATCACCGTATTCGAGTGAAATAGTGATCAGCATTTCGGAGTCGAAAAAACTGCTAGACCGCACGTAGTCCTTTGGAACACCTTCAACCAAGTGAAGCATTCCATCAGGCTGTTGCACAATCAAGTCACAAAGATAGCCTGGTTGAAGAAAAATGGCCGCACTACGATTTAGTCGATCCAATATGGTATCAGCGATCGTTTCGGTCGAAGACTCAAGGGGCACACCGGTCCAAGGCTTGCCTTCGTACTTTGCAGCTAGAATCGAATCAAGTGCCAGGGCGTTATGCCGAAAACCATGGATGAAACCGGACATTGTCTTTTTGTAGTCTCGCATCTGCATTAGGGTACCAACAAAGAAGAGATCAGGCACGTTGGTCGATTCCCACTCGCATGTTTGCATAGGTAGACGTCCGCAAGTTGTAACTTCAGGCAAACAAGAGGAATCGAAAATTGAGCGATCCATGCGGAACCCTGTGCACAACAGTACTTGGTCATACCACACACTGCGTCGTTCCTCCATCGCATGCGTGTAAACGATGTTTGCCCGGACACCACCCGCTTCCGGTTCGAGCGACTGGATTACGGCATCCAGAATGACGTTCTGCGACTTTAGTTGGTAGGTATCCAAGAAATTGTTGTTGACCGCACGCACGTTACCAACATAGTGCGTTGCCCAAGCAAGCTTGGTTGGGTGAGGGCTGCACAAGTGGATCGACGATGCGTACTCAATCATTGCATCTGCTGTCTCAAAGGCTGAGTTGCCTTTGCCTACAATTAACACCCGCTTGTTTTTGTATTTCGCTGGATCGATTTCAAAATCCACATAGTGAGTACCCAACTCAACTCCAGGAAAATCGGGAGTGTTTGGACGGCTCAGACCAGTCGCTACAACGACAACTCTCGCGCGCAGTTTCAGACCTGTCTCAGAGGTCAACACAAATCCGTCACCGTCTTTGGCAATGGAATTTGTCTTGCAACCAAATTGGATGTTTAAGTTTTCAGCACGTGCAAAGTCGGCCAAATACTTCACCATACTTTGGCGGGATGGAAAGAACCGCTCTGAATAAGAGCGAAACGAAAGTGGCTTGCTGCCCAGCAGTGAGTTCCAATCCCAACGCAGATTTGTCTCATAGTCATCACACCCAGTATTGATTTTATTGATGGAAATCAGCTGGCCGTGCCGAGGATATTCGCCAAAAAAACTGCCAGCCTGGGGACCTGCTTCAAGCACGACATAATTCGCGCCTCGTCGCTCGAGGCAGGATGCAAGCTGCAAGCCGCCTGGGCCAGCGCCGATAATAGCGTATTCGAAAGGCTGGTTGTTGCTGGTAATCATGATAGTCACTTGCTGCAAGTTCTAGTGGGAATTGGTGCGACCGCGATTTGGGTCTTGGCCGGAAAAGCAACCGGCCCAAAAAAATGCGCCGTAACACGGCACTTCAGCATGAAGCATTCTCCGCATAGGTCATTCTAAAAATACTGGTCATTAAACATTTGAGTCAGCTCTCTAGTTACTGTCCCCACGATTCCTCTGCCAATGGTGTGACCATCTATCTCACTCACTGGCACAATCTTTTTTGTGGAACCAGTAATGAATACTTCATCTGCTTCCAAGAGACGGGTCAATGGCAGGTCCTCGATATTCACTTGATGCTGAGTCTGGCGAATTAGATCCAAGACTTTGGCTCGCGTAACACCGTTGAGGATTTTTCGCGCGGGTGTGGTAACTTGGTTACCGTAGACGCTGAAAATGTTGAATGTGGCTCCCTCCGATACGTTTCCATCTGTATCGACGAAAAATGCATCGTCAAAACCTTCCCGTCGGGCATCCATCATGCACGCGACCGAGACCAGGAAACTCAGGTGCTTCACTGCGGCTTCATGGCGTTCGGTAGTAAAGGACTTTAAACGCATCCCTACACGGTAAAAGCGCTCGGGATAGAGTTCAAGCGGTTTTACCCATATGACCACCGTTGGACCTGTTTCGATTTGGTCGTAAATGGCCGTACCGCCTATGCCGCGACTTGCGCTTACGCGAATTCTCCCATTATTCCCTTCATAGCGATCGAACGTTTGGTGTACAGCTTCTATGAGTTCGTTACGTGAGTATGGAACTGGAATTTGCAGTCTATCGCAACCCGCGAGGAAGCGGTCAATATGCTCTTCAAGCCATATGATTCGGCCCTCCCAGGCCGCTATTGTGTCAAACACGCCGTCTCCATACAAATAACCTCGGTCAAAGATCGAAACCGTCGCCTGTTCAGGAGCCGTGGCTCTACCATTCATCCATATTGACACGGGAACAGTTTTAAGACTGGGGTTCGAAACGTTAGCGGGCAATTGCTGCACGCCATCTTGTTGCAATGACATTAACTCCCTTTCTGGAATTAGCACGCGAAAACTGTTTACTTGACTGCCCTAATGACGAATTCGAGTGGCACCAACTACTGAGACGTGCATCTCCGTGTACGACCGCGCGCTTCAATCAATTTGGACTTAATGTGAGATGCCAATTTCGAGAGAGACGGTTCAGCCAGTATCGTTTGATGATCTCCCGGTAAATGGACAACGTCAACTTCGGGAGATACAAACTGTTGCCAGCCAAATGAGTCGCCGGGAATATGCAGGCTGCCCAAGCCCTGTTCAGCCACAAATAACGTCACGGGAATCTCTAGCCTCGGGTGCGCACTGGTGGCTATGTAGGAACGCACCATCCGCAAGTTGACTAGAAATATCTCCAATCGCTCTCGGTCGAATCGCTCACCAACCATGCCGAGATTACTTACATGCAACTGGACTGTGCGAATTTGTTCGGCAAGTGGCTGAGCGAGCAGTTGATCCAAACCTTGCCGGTCATATCCAAACGCAGACACGAACGCAGGAACCAATTCTCGATCAATTACCGGTGCTTGATCGACAATAAATAGATGCTCTATCCTAACTCCCGAATCGATCAACGTCCGTGCAGTTTCAAATGCCAGTAAGCCCCCCATCGACCAGCCAAGAAACGCAGGGATATCCAGATCACCTTGCTCCAATATCGTCAACGCGCACTCCGCCGCCAAGGAATGGATGCTACTTACCTCAGTGTGGCTCCCATCAACAGACCAGGCTGAATGATCGCCAGCAAGCAACATTGCGAGCGGGCGGTAACAGCTTACACCACCATCGACTGGCGGAAAGAAGATCACAGGTATATTGTCTTTTGCTTGAATCGGATTCAAGGAGTTTAGCTGAGCGACCGAGCGAGATTTCCGTTCATTCCGGTCAGCGTCAGAGACACTAGGCTTCGCGCTGGCGTCAACTAGAGTTGACAGCGATGCGACAATTCGCTCAGCAAGTTGTTCAATGACTGTCGCGCGGATTCGCGAGCCGCTGTGGGCGATATTGATTTCCAGTTGCCCATTTACTGTGGCCGCATTGATCTCGATTTCGTACACGCGATGATTGCGAGCCGAAATGCTTGGCGCATGAGTCGTATTTGCTACCTCTGCAAATCCGGAGAAAAGAGTATTGTCGATTCGACCGAAGTAATTGAAGGCAACTTGGCATGAGTCGAAAGGCGCCAGTTGTTTCTGAACGTTTTCTTCTCCGAAAAACCTCAGCAGCCCATAATGCAACCCGCCTTGAGGCATTTGCACTCGGTCTCGTGCGATTCTTTTGGCTAGCTTCTCGATGGGTTCATCTTCTTCGATGGAAAGGCAAATCGGATAGTGTGATGTGAACCAGCCAACGGTCCGAGATACATCGATATCGGCAAAAAGCGGTTCTCTTCCATGGCTTTCAACCATAATGGGAATTTGCTCAACACCGAACGATTCTCGCAACGCACCAGCAATAGCGGCCAACAGAAGATCATCAATTCTGGCATGGCAACGAAACTTGGCGATCTCCGAAATCGATTGCGTTATCTGCTCGGTCAAATTGCAGGAACAAAAAATCGTCGTTCCCTGGTCATTGCATCCGTCCTTGTCATCCAGCGGGATAAGGCTTGGACGATCTGGAATACGGTTCGTCCAGTAAGAGAGCTCGGCTTTTACTTCGGGGCTATCAGAATATTCGAGCAGCCTTTTCGCCCAGTCTGCAAATGACGTTGTCTTGGGAGGAAGAGGGATAGCCATCTTCGGCGAAGTTTGGTCCAACAACTGGACAAAATCCTCCATCAAAATACGCCAGGAAACGGCGTCAACTAGCAAGTGATGTGCAAAGACAAACAGCATTTGATTGTGCGCTACTCCTCGATCGAAGAGTACAGCACCGAATAGGGAACCCCGCTCCAACGTTGAGTTCTGCTGAATTTCTAGGGTGGCTTTCAGCAGTTGTTCAGCAAAGTCTTCCTGGTCAAGCGTCGACGCGTCGACGCGGGAAAACTGTGGTGGAGTATCGGCAGCATGTATTTCCTGCAACCAATTTTCTCCGTCGAACGTGAAATTGGCACGCAGCATGTCATGGTGAGCAGACAGCTGTCGCATAGCCATCTCGACAGCCTCGGGCTGCAACCGTACGGGAAGCGTTATCAAATGTCCTTGATTCCAGTAATTTGGAACGGCAAATTCTTGTGCAAAGAACCAACGCTGAATCGGTGTGCACACAACCTTGCCTTCAACTGGAGCCTGTACGACGCTTGCTTGAAGCCCCGTTCCAGCGGCAGATGCCTGTTCGGCGATAGTTTGATGGAGGAAGGCAACCTTTGCGGTCAAAGGAATTCCCGCGTTGCATGCCAGTGAGACTACTTGAATCGCCAATAGCGAGTCGCCGCCAAGGTCGAAGAAATTGTCGTAAATACCGACTCGTTGAATTCCGAGTACCTGTTGCCAGATCTCTGCAAGGCTTGCCTCTTCGCGGCTGCGTGCCCCTACGTATTCCGCCTGCTCAGATACTACTTCGCTGTCCGGCAGCACGAGAGCTTTTCTGTCGATCTTACCTGATGATGTCAGCGGAAGGTCAGGCAACGACACGATCAAACTCGGGACCATATAGTCGGGTAGCAACTGTCTAACATGATTGCGGACGAGCATTACCGAGGCTTCTACATCTTTCTTCAGAACCACATAACCAACGAGTCGATTTCCACGTGACCCGTCTTGAAAAACCTTAACGGCTGCACTTTGGACGACATCCGATTTCTGCAAAGCGTCTTCCACTTCCCCTAACTCGATTCGAAATCCACGAACTTTTACTTGTTGGTCGAATCGTCCAAGAAATTGGAGAGACCCGTCACTACTAGCCCACATTCCTCGATCACCACTGCGATAAAGTCGGGCGCCTCGTGAACGACTGAATGGATCTGGAACAAATCGCTCAGAAGTCAATCCAACGCGGTCATGGTATCCAGAAGCAAGTCCACAGCCACCAATGTAAATTTCACCTGGCACACCGAACGAACAAGGCATTAAGTACGGATCAAGTACGTAAACTCGCTTGTTCGTGACCGGCGTACCAATAGGGATAACGGCCGGTGAACTGGATTCCACTACGTAGTAGGTGACGTCGCTTACAGCTTCTGTTGGTCCGTAGAGATTGATGAGCGGAGCACCGAAACATTCCATTACCTGGTCGGCTACTTCTGGCGTAAGCGATTCCCCTCCGGTAAAAATCATTCGCAAACGTGACGGCAACCGCTTATTTAACGCCACGAGCATTTTTAATTGAGTTGGCACTGACGAAAAGATCGTCACTTGTCTATCAACGATCTCTTTAGCGATCAAATCCATATCGCGAAACGCTGAGCTTTTCATGAGTAGAATACTTGCGCCAAAGGTCAGCGGCGCAAAGAATTCCCACACGGATGCGTCAAACGCAAAGTTGTAGCATTGGAGTACCCGGTCTGTTTCACTTAATTTGAACTGCGATTGTCGCCAGGTAAGCGTATTGATGAATTCACCATGTGTCACCTTCACTCCCTTTGGCTGGCCCGTCGAGCCCGAGGTATAAATGATGTAGGCCAAGTTCGACGGCAATACACCCGAACGACAGTTGCACTCCGGTTGGACGTTCAGTATTGAACAAACTTCATCCATCAGGACAGTCGGTGGCGACACGCCTGGCAGCAGCGGTCTACATAAGGAATCCGTTACCAGCAATTGTGCTCTTACATCTTGCAGCATGAAAGCGATTCGTTCCGCTGGATAGTTCGGATCGAGCGGGAGATAGGCCGCGCCTGACTTGAGCGTACCGAGCAATGCGATCACCATCTCCACTGAACGATCCAGGCAAATGCCGACTACGGAACCTGCTACAACGCCCTGCGACTGTAGATAGTGTGCGAACTGATTTGCTCGCGCGTTCAGTTCTCCGTAAGTTAACTCCTGTTGTTCAAAGACTACCGCCACGTTGTCTTTGGAGCGAAGGACTTGGTTCTCGATCAAGTCGTGGATACAGGACTCCGTTGGTAGTGGTATTTCCACTGATTGCCCGTGACTAATCAATCGAGCGAGGCTGTCTGTGGGCAAGAAATTCTGCAAACTACAAGACCTGACAGGGTCGGTTGCGAGGCTTTCGAGCAAGACGCTCCAACATGAGACCAGCCGCTTTACCGTCGATTCATCAAAGAGATCGGTGCGGTAACTTAACGCTCCACGAATGGTGCTTGTGGATGATTCAGCGAGAGATAAGGTCAATTCAAACTTTGCGCTCGCCTCGGGCTGTTCAACCGGAGTGAGTACGAGATCGGCCAGTTCAACTGTCGGTAGTGGCTCGTTTTGCCAGGCAAACATCACCTGAAATATGGGACTGCGAGTAAGAGATCTCGGTGGCTTGAGGTACTCGACGACCTGCTCGAATGGCACGTCTTGGTGGCTGAACGCGCCGAGCAGCCGCTCCTTGGTTTGCAAAAGGTAGTCGTCGAATGACGGATCTTTGGAAAAATCAGCAGGGATCACGAGTGTGTTCGCAAAGAATCCAATCAGGTCCTCCAGGTTGCGATCACGACGTCCGGCTACGGCCGTCCCTACATTGAACCGGGCTTGGCCAGAAAACCGCCACAACAGTAGCTGCCAAGCGGCTAGTAACGTCATATACAGCGTCACGCCACGTTCAACACTGAGGCGTTTCAATTTTGCCGTGAGGTCAGCAGGAATCTCGAGCCCTACCGACGCACCACGGCCTGAAACAGTCGTCGGCCAAGGATGATCCGTTGGTAAATCCAGAGACGTTGGTACATCCGCCAGCTGGCCGTACCAGTAATCCAACTGACGATCCAGCATTTCTCCTCGGATCCATGTACGTTGCCAGATCGCATAATCGGCGTACTGGACTTCTGGACGCGGCAAATCCAATGGTCGGCCGGTGGCAATGCTGTCGTAGATTTGCAATAACTCTCGGAACAAGATTGCAATGGACCACCCGTCCGCAACAATGTGGTGCACTGTCATTTGGAATACAAAATGATCAGCAGATAGTCGATGCAGCTTGGCTCGTACTAATGGACCTAGTTCCAAGTCGAATCCGCTGGTGGCCTCTCGAAAGAGCGCTGTGCGGAGGCAGGGGGCATCTATGCCATTAGCGGGAGTCTCAATAACCTCGAGGGGATATTCGACGTCCTGGAGAATCTCTTGTCGTGGTCGACCATCTTTCGCAGGGAATACCGTGCGCAATATTTCGTGGCGACGAATTATCTCTTTCAAGCTTCGTCGTAACGTATCAATATCTAGATCGCCGCGAATTTCTATGGCACCCGGAATGTTGTAAAGCGGAGTCCCAGGGTCCAGTTGCTCGAGAAACCACAGCCGCTGTTGGGAATAGGAAAGCGGTATGTCCTTGTCGCGTGGCTGGGAGACGACGGGAGGCAGTGGGGAAGCTATTGGGCTAGCCATTATTTCTATGACCAGCTGTTCAATGGTTGGTTTCTCGAACAAACATCTTAGTGGAAGGTCAACATCCAATTGACTACGCACTCGTGCAACAACTTGCGTTGCGAGCAGTGAATGTCCGCCGAGCTCGAAGAAATTGTCTTGTACGCCAACTCGATCCACCTGCAATACACTCATCCAGATGCTAGCGACCTGGGATTCAAGCGGAGTGCGAGGTGCTACATACGCTGCCTCCAGATCCGGGCGGTTATTGTCTGGAGAGGGCAATCGCGCGAGATCAAGTTTCCCGTGTGCGGTCAATGGGAAACGCTCTACCGTGACAAAAGCGGCTGGAATCATATAGTCCGGCAGATCGGCTCGCAATTTCCTCTGCAGCAGTGACGTAGATATCGCACGCTCACCATCACGGGTAACTAGATAGGCTACCAGGCGTTTCCCATTCGCAGAATC
>JAGQPR010000177.1 GCA_020426625.1 Planctomycetales bacterium
GATTCCAGGTCATTGGCATATCCAGATTCGATTTGCGCGATGCCGGTCAGGCCGGGCTTGAGCCCCAGACGTTGTGAGTAGCCGGGGATCTTTTGATTCAGCTCGTCCATGTATTCCACGCACTCGGGACGCGGTCCAACCATGGACATGTCGCCCCGCAAGACATTGACCAACTGTGGCAACTCGTCAATTCGCATTTTGCGTAGCCACCGACCTGCAGGAATAATCCTCTGGTCGCCAACTTGGGCTTGGCTAGGTCCCGCAGCGGAAGCCTGCAAGTGCATGGTCCGCAGTTTGAAGATGCGAAACGGGCGTCCGTGATTTGATTGTGATCGGCGACAAACGCCACTAGTTTCTTGGTAACCAATCTCTCGCCTACGGACGTTCAATCCTGCCCTCACCTGGCTGAAGAGTATTGGGCCAGGCGAGGAGATTTTAATGATACAGGCAGCAACGGCAATCAGCGGCGCTGTGGCCACAAGTAGCAAACTTGCCACGACTATGTCCAGCGTTCGTTTGGCTATCCTCGTCCTACGATTAAGGCAACTCACGTTGGTCCTGGGGCAAGGCAAAGCGAGTTGTCGCAGCCACTGTGGTGGTTCGACATAAAACCATTCAGCCGCCAACACCTCCTGCGGGTCGCATGCTTCCAGGCGGTGGTCTGTCAGCGGTCGAGCTGTAGACTCCATTTCAGCCGCAGCGCAGCTTTGTTCTACCATCGTGGCTA
The DNA here is from genome assembly GCA_020426625.1 of Planctomycetales bacterium. Classification (GTDB taxonomy): domain Bacteria; phylum Planctomycetota; class Planctomycetia; order Pirellulales; family Pirellulaceae; genus Aureliella. The sequence continues at coordinate 728 of JAGQPR010000177.1, forward strand.
CATTTGATTCTGGCGGAAGCGTCATAGTTTGCGGCTGGACTGGAACTGGGTGCGACTCTCGAGATTTGATCTCACAGCAACATACAAACTTATGTCATACCCTCGACGATTAACGGGCATTGGGTGATGGCCCGCGAGGATAGTTTTTAACACGGAGTGACAAGCGTCAAATTCGTTGCAATCGCAACCCTAATCAAGAGCCTTTACTTGCAGTGGCATTCACACAGACAAGTATCCACGCAGATGTTTATCCGCAAAATTAGCCGCTTTGGCGCTAGCCACGATTTAACAGGTACAAGAAAACTCGTGCGTTGGTGCTTTGCATTCGAAAAGCTCAGCTCCTGAGACAGAAAAAAAGCGAGCCAGCAAGGAAACTTGCTGGCTCGCAACGATAGCAACTAAGTGAAGGACAGCTTCCGACTATTTGTGGAGCTTGTGGCAGGCGGCGCAGTTGCTTGCTTCTTTGAGCTCGTCAAGCGCTCCTTCGCGTCCGACGACAACCTTGGCAGCTGCCAGTGCCGTGCCGCCAGCCAGCTTTTGCCAAGAATCCATCTCGCCCTTCTTTGGCTTTGACTCCAACATGCTGATGTACAGATCCAGCAACAGTTTCTTCTCGTCATCGGTGGCATTGCCACTGAGAACTTTGCCCAGTACGCCACTCTCTTTGTTATGGCCAATCTTCATCACTTCTTTAATCGTGTGCTTAGCCTTGGTCTCCTCGTCAGCTCCTACGGCCTTCGACGGAACATTTCCAGCACCAAAGAAACACGCGGCCACCGCCAATACTAGAACCAATCCAAACCGAAACCGCATCTCGTCATTCCTCTCTGAAAACAAACGTGTAAAGCCGAGTCACCAACTAGGAGACTACCGATGGCAGGTAATGCCGACCCTAATATATCGTGCTTTCGGGGCCAGTGGCAATCAGATTCAACCAGTCCTGCGTGAAAACGTCAGATCTGTAATTGCCGGACCTTGGTAATTTCTCGAAGCAGACAGGACTTCATGAAACGCTTATCTTTCATCCACGCATGAGTATTCTGGCATCCAAGCATAAGCATTCTGGGCCTGAATGTCAGTCACCAACAGGAAGAGCTGGACCCCATAAAACGCTTGGCACTCTGAGACGTCTCGTTGAATAGTGCATGAAAGTAGCGATAATAACGCTCAATTCGCAGCTGTTGGCGAATTGCAACCACCGACCGACACGTGAAACGCAACATAACTGAATGCCAAGGGTAGATCATGCAGCTAGTCTTTCGTCGAACTCTCCCCCTGTGTTTGTCCTTGGGGCTCGCGATCCAATTCCTACATTGCCAGTCTGCCCTCAGCCAGACTGCCACCGCGCCTACAGCTGAATCAATTCCAACGGCCTTGTTCGAATACGTACAGAAACCTGACGAGGAATACGCTTGGAAATTAAACGGCGAGATGCCGCTACCTGGCGGCAAGACCTACGAAATCGCACTTACTAGCCAGAAGTGGCATGGAATTGTTTGGCAACATGTTTTGCAAGTTTATGAACCTGAGCAAATCACTTTTCCCAACAAAATGTTGCTGATGGTCACTGGTGGTAGTATTGGCGGCAAACCCGATCGAGGAGATTTGGCCAGAGGACTCGCATTGGCAAAACTGTGCGGAGCGCGTGTGGCCACGATTCATCAAGTTCCCAACCAGCCTCTGTTCGGCGGCCGCAAAGAGGACGACCTAATTACGGACACCTGGCTGAAGTACTTGGAATCTGGTGACGAGACTTGGCCACTGCTATTCCCGATGGTCAAGAGTGCTGTTCGGGCTATGGACGCTTTGCAAGAGTTCGCCAAGGAAAAATGGGAATCGCCCGTTGAAGGTTTTGTAATCACGGGAGCAAGCAAACGAGGTTGGACCAGTTGGCTAACTCCGGTTGCTGATTCTCGCGTCATTGCTACGGCGCCGATCGTAATCGACGTACTTAATTTTCGCAAACAGATGAAACACCAGCTCGATACCTGGGGTGAATACAGCGAACAGATTTACGACTATACAAGCAAGGGACTGATCGTTGAGGGTGAAGAATCCGAGCGAGAAATGAAGCTTCGACAAATGATGGATCCGTATACCTACAGAGAACAATTGACATTGCCCAAGTTGATCGTCAATGGTACCAACGATCCCTACTGGGTTGTAGATGCGATGAAATGGTACTGGGATGATCTGCGAGGACCAAAGTACATATTGCAAGTTCCCAACGCGGGGCATGGCCTCGACGGGGGTGTTGAACATGCACTTTCGACCGTGGCCGCTTACTTCCGACATATAGCCAGCAATACACAGTTGCCAGAATTGTCTTGGCAGCACAGCGATAATGATTCGGCATTCACCCTTACCGTTTCTGCCTCGCAAACACCCCGTGAGGCCAAATTGTGGGTTGCCATGAGTGATGATAAAGACTTTCGTGACGAGAAATGGTCCGCCCAGCCGATGCAAGCCAATGCCAGCACGTTTTCAGCCAGCATTCCCCAGCCCGTGGGGCGACACGTGGCCCGCTATGCCGAGTTGACTTACGAAATCGATGGCGTCGCCTATTCGCTCTGTACACTAATATTTCGCGATTGATCCTCCGAGTGCAACTCGCGATCAATGTCATGTCGTTTGTGCGTTGCCACAGAGCTTTGATACTTCTTGTTTCACGCGAGATGTGTTTTTAGCTTGGCTCTGCGATTGAGAATCGCGGAGCCGGATGCCTACACTGCATCAATTCAGTTGAACTGCTTACCTTCGGGTGATCCTAACTTTCTAAGAAAGAATGTTGTGAGTCGTCATAATTTTTTCCTTCCACTGCTTGGGTACGTAGCTTTGTTTCTGGGCGATTGGTTGCACGCTTCGGATTTCACATCCAAGCTGGTCAATTGCAAGCTGACCAATAGCTACGGAAAGCAAGTTACCTTGGAGGAATATGCCGACCGACCGATCTTGGTGCTAGCCTTTTTGGGTACTGAGTGTCCGCTGGCCAAGTTGTACGGGCCCCGTTTGGATGAGATCCAACAGCGTTTTCAAGAACAAGGTGTTGCCGTTGTCGGCATCAACTCTAATAACCAAGACAATCTTACGGAGCTTGCGCAATACGTCCGTCGCATGGCCATTAGATTCCCGGTATTGAAGGACGTTGGAAATATTCTAGCCGACGCGATGGGCGCCAGCCGTACGCCAGAAGTCTTCGTGCTCGATAGCCATCGCGACGTTCGCTACCATGGACGCATCGACGATCAATATGGCGTGGGCTTTACGCGCGAGCGACCTGAACGCTCGGACTTGGTTATTGCCCTTGAGGAATTGTTGCGAGGCGACGCCGTGTCCGTACCGGAAACCAAAGCTTTGGGCTGCATCATAGGTCGCGTTAAGCAAACAGCGGCATCTGGTGAGATAACTTTTTCAAAGCACATCGCACCAATCCTGAATGCCCGGTGTGTTTCCTGCCACCGAGAGGGAGAAATCGGCCCCTTCACGCTCACCAGTTATGAGGATGTGCTTGGTTGGGAGGACACGATTCTGGAAGTCATTGATGATCGACGCATGCCACCCTGGAACGCCAACCCAGCATTCGGACATTTTCAAAACGATCCACGTTTGACGACTGAGGAGATCGAGTTATTGAGATCGTGGGTGAAGAACGGCATGCCCCCTGGCTCAGACGACGACCTGCCGCCGCAGCCTCAATTTGCACTTGGGTGGAGGATTCCAGAGCCGGATCAAGTTTTCAAGATGCGAGACACGGCATTCCGTGTTCCCGCAGAAGGTGTCGTGGAATACAAGCATTTTACCGTCGACCCCGGCTGGACAGAAGATAAATACATCTGCGCGGCGGAAGCTAGACCGGACAACCGAAGTGTGGTCCACCACATTCTGGTGTATGTGGTGCTGCCGGGACAAGACAAAAGAAAGCTGGACAAGATATTAGTTGGATATGCTCCCGGCAGTGTTCCCGTGCAATTCGAAGAAGGAACCGCCTTGCATATCCCAGCCGGTTCCAAGCTCTTGTTCCAAATGCACTACACTCCTAACGGGACGGAGCAATCCGACTTGAGCTACGCGGGTGTGTGTTTCGTCGACAAAGATAAAGTCACTCGATTGGCACAGGGACATGCGGCCGTTGATTCGGAATTTGAGATTCCTGGCGGCGCAGACTCGTTTCCGGTGACGGCCAGACCCTTTCCCATTCGCCGCGACGAGATGCTCATCAGCATGACACCGCACATGCATCTGCGCGGCAAATCATTTCGCTACGAAGCCGAGTTTCCCAGCGGCCAACGCGAAGTCCTGCTCGACGTGCCGCGATACGACTTCAATTGGCAACTCAAATACATCCTCTCCGAACCCAAGTTGCTGCCTGCCGGGACGAAGATTCATTGCTCCGCAGTCTATGACAATTCGCCGAACAACCCCGTCAATCCCGACCCCACGCAGTCTGTGCGTTGGGGGGACCAGAGCTGGGAGGAGATGATGATCGGCTTCTTCGACACTGTCCCAGCTAGCCCCGTCGAATAGGGCTGCCATTCACATTTGGGTTAATGCCCGTTGAAATAGTCCAAAGAGCTGTCAATTTCTGCGGCCGACACGCGAAGCTCGTTGTAAACCCGACCGCATGTCGAAGCCCCATCACTGATCAGGCTATTGGCCAAGTCGTATAGATTTCGAATGATCGCTTGGTCCTCAAGCAACCCAACGTCTTCGCCATCTCCCGAGAGTTGCGGATTGGTGTTACAAAAATCCTGCAACGCGCGCCCCAGTTGTTCATTGGAAGCACTTTGGAAGAAGGTGGCCGGATTGTCGCAAATAGGCCGGTAACCAGCATTCTGGAACAGGCGAGGCATCATCTCTCGTACCGTCACTTGTTTGCCTCGTAGCTGTAAGCTTTTGAGCATCTCTTTGTACGGTTTGTCATAATTCTCGGCCGCCCGCCGATCCACGATATCTGGATGCGAGGCGGCAAATGCTTTGAGCGCAGGCGAAGCGGTTAGCCCTTCGCCAGTTTTCTTTTTGTGACGCCAGCTGCGGCAATGGGCTACCACACCCGTCAGACCTGTGGTGTGCCCCTCGGCTTTAAGCATCAAGTACGGTACACCTGCGGTTCGCTCGAACTGGATAAGCAACTCGTGATAGCCCATTAGAAACGCCCAGCCCTTGGAAGCGGAATGCCCGTTCTTACTCAAGTGTGAACTTGGCCTCCAGCTAAGTTTCTTGCTGATCGCATGTTCGATAACTCCAAGTTGGACGCCATTCAGTTCGCCCAAGTTGAGCATGTACGTTCCCTTCTCAACTGGGTAGTGCGTCCAGCAAGCGACGTACAAGGCCTGAAACGACTCGACGCTCCAGCAAGATTCTGGTGCAGTCAGCTGCGAGCCAACTGAGGAATTGAACAGAGCGATCGATAGGTAGTGCTTCCAATCTGCGTATTGCTGAAACCTCTGGTGAAAGATGGCATTTCGCGTATTGCAGTCGGCGGGATCATTGGACAAAAGGAAATCACGAATGTGGCCGTGCATGCAGGGTCAACTCCGATGGAATGCAATGAAGAGTATGGCAGATGCTCAGATCACGCTCATCAATGATCAAAGTCCGCTGCAAAAACATAGCATGTTGGAATTCGGCTATGCACTAGAATTGCTCAAATGTGCTAATTCCGGCCAATGCTCGCGGCCGATTTTTCCTTCAGTATCCGCTCAAGATAGTCAAACACGCTATCACTTGCTCGCTCCATCGCTGCCAGGGCGTGCGAAAAACCCTCGTAGTCTGGCGCGGAATGCCGTTCGAGCAGCGAAAAGACCTTGGCGGTCGCTTCATGGACTTCAGCATGTGGTCTCGCTAGTCCAGAAAATGAAGGTGTCAAAGAAAACAGTTTGTGCCCATTGCCCTGGTCATACCACTTTCCTAAACGGCAGTTGTGGGAGTCGACGAACTGGAACGTGGGATGCCCCTCAATGACGCTGAGGTAGGTATTGACTTTCCAAAGGATATGATCCAATTTCGCCAAGCTCATAAAGACTCGGTCGCTGGAAGCGCTGACTTTCTTTTCTGCCTGGTCGGCCTGTGCCGCAGTGGCATCCATTTTGGTCGACAGTGAGGCGACCGTATCATCAATCTCGCTACTTCTCACTTCCATCAATCGCGTTTTCTCCGCGACCACAGCAGATTTTTCCACGATGGAGTCAATCGATTGGCCTATGTTGTCCACTGCTTCGCGCGACTGCCGCGACAGTAACTTGACCTCGTTGGCAACTACCGAGAATCCTTTACCAGCCTCACCAGCCCGTGCTGCTTCGATGGTGGCGTTCAGCGCTAACAGATTGGTCTGCTCAGCGATGGTTCTCACCAGCTCCACGAACGCCCGCATGCCTTCCAGTTGCTTGTCGGATTCCTCAGCCAGGGCTCGCATTTCAGCCATCGACCGGGTAAAGCTGGCAGTGCTCTCACGGATAGACTGCGCATTGGCTGCGAGCAATCGGCATTCCTCTTCCACTTCCTTCAGGATTTTCGAATTCTCATCGTTTAGCCCCACAGACTCGGCCAGATTGGCTTGCACCTTCGCCATGCCTTCCTTCAGCAAGATGTTCTCTTGGCGTAGAATATCAATCAACTGGTCGTTTTTCGGTTCGCATGTTGAAGCTGTTTCCATCACTAGTGCAAAACCTTTTTATCGCGGTGGAGGCCAAATTGTTCGTAAGCATCCACGCAGAAGTTTTTCCGCGTAATAAACTTTGGTGTCAGCCAAGGTTGTTTAATTATCAGGAAATTCCGCGTTGGTGCTTAGCTTAGGTATACAAAGATGTGGCAAAACATACCTCACTGATGCCCCAGTATCGTTGCCGCTTCAGGCATATCCCCGGAGGAAAATGGCCGTAGTGCCAGATACTACCTTCTCAATCGTTAGAATCGTTGTTGGATGAAAAACAATGTGCTGCTCGCTCAATTCGTGAGATTCCACTGGGTGGCCTCACAGTGAGATTGCATCGATACTGGGCGTAGTCACAATAGAGAACTCTTGGGACTGGACTGGCGCTTCTCAATCAGTCGCCTCAGCAATCAGTGCCACTTCCGCAGGTATTGCCTTCCAGCTGCCCTGACCGCTGCTGGTTGAGACCTGATTTTTTGAGAACAAACTTTGAGACACTGATTATTAGTGGGCACTGCGCTCCACTTGAAAGGAAAGCATCGTGGCTGACGAACCCGATTCTGGGCTAACCACCAGCAGTCCTTCACCTGTCGAAGCGATTCCACCGGCAGACCAGACCGCAACCTATTGGATAGGTTTTGATCTGGGTGGCACGAAAATACAGTGCACACTGTTCAACGAGAACCTGAAGAAAGTTGCCTCGCGCCGCCGCCGCACCAAGAGCGAGCTAGGCGTGGATGGGTTGCTAGACCGTATCGCAACGACTATCCGCAAGCTGTTGGACGACGCCAAGGTCGAACCACAGCAGCTTGCGGGAATCGGCATCGGATGTCCCGGGCCGGTTGAGTGGGAAAAGGGGATCGTTCGGGTCGCGGTAAACATTGGTTGGGAGAATGTCGCGGTTGGCAAGTATTTGAAGAATATCTTTTCTTGCCCCGTGTCCGTATTGAACGACGTAGACGCTGGTGTTTACGGGGAATATGTGGCCGGAGCAGCCAAAGGCGCCAGGACTGCGTTAGGCATCTTTCCCGGCACGGGCATCGGTGGTGGTTGTGTGTATGACGGACAAATCATTCGCGGCAAAGTTCTGACCTGCATGGAAATCGGCCATACGAAGATTACCGATTCCGCGCAGCATGGCGGCTCTGGCATGCAAGGCACATTGGAGACTGCCGCCAGCCGTTTGGCTGTGGCTGGAGAACTCGTAAAACTGGCGTATCGAGGAGAAGCCCCGACACTTTTCAAGGCAGCCGGAACGGATATCGCTGAGATTCGCAGCAAGACGATAGCCGAAGCAATCGCCGCTGGCGATAAAGGCGTTGAACGAGTCCTCGAGCAGGCTTGCGAGGTGATCGGACATGCCGTCGCCAACATGGTGTTACTGATTTGTCCCGACGTCATCGTTCTTGGCGGGGGGCTGGTCGAAGCCATGCCCGCCAAGTTTGAGAAAGAAGTTGCCAAGGTCGCCCGCCGGTGCGTCTTTGAATGCTACCGCGATGAATTCGAAGTTCGTGTTGCCAAGTTGGGTGATGACGCTGGCACTGTTGGCGCAGCGGCGTGGGCAAAACGAGCCGCCAGTAATAATCCACAATTGCCGTAGCTTTTTGTTGATTGTTGCCAATTGAATGCTTTAGGCCTGGGCTCGGCAACTGGCGGTCGGGTGCTTCGCATGGATTCTCAGCAGCTCCTTCGTCGGCGACGAAGGAGATGCCCTCCAGCGATCAAACCCACGCATGCAATTGAATTTGGCTCGGGCACTGCTGTGACCGTTGCACTAAAAGTGCCTGACGGATTCGCCGCAAAGCTTGGCGCGATTCCGTCATTTCTGAAGAAATTCACGTTGCTCAGATTAGTATTTGCAAAACTTACTGGCGTACCAGTATTGGGCAATGTAAAACTATCTGTGCCGCTAATGGAAAAAAAGAACCTGTTTGTGCCGTCCGTCCAAGCTGCCGAAGCACTCCCTCCAGAACTATTTAATGCACCCGTGGCAATTACGTTACCAGACCAGCGAATTCCGGGCTGTCTGCCCGTATTAAGCCCGCCGACTCCGTTATCCAGGCTGTAAGTTCCATTCCATGCTGCCCCGGCACCGGTAGCGTTCTGAATGGTTGTCGTCCACGGTGCGTTGACCGCAGCATACCGCCGCGAAGAATTAAAGCCTGCGGAGATCTCCCAAGAAAAATCACCAGGGGCAATTGACGATATCGTCGCTCCATCCAGTAAGTGTCCCGACTGGTTGACGGTTAACGAGAGAATCAGGTCGGCGTGTGCCGATGACGCCGCAGTCGCACTAACTATCATTACACAAACATGCACAGCTGAGGTAACTCGTTTCATAACAAAAAACCTAGTTCTCGAATCAATCGTTTCGCGAGAGAAAAAGTACGCTTTCTAGTACAAACGTTTTCGATTGGACAACGGGAGCAAGAATGGAGCGAGTCGGTTCCGCAGCAGGTCGCTCATCAATAATTCGGGCTAGAGGGGCCGAGAGCGTCTAAAGCAAGCTGAAAGCCCTACCAGACCGATTCCGAACAGGGCACTTGGCTCGGGTACAGCCGTGGCAATGGTTACGGTCCCGTTCGCGGGCGCGGCAATCCAGGAGGTTGCAAAGCTCGGGTTCGTTGCTTGGTATCGGTTGAAGGTGCCCGCATTCTGCCAACGCAAAGACGGTTGGCCTCCCCCTCCTCCCGCAACATTTCTCAGTTGAAACAGGGCGGCTTGGCTCGAGAAAGTGAAGTCAATTCGATCTGCCAAAACGTTAATCGCTCCTCCGGAAATGGTTACGTCCGAAGCGCCTGTCCATGAATAGGAGAAATTGTCACCTGCACCCGTCACCGCAAAAGAAAAGTCCTTGACATCAGCTGCCGTGGCCGCTGTCCCGACGGCAGAGTCAAATGTGATGGTCCCAGTAAGCGAGCGCCCATTCTGGCTGCCTGCAGCACTATCGACTAACTGGTAAATGATGTCGGCACGACTCGCTCTTGGCGTGTACGAAAGGCACAGGATGACCAGAAAGCAAATGGTAAGTCGAGGGATTCTCATGGGATTAGATCACTTGCAGGGGTCGAGACAAGGAAGCCCCGCGACAAGATCGCGAGAACGAAGACTACAAGTAGAAACGAATGCCTTTGGACACTTGGAGACAATTCGGCAGTGAATTGTCCGGCAGGCCAACCACATCATGAATGTCATATGGTCTCGTTCGATCGATAGCAGTCGCGATATAAGGCTACCAGCACATGCTGTCACGCTGATTCGCGAAAAAACCGGGAAGTTGATGATCGAAAAACGCTGCCCCGGAAAAACCATCCGACGCGTCAATCCTATTAGCGGGATTGAGCAGGTTATGTGCCATGTGGCCGCAAGAAGGGGCCGGATAAACTGCAGGGTTGTTGTCCAGAATCTACGTTAGCAACTATGATGAGGTGAATAACATTAGGACAACCCATGAATCCATCATCTAACCTAATGCCAGAGAATCCAACAACAGCATCGCTCACCCTTCTCAGAAGAGTTGGAGAATGCGATTCGGAAGCTTGCGAACTGCTATGCCTGATTTATTACCCCGTAGTGTACAGATGGGCACGGCGGGCGGGATGTGAGCATGCGTTTGCGGAAGATGTGGTACAGGAAGTTCTATTGACGGTATTTACAAAGGTTGACCCGAATTTCGAAGGGCGGTTTCGCAGTTGGTTGTGGTCAGTGTTTCAAAGCCGCATGGTCGACTTGATTCGACGAAGCCGCCATCATCCCCGGCCCGTGGGTGGCACGACCGCTCATCAGGCATTCTTAAACAACTCGGCATTGGACGAGGCAGAACAGGTGGTGGATGAATCCATTGCTGAACGAATACTGTCGCTGAAATCCGAATTCAGCGAAAATGTCTGGACTGCCTTTTGGCGGACAACCGTTCACGGGGATGAAGCAGCCCATGTTGCCGAAGATCTAGGCATCAGCGTTTGGGCAATCTATAAAGCGAAAAAACGTTGCCAAGCTCGGATAAGAGAGACACTGGCGGCCGCAGGAATCGAAACACCGGAACAGTTTGTTGTGTGATGAGTTGGAATCGCTACCAGCGTCCTTCTGTCATCAGAATTCAGAGAAGTGTCGAAGGTTCGCTGACTTGGCCACACCATTCAATGTCCAAGAACCAACGTCTATACTGCAAGGTGTGTGATTCATTCAAAGACAAGTCAGCTGTCGTCGCATTTGTTCCTAGTACTCTTTCAACATCAAGATTTAGGGTGCAGTGTCTAAGCTTAGCTAAGTAAGTGGGATAAGCTGCCAGCTTGTCAATTCCAGGTCACGATGCCCATGGCAAGCAAGATGCTTACCCTACTTTCTAATGTTGACAGAGCACTAGGACCGTCATTTGTGACAGTACACTTGGCGGCCATCGTGCGGGACTTAAAGGCGGGAAATCGAATCTGCTCGCGGCCACTGTGAATTACTTATGACAAGAGACGACTGTCCCAGTACGCAAGCCCTTCAGTCGCTGATCGACGCAGGCTTTTGGGAGTCCGACGCTGCGCAGCTAGTCGCTCATATTGATCATTGCGATGCCTGTCAGACTAGGTTTGAGGAACTCGAACGGCAGGCGAGAATTCGTTCCGATTGCACTGCAGCCCAACCATCCGCGTTTGTTAGACGACTGAGGAGATTCGTCCGCGGCGAAACGCTGGTGCCGATCCAGTTCCCAGGAGATGATGTAGAAATGCCGGAGTTTCTCGGCGAATATCGAATCGACGAAGAACTAGGGCGTGGCGGAATGGGCGTGGTCTACAAGGCGTGGGACACAAAGCTCCTGAGAACCGTTGCCATCAAGAGGATGCGGCTGGGTTTGGCCCAAATGCCCGACATTCGTCATCGCATACTCAATGAAGCTCGAGCCGTTGCTCAGCTCAATCATCCCAACATCGTTTCCCTGTTCAGTGTCCAGGATGATGCAAGTCCTCCGTACTTTTCAATGGAGTACATAGACGGTGAAACGCTGCAGGAGTTGTTTGAACGAGAAAAGCAATTGGCTATTGCGGCGGCTATTCGAGTTGGTTTGCAGATCGCCACGGCACTGACGGTCGCTCATAGCGCGGGTGTCATCCATTGCGACTTAAAGCCAGCCAATGTGCTGCTAACTCACGACGGTCGAGATGTTCGTATTACCGACTTTGGCATTGCACTCGCCCAACTTCATCAACACCGTGAAGAAGATACGAAATATCTAGGCACGCCACACTATATGTCGCCGGAACAGTTTCGCGCTGAGCCTGTGGATCAGCGGTCCGATTTGTTCGGATTGGGTATCCTGTTGTTTCGCGCTTTGACTGGGCGTCTTCCTTTTGAGGCCACGAGTGTCCGTGAATTGCGCCATATTGTATGTGAATGCGAGCCGCCCAATGTCGCGTGCTTGCGTCCTAGTGCACCTGGATGGCTGTGCGATTTGACCCATCAACTGCTCCAGAAAAACGCTTGCCAGAGGCCGCAAACCGCAAATGAAGTCGTTGCGATCTTAACCTCGCATGCTCAAGCCGAGGTGGAAACTTCGTCGCTTGGTGGAATAAAACGGTCGCTAACGGCAACGAATCTCTTTTGGTTCTGCATGTCCGTTGCTGCGATTTCAGTGCTAACCACGCTGTTCAATGTTACAGGCAGCTCTAGTTACATTGACGTAGAAAAACGCTCGCCCCAAAAAAGCTCTAACGCGGCAGAACCAGCCACGCACACTCAGGGGCTGCTATCCAAGCCGAGCCTGACCGATATTTTTACCTCAACCCAATGGACTTGGACGACGCCAGAACCGCTCGGCGTGGATGTCATTGGCAAATTCACGACCCCTTTCATCTCGCATGACGGCCTTACGTTTCTGTTCGGCGACGGTGATGACACGACTGGAAAACTCGTGCAGCACCTTATGATCGCGACGCGGCCCTCGCTCGATTTGCCCTGGCATTCCGCTGTCCCTCTTAGGGGCCTCAACGATCCTAATTACTCGGACCTATCTCCCACGGTTACAGCAGACGGGCTGATCATGGTGTTTGCATCAGCCAGAGAAGGCGGTTTTGGAGACTTCGATCTGTGGATATCAACACGCGACAGCCTTGGTTCACTATGGCAAGAGCCAACCAATCTTGGAAGTCAGTTCAATACGGTCGCCCGCGAATCTCATCCGTCAATTTCACCCAATGGCCTATCGCTCGCCTTCGTTCCCTACGCAATCTCGGAACATGGTTCTTTCGATATCTCAATTTCTACTCGGCCGAACCGCAGTGCTCCTTGGTCTGCTCCGCAGGTTTTGCCTGATACGGTCAACTCAGTGGAACAAGATCGCTTTCCGCAGTTCATCACCGACGATGCGATGAGTCTAGTTCGAATTGACCGTACTGGTCACCGGCAAATCTGCATTTCAGAACGCGTGCCAGGTAGCAACGAGTGGACTCAGGCTAGATCTATCGCCCCCATTCCTGGTATCGTTTTCGCAGATGGCTGCATTTGTGCTGACGGGACAACGTTAATATTTCAGAATGACCCGCTCCGCTCGCGAAATTTCGAAGCTTCATTTGCGGTCGTGAAACGCGTCAAGATAGTAGATTAATAGCTTGCGAAATCCAGAGCGTAGCGAACTTTGGTTTGCTGCGGCAAGTTGCGTCGGAACTCCTGATTGATAATGCAGTTTGCCTACGGTTTCGAACGACCACCGCTGGCCTCCGAAATGCTTACTTATTCAAGGTACGCGGCAACTTCTGCCAGCACATCGTTGCGTCCTTGCCACTCCTTGTAAATTAAACGACCGTTGAGCTCGTATTCGTGACCGGCTTTGGGCTGAGGTATGATCAACTGAAAATCCCATGCTGGATTGGTATCGTCGCCCGTAGCGGATCGACCGCCCCCCGAAGGCGAATGAGTAAAGCGAATCGACGAGTTTGGTTGAAACACGTAGATCAAGACCATATTTC
>JAGQPR010000178.1 GCA_020426625.1 Planctomycetales bacterium
CCACGCCAGATCAATTGCTCCATTCACCCCTTCGGCGAATATTTACTTTTCGAGCTACCAGCATCATAAGAGGAGCCCGTGAACGAAGCGCCCTGTGAGCCGAGGGAACGTCGCGCGGCGTGCTACTGGTAACTTTGCAGTCCTAGCAACGGCAGTGCGTCACGCTGGCAATGTCTCACTTGCTGGCCAGGAGCATAAGACCTAAAATCCGTATTTAAGTTCTAAGTTGCAACGAAGGCCTGGAACCAGTGGCTGCCAAACGTTTCCAATTGCACCCGATCCGAACTGCCAAACAGGGCGTCCAAATCAACGTCGGAAAGGATAACGACGAATATCGATCGATCGTTAATACGCTGTCAATCCACGAGAAAGACATGAAGGCACTTGGGGTTGAAGCTGGTGGTCGATTGCGTGTGACTAGCGAACATGGGTACGCTGACTTCGTCTGTGAGCAGGGTAAAGTACCTGAAGGAATGCTGTTTGTTCCCTATGGCCCGCCAACGTGCCAGTTGATGGGAGGCGACACCGGCGGGACCGGTATGCCCACTTCAAAAGGATGGGACGTGGAAGTGGAAGCCATCGATAACTTAGACGCTGCAAGCCAGTGAACACCCCACAACGCGCCCCGAGAAATGACGCGCCTCGGGCAGTAATGATCACACCGAGTTTTGGCCACAGGAAAAACGATATGAGCTCAACGCATGACCGGCAGTCTGAAGATCCGTCTGGTGCGACAGCGCCTCACTTTACCTGGGATGGGCTGGAGCACGAGAATCCTATCGAGGCTTGGGAAGAAGTCGAGGCAGGGAGATTTATGCCACGTCGGGTCCGAGGCAGTTGTACTGGCCGCGCTCTCGGCTGAGTGTTCACTACCAAATCGTCTGGTCCAGACGAAACACAGCCCTCGCCTAGCGGCGACAAGAAAGAAGAATAAGCGCCAACGCACAAGTCCGCTGAGACCGGAACAACCGTGGTTAACGCCTGAGCGGCTAATTTTGCAGAAAAACTTCTGCTTGAATGCCTAATTTCAATTGCCAATCGACTGTGATCACCTGCTTAGCCACCGATTGGTTCATCCGGTTGACGGTCTAAACGACTACCTCAGAAATCTTAGGATCCGTTGCATGGAACTGAAAATAATCGATCACGCTACGTGTACATTCTGCGGCTGTGTGTGCGATGACATTCAGCTGCACTCTGACGGACAGCGTATTCACAAAGCTGAAAAGGCCTGTGTGCTAGGAAAAGCATGGTTTCTTAACCATTCTGCCGAGAAACACTATCCCGATGCGCTGATCGATGGCGAGCCGGCGAAATTGGCTGATGCCATCTCATTGGCAGCCGAATTGCTGCATGCGGCGGATATGCCGCTAGTCTATGGTATGAGCAACACGACATGCGAAGCTCAGAAGCAGTGCGTTGCTATGGCTGATCACTTGGGTGGCTTGCTGGACAGTCATACGTCGTTGTGACACGGTCCAACGGAAATCGCCGCCCAGTTGGGTGGCAAAGTCACTTGTACTCTTGGTGAAGTAAAGAACCGGGCTGATTTTGTAATGTACTGGGGTGGAAATCCTGCGGAATGCCACCCACGTCATTTCACCAAGTATGCCTTGATGCCCAAGAGTAAATTCCTGCCCAACGGACGCAAAGATCGGACGGTTGTGCTCGTCGACATTCGAGAAACCAAGAGTGTCAAAGCCGCCGACCTGTTCTTGCAAGTTCGCCCTGGCAAGGACTTCGAATTGCTCACCATTTTGCGCGCGCTTCTCAAAGGACACGACGTTGGCGATCGAGAAATTGCCCAAACCGGACTGGATCGCGCGGTCCTGGAAGATTTACTCAGTCGAATGAAGGCGTCCAAGTTCGGGGCGATTTTCTTCGGCATGGGATTGTCGATGACGCGTGGAAAACACATGAATTCTGCGGCGTTGTTAACGCTGGCAGCCGAATTGAATTCATTCACCAAGTTCGTCGCCATGCCCATGCGAGGGCACGGCAATGTGACTGGTGCTGATGTAATCATGCGCTGGCAGACGGGCTATCCATTTGGTATCAGCTTCAACCGCGGTTACCCTCGCTACAATCCCGGCGAATTCTCGACAGTTGATGTCTTGGTGCGCGGGGACACCGATTGTGCCTTCATCATCGGTGCCGACCCAGGTGCGACGATGCCTCGACCAGCTATCGAACACTTGGCGCGGATACCGACGATCGTGCTGGACCCTCACGTGACGCACACGAGTCGAATCGCGAAGGTCCATATCACTACCGCTCCTGCCGGCATCGCCGCACCGGGTACGGCTTACCGCATGGATGAAATCCCACTTCCGCTTAGCCCAGCTATCGATTCGCCCTATCCAACCGATGAGCAAGTGATCAAGCAGATTCGAGCTCATTTGGAACAAAAGCCGAATTGGTTGCCTGATTCCCAACAAACACTCGCATCTCAAGTCTAAAGTCAGAGGAAATTGATGCTGCGAATCTACGGCGGAAAAGTATTCGATCCAGCCAACGGCATTAACGGGCAGGTCAAAGACATCTGCATTCAAGATGGCCGCATCGTTGACACGACCCAGGCCGCGACTGAAATCGATGCCCGTGGGTTAATTGTCTTTCCGGGAGGCGTAGACGTACACACGCACGTCGCCGGAGGGGCTATCAATTTTGCGCGGGCCATGACGCCCGAAGACCATCGCCGCACGCAAGCGTTTATTCGCTCTCAGACTCGCCGCTCAGGTTTGGGAGGGATGGCGCCAACGACGTTCGCAACCGGCTATCTCTATGCGGGCATGGGTTTCACGACTGTAAACGAGGCTGCAGTTCCAGTGCTTTCGGCCAGGCACACACACGAAGAACTCAACGATGTGCCGATCGTCGATAAAAGTTGTCTCGTGTTAATGGCCAATAATGAGATCGTGATGAATCTCATGGAAGCCGGTGATTATGAGCGTGCCAAGCATGTGGTTGCATGGTATCTGAACGCGGCTAAGGGCTACGGTATTAAAGCCGTTAATCCCGGCGGTGTGGCGGCCTGGAAGTGGGGCAAGGATTCTAAAGAATTATCCAGCCCCATCGCGGGCTTCAATTCTCTCACGCCAGGGATGATTGTCCAACAACTCGCCCGCATCGTCGACGATCTAGGTCTGCCACATCCGTTGCATTTGCATTGCAACAATTTGGGAGCTCCAGGGAATATTGCAACAACGCTCGACACGATGAAACATCTGGAAGGCAACCGGGTGCACATGGCGCATTCGCAGTATCATGCCTATGGTGGAGATGGATGGGATACGATGCGCAGCGAAGCGGCTCAGTTTGCGGAATATTTCAATGCGCATCCGAGTATGACTACCGACACTGGTGCAGTGCTTTTTGGCGATACCGTCACCATCACCGCCGACGGCCCCTGGCAGCACTTACTGTATAAACTGACTGGACGCAAATGGGGCAATTTGGACGTCGAAAATGAAACTGGCTGTGGGATCGTCCCTTACACCTACAAGCCATCCAACCTCGTCAACGCCGTGCAATGGGCAGTCGGGCTGGAGTTGCTGCTATTGATCAACGATCCCTGGCGAGTCTTCCTGACGACCGACCATCCTAACGGCGCTTGTTTTTGGCGTTATCCGGAAATCATCCAGTTGTTGATGTGTGCGGATTTCCGAAACGCTTGCATGGCCAAATTGCCAGCGAAAATCAAAAGTAGAATTTACCTGCCCGAAATAACTCGAGAGTATTCTTTGTACGAGATCGCGATCATCATGTCGGCGGGGCCAGCTCGAGCGCTGGGGCACAGACAAAAGGGAAATCTGGCCGTGGGCAAAGATGCTGACTTGGTTATCTACCGTGAAGACCACGATATTTCTCGCATGTTCGCCCAACCCAGATACGTTATCAAAGCTGGCGAAATTGTCATCGACGACGGAGACATTCGCTCTACTCCAGAGGGACGCGAATTCATGGTCCAGCCGGAATTTGACCCGACGACGGAGGATTTTCTACGACCACTTTTCGAAGACTGCTACACCATGTCCTTTGAGAACTACCCGGTCGAGTTGGACAGAATTGAGAATCCCACTATCCAGGATTGTAGCCGCGTCCAATAACGTACCGATCCTTGCAGGCTCTTTGTTCGGCATGAACCTAGTGTCACAAATCGTAGTTCCGATGCCACATCAGCCGTTACGCGTTAGCGTGCGGTTCCGTCAAAAACCGCGTGCTAACGAACAGCGGCTAATTTTGCGGAAGGATTACGTGGAACTGAATTTCCAATTCTTGACACTAGTCTTTAGGCAGGGACAAGATCCACTCGGTCAACAGCTCGACGGCCGCAGCATGTACGCGATGAGAGCCCAGGGGGGGCATTTGCCCGGTACCCCGCGTGGAAATCCGTTGGAGCAGAATCGAACGTTGCGGTGAACCTGGAGCTACCAGTCTTCCTTGATCGATGCCCAGGCTACCGTGCAGCGGCTGTTCATCGACCAGTTGCGCACGCTCTAGCGGCGTGAAGTAGTCGACCACGAATTTGGAATTGCCGCCACCAGCGCCAACATGGCAGCCCGCGCAGTTCGCATGAATATAGGAACGCGCTCTGAATTCTAGATCTTCACTGCTTGCTAGATTTTCGCTGCTTGCTAGGTCTTGGCTGGCTCCACGGTTTTCATCGGCTTCACTTGTTTCTCGGGCATTGCGGGCTTCACGGGTAAAGCCAGCAAATGGATCGACCAATCTCGACGACTGAGAAAAGTCCGCCTCGTCCGCCGAGGAACCGAACAATCCAATGTGCCTGAGTGTCTCTAGCTGCGCGGCGGCAACTCGATCCTGGTTGGGTTGCATGTAGAGCTGTGGCCGATTCATCTGCTCGGCTGACAGGCCAAGTACGAAATTTGCCGCCCGCGAGTGGCAAACCATGCAATCCGAGCGACTTGGGTATTGCCAGCGGACGTCCAGCGGTTGTCCGTCCTCAACAACCCAATCTAGGATTTCCTCCAGCGCCTCGGCTCCCACCAGTTCCGCGTCTGTTTGTTCCGCGTTCCATCGGTACGAATAACCGAACCATTCTCGCTGCTGCTTGGCAAGTAACCTCGTTTCGACTCGGCGCAGAGCACCTGTGGCATTGGGAAAAGCAAATGACTTCACCAGCACGCTTCCATCGGGAAAATCCCATGAACCTCGCGGCTTGAACTGGATCGTCTCTTGGTTTGGAACTGCTAGCCAGCGGTGCTTGCTGGCCCCATCTGACCAAAGCGGAGAATTGACCGAGTACGGAATTACTCCCGGGGCGGGAATCTCGGCTGCGGTATCTGCAAAGAGACCGGTTTGGCTAAGCAAGCGTGGGAATTCGTTGGCCTGCTCTTGAGAATTGGCTTCAAACCGCAAGATCGAACCTACGTGGTCGGCGACCAATAGTTCCCCCTGGCTATCAAAGCCGAAATCGGAAATCATGGCATTGGAGTGTGCCAAGAGTTGCTGTTGGCGTACCGCCTGACCGTCGTGCCACACGCCCCAGATATTGCCAGTCGAGTAATCGCCATAAATGTACGCACCCTGCAACTCAGGGAATTGGTCACCGCGGTAAACATGGCCACCGGTCAGCGACCGCGCCTCGCTGTGATGGTGCTCAACCGTGGCAGGCGATATTTCAACTGGCCCAGAATCTTGTTCAGTGTGAAACGGATGATTGGACTCCTTGATACTCCAGCCGTAGTTGGCCCCACGCTGAATCAAGTAGGCGGATTCCCACAAATCCTGGCCATTGTTGCCAACCCACAATTGAGACGCATGCTCGTCATACGAGATTCTCCAAGGATTCCTCAGCCCGTAGGCCCAAATCTCGCCGCGCGCACCGGCAACTTTCAAGAACGGATTGTCAAGTGGAATGCGATAGGGCAAGTCCGCCGATACGTGGTTGTCGAGTGACGGCCTGCCGTCGGAAGCATCTTGAAAGGGCCCTACGTCAATGCGGAGCATGCTGCCATTGAGTGTCGATAGATTCTGACCATTGCGAGCGACATCGGAGTCGGACGTTCCGTCACCGGTCGATACAAATAAGAACCCATGTTCACCGAATTCTAAATCGCCACCGTTGTGCCCGTTGGAGGGCCATTCAATAATCAGCTTCTCCGACAAAGGATCACATCGATAGGGACCATCGCCCTCAACGCGGAATTGAAGCACGCGCGTGGCCACATCTTGCAACGCTTCGGAACGCCCGTTGCAGCCGACGTAGACCAACCGGTTCTCGGTGAAATTCGGGTGGAAAGCGAATCCGTAAATAATCTCTGGCCGCTGCAAAAACAATTCGGTTTGGTCGGTATTCCGCGCGTCGAGAAACTGGTGCACGCGACTCGGTCCTCCATATCCCGTCTCATGTTCGACAGCCAAGAGCCACTGAGATTCTGGCACCTTGCCGAGTGTGATCAACTGATTGAACTTGAGTTGCGGAAAAGCTGGGACTAGTTTCCAAGGGGGAGGTGGATCGGGAAACCCCTGCAAACGAGACGTTGTCCAGGAAGTCCGCGAATCCAACCCGAATTTGGCAACCTCTTCTGCTATTTCCTCAGCTTGAACACAGCAAGTCAAGAAATGGAAGCAGATCACCCAAGAAGCTGTGAGCGTTGCTAGACAGTGGCGCAAGGCTCTGCGCTTGCATTGCAAGAAAAACATCGAATTCACTTTTTCTTCGTCCTTCCTGTGCGAGGCAGATTTTCGACTGAGCGCGCTTAATCCTGATTGTCCCGAAGAGTCACAAACGGAAAGCACTCGGGTATGTGCGAATCCCAAATTCCGTGATGGCTTAAAGCCCATCCCCCCGAGTCTTGCTGACCGGCGCTTGGATCCAGCGACTTGTACTGGTTGAAGCGAGAAAAATCCATCCGCCAGACGTCCCCCGCCCTTGGAGGAAGCGTGCGAGGCTGAGACATATTTAATACTGACAATCCTTTCCAAGGAAACGACAGTTCGACGGTCCAGCCGAGATCATGGTCCGTGCTATCGTTCAGCGTGCCGTGGATTTTTACGGCCTGGAAAGCGCCAGGGTAGTCCCAGTCCAAGAAGGCCCAGCGCAGGCCGCGCGGATGGGACTTTAGCCCAACGCCGTTGAATGCTTGGCAACGAACGTCGTCGCGAGTGCGATCTAGCTGCGGCAGCGAGGCAATTCCCGACGATATGTAGGAGTCCTGCCAGGCAAAGAGTCCCTCGTAGATAGTGCCCAGGGCATTAATTTCAAATTCGTAGTAAGCGTCCTCCCCGGCGATGAAGAATTCAACGTCATTTTCCTGATAGATCGGACTATCCCGTTTGGTAAATGTCGCTTTCACATCCGGTTCTTGAACTGTGTAACCAACGTATAAATTATCGTCGTCCCACAGCAAACGCACTCGGGTATCATGAATCGTCTCGTGGCCGGAGATCAAGTCTACAAAGCGGGGTGACTCAGGCGCGCGCTTCCAATCCTGCTCATCCAGCTTACCATCAATGCGAATCGGACCGCTCGTTCGTAAAGCATCGATGTGCCGTACGTCCGACTCCTTGACCGGAGGAAAACCCTGTTCCTGTTGAGCCAAGCCCAAGTTGCCTAACGTGACCAGCAACAAAAACGATCTGTACAGCATGTAGATTTTCTCCGAGAGCCAATTTCCGTCGCTTTTGAGCTGCACTTACCGAACAGCAAGAAGCATCAGAGTATAGGTCTTCCTTAATCAATCGAGGCCGACGAACACTTCGCCGACGAACACTATCGGGAGACTCAGTGGGAAACATCGGCAAAAATAACTCATGGTACGTCAGCAAATCGCCAGATGGGCCGCGTGTTTTTGCTCAGTTCCTGTTCCCCTAGCGCCAGTCTCAAGACTTCAATTGGCATAGCATGCTCATGCAGGACCGAATCGTGGAACTGGCGGTTGGTAAGCTTGCCAGATTGGACGAACTCGCGATGAAGTTGCCGCAATTGCAGTCCGCCGAGCATGTATGCAGCTTGATAGAGCGGACTATATCCGCCCATGATGGACCTGCGAACTTCGGCAGCGGCTGCGGATGGTTCATGGCCAACACGTTCGATCAGGTAGTCGATGCACTCCTCCGGACTCATTGTCCCCAGATGATAGCTCAATGAGAAGATGATTCGAGCACAGCGGTGTTTCCTCCAGAATAGCATGCCAACTCGGTCCTCTGCGCTCTGTGCGAAATCCAAGTCCCACAACAGCATCTCCCAGTAGAGAGCCCAACCCTCAATCCAAAAAGGGGTTGAGAAAATCGTGCGATAGGACCGATAACGCGGCAGCATGTAGTATTGCAAGTGATGTCCGGGAATCAATTCGTGATGAACCGTTGCCCGTGAGAAATGCTCGTTATTGCTCCGCATGCTCATGAGTTTTTCTTCGTGAGTCATGCTATCTGTCGGATAGGAAACAATAATTGTGTCGCCCCCGAGAAAATACGGATTCACACGCTGGCGCTGAGGCGACATCATCGTCATTCGCCACCCGTTGGCCGCCATAGGCGGTACGGTCACTAAATCATGCGCTTCAAGAAATCGAATCGCTTCCCAAGCCAGGTCGTAGATCATTTGCGGTTGTCGCCCGGGCTCGACATGCTTGCTCTTGACATGAGCCATTGCCTGATTCCAGTCATCACCAAAACCAAGAGCCTGGGATGCCTTGGCCATTTCCGCGTCGCACCATTCCATTTCACGCTTCGCCAGGGCAACCAACTCGGCCGGTGACAGCGCAATCCACTCGTGCGCCAGTTCCAATTTCAACCCTTCACTTCCAATGGGAAGCCCTATTATTGTTTCCGTATCGGATTCTGGTACTCCGACTATATGATCGCGCAGTGCTGACTTATGGGCGGAGATGGCAGCAGACAGACGTTCCATCGGCTGCGCGACCCACCACGTGTATTGCGGGTCATATCCTTGATAAAAACGATGAGACTCTGCCAAGCAATTCCCAAACGAATCCAGCAATTCCACGGCTTGTAGAGCAGTGATGCGTTGTCGGGCGGCCGCAACCTCTTCCACGTCTGCGGGAATATCACGAACGCCCTTGGCGATTTCTTCGGCCTTTGAGGCCGTCGCATCCAACTGTTCCGCGATCGCACGTGCGTCGATGGATGTCACATTCTCGCGGTTGCGGCAAAACGAAATCAACGAATCAACGTAAGGGATCAGTTCCGCTGCTTGTTGCTCACGACGATGCTCCAATTCCAACTTCTGCTGCTGGTAATCAATTTCACTGCGTAACAACAAGAAATCAATTTTGCTGGCGCGATCCAAATCCTCGAAAGTGACCTCGTCCAGAGTCTGCAGCCAATCTGCCAGGTTCTGCGACCGAACCGTGTACGCATCCTTGTCGAGGGGCACACGGTAACGATGTCGCAAGGTCTTGCTGTCGGCTGCGAACTGCTCTACGGCCATCTGCACTTGCAGTCGAGGCGACTCGTGGCGATTCGCTGGTTCGGATCCGGTAGCAACAGGCAAATCGTTATTGAACAAGCAAGCGAAGCAGACTAGGAATTGGCTCAGGTATTTGTGTAGGGGCAGCTTATTATTCTTTGCCCAGACACGTCTCTGCGAAACGGACATGTGACCTCGATATTAGGTTGATTTGGTTAATTCTGCATTTAGGATTTGGGAAAAATTGCCTGGCGGTCTACCTGGCCAATCATTACCGCTGAGCCGGATGGCTACAATGGAGCAGCTCACGCGTTGGCGCACTTGCTCGGGTAACTTAACCAGTTCAGCCTAACGTAGCCGTAGCATGATATTGTAAACGCTGTCGATTCAGCCTGCACAGAATGGCCTCCGCGCACGGTTGCCAATTTTCGGGGCGAAAAGTACTTTTGACACGTCGCGTAACTTGGTGATTACCCGCTATGCAGTACGAAGCACGCGCGATTCACTCAGTGACTTTCCTTGATCCAATTCCTGCCAGCCCTCACCCTGGAGATCCCCGGTGGCCAGACGTATCCAGATAGTGCGAACGATGCCTCTCCTGATCAGTGTTGTCCTCGCAACCCTTTCGACTGCGGCGGCACAAGAGGCAACCAAGTTCGATTTCCAGTGGTTTAAAGGCAACTTGCATACGCACTCGCTGTGGAGTGACGGCGATGAGTTTCCCGAAGTCATCGCCGCCTGGTATGCAGAACATGGTTACAACTTCTTGGCTCTCTCGGATCACAACACGCTCAGTCGCGGAATGCGCTGGATGCCATTGCCCGACATTATTGGACGGTCCGACGAGGGCATTTTGCAGCGATACCAAAACCGATTCGGCTCCGATTGGGTTGAAACTCGGCAAGACCCCCAATCGGGTCGGTTGGATGTGCGATTGAAGCCACTGGACGAGTTTCGCTGCCTGGTCGAGCGAGCTGGCAGTTTCATCATGATCGAAGGGGAAGAAATCAGCGACAAATCGGAAGGGCTACCGGTGCATCTTAACGTTTCGAACACCGCCGAGAGAATTGAGCCGGTCGGTGGCCAGACCGTGCGAGAGGCAATCGCCAATAACCTGAGGGCTGTTCTCGAGCATGAAGAAAAGAGTGGTCGCAACTTGATGTTGCACCTGAATCATCCGAATTTCCATTATGCCGTCACTGCTGAAGATTTGGCTCATGTTGTTCAAGAGCAGTTCTTTGAGGTTTATAACGGACATCCTGGAGTCAATCACCTGGGCGACGAACAACATATTTCGATTGAACGAATGTGGGATGTCATCAATGCGATCCGCTTGTCTGCACTCAACTCGCCGCCAATTCTAGGTATCGCCACAGACGATAGCCATGAATACCATGGAAAGCCCGGCTCACGACCTGGACGCGGCTGGGTCATGGTTCGTTCCAAATACTTGACTCCGGAGCATTTGATCCGATCACTGGAGTCTGCCAACTTTTACGCGTCTAGCGGTGTAACGCTTCGTGACGTGCAATTCAGCTCGGATTCGCGAACCCTCTCCCTTTCCATCGCGCCGGCAGAAGGTGCAACCTATATCACTCGCTTCATCACCACATTGCGAAATCGCGAGAGTGGTGAGAGCCTGCCGAAGGACGAATCCATCGGTCGAGTGGTTGCGGAGGTCGAAGGCCTTTCCCCCAGCTACACGATGAAAGATGATCAGCTGTATGTTCGGGCTGTGGTCACCAGCAGCTTAGAACACTCGGATCCATCTTTTGATGGTCAGTTTCGTCAGGCTTGGACTCAGCCTGTAGGCTGGACTATTCGCTAATCACCTGACAGGGTTCATTCAAAGAACTGGCGAGGATACACAGAAGCCGTACACTCGCTCCGATGTTGCGGGGTCGGTGGTGCCGCCGAGTTGTTGACTTCAACAAGACATCGTAACGCAAGCTCCAACGATCGCGTTCTCTCGTCTGAGTAACATTGACCGGGCTAGAGGCTTGGCAACGCGTTCCATAGCTTGTCGGCCATCGAAGCTGCTGGTGCGGCTGCTACATCTTCACCTGCCAGGAATTTCTTCCATGCCTCGAAGTCCCCCCCATAGTCCCGGCCGGTGCTGTTCTTCAGCGTCATAGCAACTTGGTATTGCACGGCAGGGCTGGGATCATCCAAGAGTCGCGCCAGCAAACGTCGAACCTCAGCGTCATCAAACACGGCTAAGCTCTCGATCGCCTCCTGCCGCACGCTGGTCGTTTCACTGTCATTTTGAGCCAAAGTCATCAGCCGAGAGCGTGCTGCACTTCCCCCGAGGACCCTCCAAGCTCGGCAAGCTGCCAAGCGAACTTTTTCATTGTCATCGCCGGAAGCTAGGTTTAGCGCTCGTTCCGTAGCAGAGTCCTGCACATACGCGATCGCATCCACAGCTTTGGCTCGCATTTCTGGACTTGGATCGTGTTTGATGACTCGTTCCAGATTATTAGCCCATTCGCGTTGCTTCGTTGGATCCATGTCACGAATTTGCTCTCGCAGCAGGTCCAATTCAGCAATCCGATCACCGTAAGTGGGTCCCAACTCGCGATCCTTACTCCACTGAGCTCTGTAGTAAGGATTGGCATTCTTCAAGGAGTAGAGAGGGCCATCAACGCATCCAAGCCCGGAAATTGTCATCAGTGCTAGCAGTAGATGCTGTGCAGCTGTCTGTCGGCGTATGCACCGTGAGTATGTATGGGACGCAGGCGACCGTCGGCTTGACTTCCATCCATGCAGAGGCGAATCAAATCGATCTTGGTGGGGCCGTTTGCGTTTTCGGTGCATTATCGTCTCGGCTTATGCGGTCCGGTTATCAAGTGACGCCTCAAAGTAGCAAATGCCCGGTCCCCGCCTCCACCCCAATTCCATGTTATGAACGTTGTCAACGTTGACGCAGTGAGAGGCGGAGGAATACATTTAAAAACGCGGCTGAACGCCAAGCCTGACTAGCTGCCCTAGGGCTAAGGACCTAGAATTATTAGCTGGGGTCCGGTGCTTAGCCATTAGTCCTCCATTGGCCAGCTGCGCATGGCGCTGGAACTGCCCTGTCGCCGTGACTTAGGAGCAAATCCTCTTCACTGAAATCCACTTTCACGGTACGTGAAGAGCCGGTCTGCAAGTCAAAATTCCCTCTCTTGACGTCGTTGCCGTTACCAAGCTGGGAAAACTGAATTCTGTAAACGCCCAGGTTGTGATATCCATGTTTTCCGGTCTAGTCGAAGCCACCGCCCAAGTCGTTCGCGTCCAAAACGAGGCGGCGGGAATCCGGCTGTCGCTCGAGCGTCCACCGAGTTTCGTGGATGCCAAACTCGGCGACAGCATTGCTATCAATGGGTGCTGCTTGACGATAGTGTCAATCGACGACTTGCTGATGGTGTTTCAAGCTGGAGAGGAAACGCTATCCAAGACGAACCTTTCATCGTTCTCGAGTGGCAGCAAAGTCAACTGCGAGCGATCTTTGGCTTTCGGCGATAGACTGGGCGGGCATTTGGTGACCGGCCATGTGGACGGACAGGCTACGCTGGTGAGTCGACAGGACAACGCGGATTGGTCCACTATGTGGTTCGAAGTGCCGAAACCGTTGATCGTGCAAATCGCTCCCAAAGGCTCGGTCGCTGTCGAAGGAGTCAGCCTTACAGTTGTCGCCGTAATCGACCAACGGTTTTCCGTGGCGCTGATCCCGCACACTTTGCAGCATACAACGTTGGGAGCACTCGCACTGCAGGATCGCGTCAACCTGGAAACAGATCTGTTAGCAAAATACGTTCAGCGTCAGCTGAATAGTGGATATCAAGGATTCCAGCAGCATATTCCAAACGATTTGCTTTCTGGCGAGAACGAGTTAATGGTACCTGCGGGCCCTGCCGTCGATGCTCCTGACCGCACGAAACAACCTACAGAAGCCAAGAATGACTGAGCGTCAAACTCTTTCCTACCTGCAACAGCGATTCGCAGCAGCGCATATTCAACCGCAAACTCGCTTCGGTCAGAATTTTTTGGTTGACCTAAACCTGGTGGAGCTGATCGCGCGAACGGCTGAATTGACCCCTCGCGATGTCGTGCTCGAAGTGGGTACTGGTATGGGTTCACTCACGACGATTATGGCTGCCCAAGCTGGACATGTGGTTACCGTTGAGATTGATCGCTACTTGGCGCCGATGGCCCGCGCTGAATTCGCTTCGCTCAGCAATGTGACGCTCCTTGAGCAAGATGCTCTCCGCAATAAGAATTCGTTGCATCAGGAAGTAATTGAGACGCTGCGGACCAAGGTCGGTGAGATTCCTGGTGGCCGGCTCAAGTTGGTTGCCAACCTTCCCTACAATGTAGCCACACCAATTCTGTCCAATTTGCTGGACATCGACCCCTGGCCCACCCGCATGGTGGCTACGATTCAGCGAGAATTGGCGGAAAGGATCGTCGCCAAGCCACGCAGCAAGAATTATAGCGCTTTGAGTGTTTGGATTCAGGCTCAGTGCCAAACCGAAATCGTCCGGATCATGCCGCCCAGTGTTTTTTGGCCACGTCCCAAAGTCGAATCCGCAATACTGGATATCCGGCCGCAAAAGGTGCTCCGGCGCAGGATTCGGCGACCGGACGAATTTCACTCGACGGTGCGTGGCATCTTTCAACATCGCCGGAAGTTCCTACGCTCGGCCCTTTACAGCTACGTAAAGGATCGGCTAAGCAAGGAAGATGTCGATAGCGTGCTTATGGCTTTGGCGCTGGAGGGCTCGGCGCGTGCTGAAGAGCTGACACCTCAGCAAATGCTGGATTTGTCGGATAAGATTGGCGAGACCGTGGCGAATAAGTCAGAATAGTTCCAGGTAACTTTCGGGTTTCTTTCTCGACGAACTAGGCCATCCATGCCTGTTAACAACTCCAACCT
>JAGQPR010000179.1 GCA_020426625.1 Planctomycetales bacterium
TTCGCCAGAATTCCCCGATTGAGAGGAATTCTGGCGAATCCCACTACCCTAAAATTAGGCTGTAACAGACGACTAGGAAAGACGGTTTCAACGCATGCAAATCTTTGACGCACATTTGGATCTAGCTCTCAACGCAGTGGACTGGAATCGTGATCTGTCGCTGTCGATCGACGAGATCCGCCGACAGGAGACCGAGCTTGGAATGGCAGGCATCAAGGGACGCTGTACCAACACTGTGTCTTTCCCTGAATTGCGGACGGCGCAAGTCGCAACCTGCTTGGCAACTTTGTTGGCAAGACAGGAAGCAGAGATCAATCATGACTTCGGCTGCATTACTGCAGAGACTTGCTATGCCATGGCGAATGCCCATTTGGCGTACTACCGTGCTATGGAACGAGTGGGGCGAATGCGGATGTTGACCAACCGCAGTCAGCTGCGCGAGCACATCGAACAATTCGCTCAATCGTCCACTGCGCCGTTGGGGTTCATTCTGACGATGGAGGGCGCTGACCCGATTTTGACGGTCGACACTATCGAAGAATTCCATGCGATGGGATTGCGGGCAATTGGGCTGACGCACTACGGTGTAAACCGATATGGTGGTGGAACTAGTACGGACGTCCCCCTGAACGCAAGTGCTTTTCCGCTGCTGAACAAGATCGCTGAATTGGGTATGACCGTCGACCTAACCCATCTCTCTGATCCTGCATTTTGGCAAGTGATCGATCATTTTGGCGGCCCCGTCCACGCCAGCCATCAAAACTCTCGACGGTTGGCAAATTGGCAGCGGCAATTCAGTGATGAGCAGTACCTCGCCGTCATCAACCGTGGTGGGGTTGTCGGTATAGCGTTTGACATAATCATGCTGCAGGAAGGATACCAGCGCGGCATTTCTCCACGCTTGGCCACACTCGAAACCGCAGCGGACAACATCGACATCGTCTGCCAATTGGCTGGCAACGCTAGGCACGTGGGCATCGGCAGCGATCTAGATGGCTGTTACGGTTGTGAGCAGACCCCCGCTGATTTGGACCGGATCAGCGACTTGCAAAAACTGGAACCAATCCTTCGCCGCCGCGGATATAATGAGGAAGACATCGCCCTAATTTTCCATGGAAACTGGCAGCGATTCTTTTTGCAAGCGCTTCCTGAGTGATCTGAGACGGCAGCCGTGGTGCAAGATCCGCAAAAGTATTAGTGGCAAGACTTGGCGGGTTGATCAACATTCTGCTAACCAGAGCTAAATGGAATCGTTTGAATCTTCAACGAGTGGGATCAATTCATGAAACACTTCATCTCCTCAGTTTCCTTGCTAGTGTCACAAATCGTAATTCCTTTTCCACATCAGCCGCAACGCGCTAGCGCGCGGCTCCGTCAAAAAACGCGTGCTAGCGCACAGCGGCTAGTTTTGCGCAAGGATTATGTGGAACTGAATTTCCAATTCTTGACACTAGCAGCGGTCTTGCTGCTGGCGCCAATAGCAAATTCGCAAGAGCCAACAGACATTATTCGCATCGAGGCTGCTTCCATCACGGAACCACCTTGTTCGTATTGTTCGACCCAGCACGTCAAATCGCTAATTGCTGGCAATGATCGAGTGATCGCCTGGCTGCGAGCGTCACACAACGGCGGAGCTTTTCCCATCCGTCACTTTCTGGCAGGGCCCAGAGTCGTCAACGACACATACGGACTGTTCTTCTACGATCCAAACAGCAATTTTGTTACCGCCTACGAAAAGGACTACGGCTACGAGCTGTATGGCTTCCGCCGCGGTGTCATGATCGTCAAGGGCCAGGACGGAACGCTTTGGTCAGCTTTGACTGGTAAGGCAATCTCCGGTCCACAGTCAGGAAAACAGCTCAAACGTATCCCCAATCTAATGACCAATTGGAATTATTGGTTGATGTTGCATCCAGAGTCCACCACCTACGATCTCTTCGACGGCAATAAGTACGTCGTCCACGAAATACCACAACGGATGGATGCCGAAGTTACTTCAACGCTAGGCAAGGTAGATCAGCGGCTGGAAGCGATGTCACCGGTGCTAGGGGTTGAGATAAGTTCCACGACCAAGGCGTATCCAGTTGGGGACTTGACTGAGCGAGCCTGCTTTGTCGATGTAGTTGCCGACGAGCCCATTGCTGTCTTCTGGTACGGCGCCACGCAAACAGCCGTAGCCTTCGACCGACGGATCAATGGAAAAACATTGACCTTCTACGCTGACTCGATTTCTCCCGAATCCGCTCCGTTTAAGGACAAGGAAACTGGAACTCGCTGGACAATCGCTGGCAGAGGTGTCGACGGACCGTTGCGTGGCGCAGAACTCACCTGGGTTAACGGAGTGCAATGTCGCTGGTATGCCTGGTCTGCAGAATATCCCGACTCGATGCTCTATCAAACCCGCTGACCAGGGCGGCGAGTCGCCCATCGGTTGATTAAGAAAACAGGAGAATTTCATTGACGCTTTCGGTCGTAGTGACAGGCTGGGGAAACAGGTCTTGGGTTAGTTGGTTTCTGCTGATCTGCATCAATAGCAGCGGTCAACGCTCGGGCTACATTGCGGCACAACTGGTTGTTTGCCTGGCGGCAGTGTCTTGTGTGGCCTGCTCTTCGTCCCACGCAGCCGAACCGCTACCGCGTGCTGCTGAGCTAAAATTGAGAGCCGCCTTGGTTGCTATCGAAGATGTGAATTCAGAGGCCGTCGAGGCCTGGCGCGCAGATGGAATCAATGCGATCGCTCTCATGCTCGACGATTCAACCGATGAAACAGAAAAGAGCCACTACAAGAGTGCAGCGTTGAAGGTTATCGACAGTGAGTTGGAGCTGTATTACTGGGTGGAGGTGGCTAGATGCCCCTTATTGGCAAATGCGCATCCGATGTGGATGGCCAGCCAGCAGACACATCCAGAGTGGAAACGACTTTTCCGTGATGTCCCCACACCTGGTCCTCAGCAGGTCGTCAAAACGTACCCTTGGGTGCCCATACTCTCGCGCGAGACGTTTACGGCCCAGAAGCAGCGTGTCCAGCAACTGCTGAGTGATTTGCCTGAGGCCACGGGCGTTTTCTTAAACGACATTCAGGGAGCGCCTTCTGCTTGCGGTTGCGGCAATCCCCTTTGTCGTTGGACAAGCGATTATGGCAAACGGCGCTCGACGACACCTCTGGATAGCGATGCTGCCGCGATGTTTGTCGAAGAAATCAAGAAGTTCGTGCCGCAGAGCCAAGTCATTCCAGTCTGGGTGACAGAATGCGAAGAACACGACGGTGCGGCGGATGGCCTGTGTGCGGGAGTTGGCTGCTTTGATGGGATATGCTGGAAATCGTACACGGCCCAACTGGCTCCTGTCGAAACGAGCTGTTCAGCAATCGCTGTGCTCGCCACGTACAAGCAATTCCATCGGGACGTAGCGGTGTATGGTCCCACCGCTGGTTGGATCCACAGTATTGTGGCCTCATTTCAGTCGATGCCAGCAAAGTACGGCCATGCCCCAGTTGCATCCTCTCGTCTCATTCCAGTCCTGCAAGGCTGGAACGTCAACAACGACGAACTGGCTGCACAGATCCGCCAGGTCGAATCGGAGGATGTGCAAGGCTACGTTATTGCGTATGCAGAAATCGAACAGGGTTGGGAGCCCAAACTCGCGGATTGGACTCGAGACTGATGGGTGCTGTATCTGACGGGCAAGTTGAGAATACCGTCGAGGCGTCGTTCGCGCTGCTGGAATTATGCCTGGAGCGATTGGGCAAGATCGCTCCCGTCAATCGGCCAGAGCAATTGCTAGAATTGCTTCCCGAGCTTGCAATTCAGCTAACTCGGCTGATTATGGTCGAGTTGATAAAATTCGATTTGGCAGCAGCTGCCCAACAACGCATCGAGCGCAAGCTTGAATACTATTGGCCCGCAGTGGGGTCGGTATTGCCGCACGAGGGCATTCCTTTGGATCTGGTGATCGAGGAAGTCCAATTGCGGCGGGCAGCAGGCGAGCATCCGCGATGGGACGACTACCGCCAACGCTTTCCCGATCTTGCCAATGCAATTGCCCGGCTGGTCGCAAACGGTGACACCAAAGCTTTCAGCGGAGCTACCACCCATGTACCTGAGTTGGCTGTAGGCACTCAGGTTGATGATTTTTTCGTACTTAAGCAACTTGGGCAGGGCGCCTTTGCCCGCGTCTATCTTGCGCGGCAAGAATCAATGCGACGACTGGTTGCTTTGAAGGCCACGTCGCGAGGCAGCGAAGAACCTCAAGCACTGTCTCAGCTAGATCATGCCAACATCGTACGCGTGTACGACCAGCGTGAGATTGTCGATCCGCCGACAATTCTACTCTATATGCAATACCTGGCTGGCGGAACATTGGCCGACTGCATCCAGCTGGTCAAAGCCACTCCCAGAGCATCGCGATCCGGCAAATTGATTCTGGATTCCATTGACAAGCACTTGCTGGATGCAAACCAGTCCGCGCCCGAAGAATCGATTATTCGCGCCCAATTGGCAGACATGAATTGGCCCGAAGTCGTTGCCTGGATCGGCATTCAACTAGCCGAGGGGTTGGGATATGCAAATCAAAAAGGCGTGCTGCATCGAGATATCAAGCCAGCCAATATCCTGCTTTCCAGTGAAGCGATTCCCAAGCTTGCCGATTTCAATGTGAGTTGTAGTGGCTTGTCGGGTCGTGCCGGAGCGGCTGCGTATTTTGGCGGTTCTCTGGCCTACATGTCTCCTGAGCAATTGCAGGTTGCCGATCCAACCGAACCAAAGACGGCCGATGAGCTAGATGGACGATCCGACTTGTATGCGTTAGGAATCGTGCTTTGGGAACTTTGGCATGGCAAACGTCCCTGGCAAATTGCCGAGCTGGCATCGAATTGGACGCAGGCTGTTCAGCTGCAACGCGCTGCTCGCGACAGTGAGATTCAAAACGACGAATCTAGTACGAATGCCACCGAGCGCGTACTTGAAAAGGTGCTACGAAGCCTACTAAGCGTTGCACCGGAAGATCGCCCCAGTAGTGGCCACGAAACCGCGGCCCGTTTGCGACTGGCCTTCCATCCGGAATTGGCCCATCGATTTGAGCCCGCTAAGTCCAGTTTGGCAGGCTTCTTGCTTGGTCTCCCAGTATTGCTTGTGGCAGCTGTGATTATCTTCGGTCCCAACACAGCTGCCTCGGCGTTTAACTACCGCTACAACCAGCAGTGGATCTGGGCCATGGATCCTACCAGCCCGAACAATGTCGCCGATGTGGGGAGGGCGATGGTGGAAAGTTCGGCCACATTAATTCCTAATATCGGCCGAGATTTTGAGTTCATATCGAATGTCGTCAACGGTATCGTTTTTCCCCTGGGAGGCATCCTATTCATGATGATCACCTGGCCGATTGCCAAGATTGTCAACAATGCCAGGGCTGGCAGGCAGAGTTCTCCGCTGGAAATCAGACGCTTGCTCAATATCGGCAATCAAGCCTCGCTCATATGTGGCGTATTGTGGACCGTTTCTGGGGTTGTCTTTGCCGTCGCTTTTGCTTCGTGGCATCGGCAGTTCCATGCCATGGACGCATTCCATTTCTTTATTTCGCTAGTTTTGTGCGGTGGTGTGGCCTGGATCTATCCATACTTTGGAATGACATTGATTTCGCTGTTGATCTACTATCCGAAAGTCATTGCGCCCGCGATGCATGATCCGCATTACGCCGAACACTGTCGGCGGATCCGAACCCACATGCGGTGGTACTTGCTTTCCGCAGCGGCAATTCCCCTGCTGGCGGTCGCTCTGCTGGTGCTACGCAACGACATGCGAGAGATTTATGTAGTGTCAGGCGTATGCACTACGGGGATCGGCTTGCTGGCCTCGTTCTACGCCTACCAGAAATTAGACGACACGATGGTGGAGTTGGCCAAGGTGCTGGGCGATCAACGCCGGCGGCTAACTGTGTGAACCCTTCTCGAGTCGAAAACAGCTGATGCCCGCGTCGCCATTGGACATCCGGTCTCCGATTGATTGGAAAAATAGGGCTTCATTTGGGCTTCAGCGAACTAGCCCTCTGTAGAGCCTCGCGTCCAAACAATTTGCGGATCTCATCTGTCGCCGAATCAATTCTCGCGGTTTGAGTTTGTCGCAGGTCGGCTAAATTTCCTTCCTCATCAAAGAGCATCAATTGTTGTTCACGCCGTGTCTCCAAATTGGACACGCCCACGCCAATCAGTCGCACAACTAGTGCACGTTTATCGAACTCAGCCTGCAATAGCTGCGCTGCCGCCCGCCAGAAAACTTCCGTGGCACTGCTGGGGCTGTCCAAACTGTGGCTGCGCGTGATTGTGTGAAAGTCGCTGTAGCGAAGCTTGATATGCACCGTCCGTCCCTGCAGATTGCGGGAACGCAGCCGCATTCCAACTTGTTCGGTCAATTCCAGCAAGCGGGCCTGCAAGACGTTGGCGTCCTGGACGTCGCGTGAAAACGTTGTCTCGTGCGAAATAGTCTTCGCCTCACGATCGGGCACCACCTTGCGGTCGTCGATTCCCTGAGACAGTTTCCAAAGATGAATTCCGATGTTTCCCAACAATAAAGTGGCTTGCTCCTGCGTCAATGCTTGCAAGTGTCCAAACTTGCATATCCCAGCGCTGATTAACCTTTGCTCGGTAACCTTCCCTACACCCCAAAGGCGCGATACGGGAAGCGGCGCCAGCTTTTGCAAGACCTGTTCGGGCTCAATGCACGTAAAACCATCCGGTTTTTCCAGATCACTGGCTAGCTTCGCCAAGAACTTGTTGGGAGCCACACCGACTGAAGCGACCAGCTGCAATTCTTGCCAAATCTCTTCTTTGATGGCTCGGCCGATATGCTGGGCAGATCCGAACAGTTGCTGGCACGCGCTGACATCGAGAAACGCCTCGTCCAAGGAAAGCGGTTCCACCTCGGGTGTGTAACGTGCGAAAATCGCCCTGATTTGCTTGGAAACTTGCACGTAAATCTGCATGCGTGTCTTTACGACAATCGCGCCAGGGCACAGCTGAACAGCTCGCCGCATTGGCATGGCGCTGTGGATACCATACTTGCGAGCTTCGTAGCTGGCCGCCGAAACAACTCCCCTACCTAGAGGCGATCCACCTACCACCACCGGCTTGCCGCGCAGTTCAGGACGATCGCGTTGCTCGACCGATGCGTAGAACGCGTCCATGTCTACATGCAGAATCATGTTGTCTCGCGCTGCGTTGGATTCACTTTGTGGCGCATCCTTTTTTGCGGCTTGGGTCGTTTGTGCCCAGGCGAAGGCGTCTCTACAATAACGGGACTTACTTCTGGGCGCGTTTACCAGATCGTGTCTCCCTAAAGATAACAGCTGTGCGCACGCATGCGAACTGAAAATCTGATTTGTAATTTGACAATCGTGTTGGGTTTTCTGTTACTGTTTAGCTCGCCTGCTCGCGGGCAATGGGAACTGGAGAACCCATTCGAAATGCTACCCGATGGGCCCAGCGCATTGGATGCTCCAGTGGTTGAGAGTGGCATCCCCAATCCGCTGCGCGACGATGGTTCTCTGGCTCCATTAGCCCAGGACGCAACGCGAAATTCAGACACGACCGGAGCACAGCCAACTGACTTGGAGTCTGTCGTCTCCACTCCAACCGCCAGTGGCGATGGCGTTCAGCAAAGTCCTGAACCTGAAGCAGATACCATTCTGCCCGAAGAAGAAGATGACCAGGACGTGCCAGCCGACGTCGCCATCGTAGTTCCAGCAGTAAACGCGGCTGACGTTGCAGATTCCGTCCTGGCAGACAATTACTCTAAAGCTGTTGTAATTCAAATCGAAGGTGACATCTTTGGTCGGTTTCGTTGGTATTTGCTGAATCGTCTCGCGTGGGCGGAACAGCAGGGAGCGGATCTAGTCATAGTCGATTTAACGACACCTGGAGGTCGGCTGGACCATTCGCTGGAATTGGCAGAGGCACTTCGCGACATTACTTGGGCAAAAACGATTGTTTTCATTTCCAAAGAAGCGATCAGCGGCGGGGCCATCCTTTCACTGGGTGCCGACCGAATCTATATGACTGATGGGGCCTTATTTGGCGATGCGGGCCCTATCGAACTAGGCCCTGGCGGTCAGTTCGAACATGCGTCCGAGAAACTGCTGAGTTACCTCATGCCTGCACTGGCCACGCTGGCCAAGTCCAAGAACCGCCCGGCAGCCCTGGCTCAAGCTTTGGTGGATCGAAATCTGAAAGTCTATCAAGCCACTGAATTAAAAACCGGTCAGACAACTTTCTTGACTGAAGCTGAAACACAGATGGAAGGAGTTGCACAGCTTTACGATGTAGGGCCAATCGTGCCTGAGACAAATCAAGGTAGATTTCTGACCTTGGAGGCTGAGCGCGCGCGAGAACTGCAGTTCTGTCAAAACGTATTCCAATCCGCAGAGGATTTCTTCGAGGCGGTAAACGCTGGTGAGATCGTAAGAACGGAGTACACATGGGTCGATAACGTCGTCTACTTGCTGAATCTGCCGCTCGTCTCAGGCTTGATACTGATCATTGGCTTGATCGGCTTGTACTTCGAGGTAGCTGCACCCGGCATTTCCGTCGCTGGCCTCACTGCTACGGTTGCCTTCGGCATCTTTTTTTGGAGTCATCTGCTAGGCGGTACGGCTGGCTGGCTGGAATTTCTATTGTTCGGACTAGGAGTGATCTTCATTATTTGTGAAGTATTCGTATTGCCCGGTTTTGGAGTGTTTGGAGTCAGTGGGCTCATTCTGCTGGTTCTTTCTCTTGTGATGGCCAGCCAAGACTTTGTAGTTCCTAGTTCTACGACTCAGTGGTCGCAATTACGAACCAATCTTTTGATCGTTCTAGGTGCAATCTCCGGAATGCTCATTCTGTTCTTCGGTCAATTAATCCTGCTGGATTCGTTGCCCGGCCTATCAAGATTTCAACTTAATGCACCGCAAGATTCAGCGGAAAATACCACCGTGGGCTCGCTTACAGGCCTGCTCCAGAATGGTGCGCCGACGCTTGCCAACAATTTGAAAATTGGTGACCAAGGCGTTGCCGACTCTGATCTGCGACCCTCTGGAAAGATCAGGGTTGAAGGGAACGCAATAGACGTCATATCCGACGGCGACTATATCGAGAAAGGAACAGCTGTGGAGATTATCTCGGTGTACGGAAACCGCATTGTTGTCCGCAAGTCGGAAAGCTGACGTACTGCTCTAGCGAGCTTCATGTCAAACGACATCCGTCCTTCTGCTCATCGTGTCCTCGTGGTACCAGAACCCCGCCACCCGAAATCACAAGTTGGGACCAGCAGTCGACATGGCTTGGTTTCAAATTCTCCGTTTGGAGACCCAAAGAACGTCAACGGCAGACCAAGTAGGTCCCGCTTGCCACCTCAAGCTGCATGCAGATCTTCGAGGCACACGAGGTTTCCAGCGTATCGAGTTTGAGGCACTTTGACAAAGATCTTCTTCAATCACGAAGAGTACGAAGAATTCCAGAACCTAGACGACACCCTAACAAAACCAGAACCATGCAATCGCTAACAGCAATGTCAGTATCCCGGCAGTGTCGCGGACCGACCAGCTCGATCCCGACAAGCGGACATAGTTGATCAAGGCTCCTGTGGGGCAACCGTACCGGCAATAGCCCATCGGAACGAACACAGAAAAGGACAATCCGACCAGGGCAACTCCGATGGTTGCGACTCCGGCAACTGTCCAGATCCAAGCATCAAATGGCTCGATGGCGACCGGACTGAGCGGCAAATGGAGCAGTCCGATAGCGACTACCAACGACAATAGGCTCGCTGGAATTACTTTAAGTAGCAAGGCCGTTCGTGCCGAGATTTTTAATCGCCAGGGAACTCGCTGACGGATCAGTTGTTGAACCGCTCCGTGGGGACAAATGTGGCCACAGTAGACATTCTTGCCAGTTGCAATTGGAGCAACTAGGGCGGCAATATTGAGTAGCGCAAGCCCGGTGGCATGCTTCCACACAATGCCTTGTTGAGCCCAACCAAGCAAAAGCGCCTGAGAAACCAAATCGCCGTTCAACAGTCCCAGCCACCCAATCACGATGATTTGGTAGACCAGTCGCACGCGCTTTCTGCTCCGCAGACTGGTTGATCCCAAGCACAGGCCAAACAGGGTAATGCAAGCGGTTGAAATGTTTCTCAACGTCCAGTACGAGCTCTTTCCCATCGGTTGGGAGGTTATTTTTCCAGCTTGGGCACGAGCCCTCTCCACTTCGCCACGGCTTGCCAACACGATTCCGTCAGCCACAGCCATGCTGGTCATCGTCGCGCCACTGACACCCTCGATACCGAGAGCGACAAGATCAGCTTCTGCGAGCTCAGTTACGGTTAGCCGGTCAAAGACATGGCGAAAGTATTT
Source organism: Planctomycetales bacterium (assembly GCA_020426625.1). GTDB lineage: Bacteria > Planctomycetota > Planctomycetia > Pirellulales > Pirellulaceae > Aureliella. The sequence goes on from JAGQPR010000179.1 coordinate 10,381, forward strand.
ATCGCCACGCACGTATCCCACATAGGGTTCATTGTCAAAGCTTTCGCCAACCGTTACACCGACAACGTGGGAGGATTGGTCCACTCCAATCAACGCGTCCGTCGGGCCTTGGTAGCCAATCACGTTGTCGGACGCTGGCGAAGTTCGCAGGATCTGTCCTAAAACGTCATCGTTCTCGTTCTTGATCGTCCACAGAGTTGTTCCATCGGCCGTAGGCACAATCTCGTTTGCATCGGGAAACACCTGGCGAATGTGCTTCAGTTCTGGATGGCGGGGAAAGCGAACAGAGCCCGCGAGCGTGTTGCCGTTAAGACCCGAGGTGCTATCGTTCGGACGCAATCTCCAACGTATCGCTTCGGCAATTGCCAAACTGGTCAATGTGGCCCCCGAGACGCCATCGATCCGTTGCAGTGATTGCAATTCGCTGATGGATTTACCGTGAAACGACGAAAAGAATTCCACATCGCGTTGCACGCTGGAAACGTGTTCGGCCGTATCACGACTCTCAAGCAGCTTTGTTCCGATCAGGTTTTGCGACACATCGAAGATCAACAGCACGTCGCTCGGTCCGGAAAATCCAATAACATGCCTGGCCGTGGGCAGCGTCTTCGCCACATATCCGATGCAGGCCCCAGAACGATCGACGACCGGACTTAGATCCACGCCGGCAATTTCCGTTGGCGATTGAAGGTGAGATGCCTTGGGCAGCAAGGAAAACAACTCAGTCAAGCGGATATCGTTACTTTGCCGTTCATGAATTTTCAGAAACTGCTGATGTTGCCAGTGAATCATGGCAACAATGGCTACAAACACGCCCACCCGGAGGCACTGCAGCATTCGTGCCATCACGCGGCGTTGGATTGCCGAATTCCAGTTGATTAGTGCCACGTTGCGTTCTATGGATGGGCCAGCACTTGTATTGCATCTGCATGAATCAGACCGTCGGCACCTTTCGTGCTGAGCGTCACTGAGCACTCTTGACCCTTGACGAGTTGATAGTCACCTAAGCTGAAGAAATTCTGTTCCAGTGGAGCGGCCATACGCATATTGATCAGCGAAGGTTGCTCATCCGTGCTCTCGATGTTCACAGTCGCACGAGCATTTGTGGCCCGATTCTCATGCGGCAGATAGCTGATACGGATTTCGTGTCGCCCATCGGCGGGCGCCTGGAAGCGAAATGTGATGGAGGCTCCAGGATCGTTCGAATATACGTAACCGTAGCCAACAAACCCTTTCAGTCCGGTACCCTCAGTCCACTTGCCAATCTTTTCCGCCTCGCGATCGTCGACAACTAGGCCTTGCATCTGTGCTGGCTCCAAGCCGGGCAAGGGACCCAAGGGGCCAGCGAGCGGTAGGGAATCATCCGGGATGGTGATGGGGTCAGCAGTGGTTGCTCTTCTCGCCTTGCCTGGTAAATGCAACAAGTCAATCAGCTCGTTCAGGTGATTCGTATAGACGTCGCGCGGATCGCAATCGTGAATTCGGCATATACTTGCGGCGCGACCAACAACCTCACCCATCATGCCGCAGGTTTTCATGACTCGTGTCGTCCCAAGCGCTTCGTGCGTGACGCTGATGTCGCGACCGGCCATGAAAAGGTTATCGATATTACGACTATAAAAGCACCGATAGGGAACGGGGTAACCATACTGTCGATCAATGCGGCGGTCATGTACGGCGATGCTGATAAATGGGTTGTCCGGGAATTTTTCCGCATATTGCTTCTTCGGATAATGCAAGTCGATCGACCAGGTGCTCGGCACACAGCCGTCGGGAAACTCTCGCTTCTCGATAATGTCGGTGTGTGTCAGGACAACGTCGCCCATCAGACGCCGCGACTCACGAGGTCCGCCAACGTAAGCAACCCATGTCAGGATCGCATTGCGATGTTCTGGGGCACCATCGCGATTCTTCATGGCATTGAAGGCCCCAAAAACAGCTCGCAAGTTGTGATCGCGGACACCCTCTGCGTCACCGATAGCATCCTTGTCGAATCCGCTCTCCCAAAACCACTGGCCGTGGTGATCTACCGGGTATGGAAAATCTTCCATGTTCAAGTCGAGCGCCCAGGGTGTTTGCGGGAATGAGGTGGGCTGACCAATTTCATCCCAAGTCCACATGTTGCTCATGCCCATGCGGCCCTCTTCCTCCATTTCCCAATCGGCACCTGCCAGGAAACCGATGGTTCCATGACCGGTGCAATCGCTGAATAGTCGCCCATGAAACTCTGTGTGCTGGCTCGTCCGCGTGTCAAAGGCAGTCACCGACTGGATGCGACCCGAGGAAACGTCCGCGCGATAGGCGTGATGGTTCAAGTACAAGTCGATGTTCTTCTCGGCTCGGACAATTGCTTCTTTGAGTTCGTCGCCAAATTCGTCTGCTCGTCCGGGCGACTTGGTCGCGTGATCGGCAAACTCCTCGATAATCTCACCAATCCGTGGAAACCTGCCACGGCGAATATTTCCCATAGCCCATACACGTACTTCGCTGCTTCCATTTCCTCCCAGTACAGGCCGATCTTGAATTAACGCTACCTTGCAGCCCATTCTCGCTGCAGAAATCGCCGCCCCCATGCCCGCGTAGCCTCCACCGATTACGACTAGATCGTATCCTTCATGCCGAAGCGGTTCCTCGGCAAGCCCAAGTTGCTCTCGTCTCCAAATTGCTAGCGGCTCGGAAACGTTTGGTGGGGCTTTGTCTTCTGTCGTAAAGTAGATTGCGTCACAGCGTCCATCAAAACCACTCAGGTCTTTGAGCTCCAGTGCCACGTTGATATCGCTGATATCAATGCTGCCACCATCCTGCCAATGCCATTGAGCGCCTTGGGTTCCAAAAGTTTGCGGGAGTGCTTGCCCATTGACCAACAATTGGAACTTGCCGGGGGCGCCAGGGGCCTTCCAGCGAGCGACCCAATCCTTGGTCCGAACAAACACACGGTAGCGGCCAGTGGCGGGAAAACGCACTGTCGTTGCCGCGTTGTTTACAGGTTGTCCTATACCATGGGCCAGCAGATAGGGTGAACCCATCTCCTGAATGAACTGTGTATCCAGCATCCAACCGCCACGCTGATCAAAACTCTCCGCTTCAACCAATAGCTCGCTTCCGCTTGATACTGAAGCAATGCAGGCAATCAGAATATACGACGTTGCCAGGCGGTTGATCAATGAATTCGGTATTCCTCTCCACATTGCCCGGTCGCTTGTTGTGGGTATGGCCTCTAGCCAATTCCGTGTCACATGACGCCCCATGACACATCCGGTTTTAGCGATGCCAATCGAGAAAACGCGAAGGGTCGCGATAATCTGAACGCACGACATGATGCACCTGTATTTGCCGGAGCAGAAGCGGTCGGAAAGTGAGATGATGAACATGCGCAGTCCAGTAGGAGATGAGTGGGGGGATAGCACCATCTAATTTAACGCGCCGCCCGGCCGATCAAAAGCGGCGATCTTGCATGTTTGGCCACCCTTAGACAGCCACTTTGTCAGCTTCGTTGAACTTCCCTTCCCCAGCGTTGATAGGGAATCCTCGAGAGCAGGCGGACTAGCCAGCCAACGAATCAGTCAATACCGATGGACTCTACATCTGGCAGCGTCCAGCGACAAAATATCGCAAATGGGAATAATATGGTGCTTTCGCGTGTCTCTCCCTAAAGACCGGAGGAAAAATAGCTTGAAGAAATTGTGTGGATCAGCAGCAACCGTACTCAGCGGCGAAGCCGCGTCAGCATGTAGCCGTAGGCGCTAGTGTCACAAATCGTAATTCCGATGCCACATCAGCCTCTAGTGCGCTAGCATGCGGTTCCGTCAAAAACCGCGTGCTAGCGCACAGCGGCTAATTTTGCGCAAGGATTATGTGGAACTGAATTTCCAATTC
>JAGQPR010000017.1:0-23967 GCA_020426625.1 Planctomycetales bacterium
CCTAAAATTAGGCTGTAGCAGACCACTAGAGTGAAAAACCCCAAACAAAACGGCCAGGCGCAGAATTGCGGCCAGTCTTCGGTGGGTAGCGGAATCTCCTACTGCACTTCAATAGCAGTCAATTTGTAGATGGCCAGCAGTGGACCGTCGGGGATGCGAAACTCGTCGATCTCAAATTTGCCGCGAACGGCAACAGGACGAGTTGTATAGGTGGCCGTTTTTCCAGGTTCCATTTTGACACGAATGCAGTCAAAGATTGCCGCGCCGGGTCCAAAACAGCATTCGAGATTGTCTCGCACGAGTACAAATTCCTTAATTCCTTCCCTCTGAAAGGTTGGGTAGATGTATCCTCGAATGCGGACCGTCTTCTTGTTCAATGCTTCGATCTCTTTGGTGAGCATTTCCCGCTGGAATTCGCCACCCTTTTCGATGTCGAATTTGAGATCATCAAAGTTGATTTCGCCCTTGCGGCGAACCGTCTTGCGGGGTACTTCGCCCTGAATCTTCGCGGTCGCTTCAGTGTTTTCCGCCGCAGCCTCAGTGGATTGCTGTGCCGGTAACGCAGGAGTTAGGCTGACCGCGAACGCCAATGAAAGAATGCGATTCATGCGGTCTTTCGACATGCCTCAGACTCCTCGTGTTAGAAAGACTTGACCCTATTTTATCAGGTCAGCTCGCAGCTGGTAGTAAACGCCGTCAAGTCCCGCCACGGGTTTCTTGCCTGGATTGACGCGGAACGTGCCAGCCAATCGCTGCTTGCGATAGTTCTTTGTAGCATATTGATCGCCAACAATGTTAACTTCGATCATATGCGTGATCGGCGGCTGGCCTCCAAAGCAGCAAGTTCCCAAATCGGGTACCAAGACAAAACGTTTGGATCGCAAAGTGTCCATTGAGGTCGGGTGGATGTAACCTTTAATAAAAATTGGTTCCCCATTCAACTCCATCGCGGCGTCGGTAGGCACGTCAGGACGACCTTTGGGACTCATCAGTACAGCGAAATCCGCTCGAGAGTACCCATCTGGAACCTCTGTCATGTAAATGTAGTAGTGATAGGCTGGCGCGGCAAGACAAAGAAAGCCGCACAGTGCCGCACCAGCGACCGCAAACTGGCGGCCTAACAGCTCGTCTGGATACCGACGGAAATTGCTGAAGGCAACTATGGCAAAAACCAGTCCAGCGATCGGTAGAATTACCAAAAACGCCAGCGAAAAGGAACCAAGCCCGAGCACTCCCAGAACGAGTGAGGTGATGGCTGATCGAGAAACTGAGCGATAGACCTCAACATCCGAAGATAGTGCGCTGTCGGCGGGCATGGCCAAAGTTGAATCGAGTGTGTTCATTGTTCCAGGCTCGAATAAATCCGCCAGTGAGACAAGTGGCGATGACTACTGACGATTCGTGGCGAGCTCGCAAAGGAGTCTGGCGGCGATGCCATGCGACCCAGCTCCAGTGATAGACAACCACATTGCGAGCCCTAGTATCGTTGACGCCAGTCCTACTACGCTGGCCAAAACCAGACGGTTCGGTGGTCCTGCCGTTGCAGCACTTGAAGTGCTTTTCTTGACGCTGGCTGCACTCCAAGGGGCTGTCGAAGCGAGTTGAAGGCCCGGCCGATTGGGGGCGATTTGATCGCTTAGCAACGGAGCATGGGTCTCGCTTGCCAAGCCCTCTACGTTGCCTTGAAGGGGAGTCAATGCAGAGCTCTCCGTCGAGCTGGGTTCCGCGCGAGGTAATGGGAAAAACGTGCGAGCCCGATCAAAGGCCTTGGGGTCCAATTGCTGAATGACTTTCAGCTGCTGCTCGGCCTCTTTTAGTGGGCATGCACGCAAGTAATTGATAACGGGCACGCGAACCCAGCTGGATTCCTCTTTGTCAGCGGACTTAAACAGTTCCACCAGTTTGTTGATCTGCGACCAATCTTCCCACCGGGCCAAGTCGGGGATCACCAAATCAGCCAATTGCGGGCGATCCAGGATTAATCGCATGGATTCCAGCAACCGTTGTTTGTCGATCACGCCCCCGTCGGTTCCATGGAAACGCAGCGCCATTATTGCCGCATATGTATTAGCGTACTCGCTTTCCTCGTTTGCCAGAAACAGCTCGTCGATTAGATCTAGCCCTTCTGGGCCTTTCAGCGTTGCGTAGCAGGCGATCATCGCGTCCAGCCCCGCACGATCGCTTGGGTTATCACTCCGCATCAATGATTCCAGCAGGTCGGCATCGCTGGGCTCGCCACAGATTCCCAGCATGACCAAGTACAATCTTCGTCGATCTGGGGGAATGCTTGTGTCTTTGATCCAATCGAGCAGCTGCTCGCGGTTCATTTGTGGCTTTAGCTGTTGAACGGCCGAATAGGGTGCTGCTGCAAACTCGGCGTAGGCGTCCCCGGAAAGAAGTGTCTCCGGGTGTTCGAAATAGCCCATGAAGAACTTCAGTCTTTCCAGTGAATCTTCCGGCAGGTTGTTAACGGAATGAATGTAGTTCATGGCGACATAGCTGATGGGCAAAGGAGACGACCACAGCAGATCGGGGGGGTCGATTCCCATCAGCAAGAAATGCTGCCCTTCCTTGGCCCTGCCAAAGTAATTGACCCGCAGTTTCTGCCCAACTTTCAGCAGCTCATTCCCGCGTAGTACGGTGTGAACCAAGAACATCGCGTCCGCGTCCTCGTCCGACTGGGAACCGGGCACAATCGTCCCGAAAGCGACAGCATCCATGCTCTCCATTTCTTGCCGCAACGTTTGGGATACCGAATTGCAAAATGGACATGCAGACGCTTCGGATGCGCCTAGATTAAAAACAGTTGCCAGCAGGACAAGGTAGCTGGCAAGAGCCGTATGGTGCGAACGGATTTTCATGCGGTATTCCTCCATCCAATCAAGAGCCGCTGCTGTGAGGCATCACTTCAGAACAAATTCGCGGCGGTGGGTAACGAGCTGACACTGTTAGTGTACGAAGCAAACCGGCTGCAGGCAGACGCTCGGGCCGAAAATTCAGTTAAACCGGTCAAACTGCCAATAGAAACTCAAGTTACCAGATTACAACCCCTAAAATAGCCATAATCGCTCCGCATCTGCGATGGTTCCGTGGCGGCTCTGAAGGTGTCTGGCTGACGGCAGTTCCACTCGATTGTTACCGTTCCATTCCAATATTGCTCCTGGCAAACCACGTCTGCCGGGATCGCGGGTTGACAGAAACGCGTTTAAAGCATAGCTTTCCACCCATCAATTCAGAGGGGATGGCCACCGGTTTCGATGTCCAATACCTAAACTGAAAAGCAATTCTGACCAGCAATCAACGTAGATCGAAGGGATTGGAACCATGGCCGTTCCAAAACGCAAGCACTCCAATTCGCGTTCCGGCAAGCGTCGGTCGCACCATCAAGCAAAGCCGAAACAAACTGGCTTCTGCGCTCAATGCAGCACTGCAGTACCCACTCATGTCGTCTGTCCAAATTGTGGATATTACATGGGGCGCGTGGTCGACGAGCCTGAGGACAGTTAGTTCCTGTGAAGACGGGTCTCTTATTCCCTGGGCAAGGCGCACAAAGTGTTGGCATGGGCGTTTCCCTGTGCCAGCGCAGTTCACTTGCGGCCAGCTTGTACTCTGAAGCTAGTGATATTCTCGAATTTGATTTGCTTGAGCTCTGCGCAAACGGCCCCGCCGAGCGGCTTAATCGAACCGAATTCTGTCAGCCTGCGCTCTTCGTACACAGTTTCGCGGAACTGAAGCAGCTCGAGCAGGATCGCCCGCAACTGTGGGAAAATGTTGTTGCGGTGGCAGGGCTGAGCCTTGGTGAGTACACAGCGGTGGCAGCTGCGGGAGGAGTCTCGTTTGCCGATGGTGTTCGGCTAGTTAAGGCGCGTGGCCAAGCCATGCAGAGCGCTGCAGACGCTGTTTCCAGCGGCATGAGTAGCGTTGTCGGTATGCCAACCGACGAACTCCAAAAAGTTTGCGAACAAGCTTCGGATGATTCACATTTTGTGAAGATTGCGAATCTCCTTTGTCCCGGTAATATTGCCATCTCGGGACATATCCAAGCGCTTGAGCGGGCAGAGCGGTTGGCCGAAGATGCAGGTGCTCTCAAGGTCATACGATTACAAGTTGCTGGTGCATTCCATACAGATATCATGGCTCCAGCGGTCGGCACGTTGCAGCAAGCCATCGATGCCATCCAATTGGCTCCAACGCACGTACCGGTATTCTCGAACGTCGACGCGTCAGCTCACAGTAACCCGGACCAGTTTCGCAGCCTGTTGTCACGACAGGTGGTTGCTCCGGTGTTATGGGAGGAATCGTTGAGGTCCATGATGGCCTTTGGCGTCGAGCAGTTCATCGAAATTGGCAGCGGACGAGTCCTGGCGGGAACTTTGAAGCGCATCGACCGCAAGTTCGCTTGTGAAAATGTCGGAAACTAACCAAAGGTTGTCATTTGATGGGTGTCGTCAGCGAATTTGCTCAAACTGCGGACCTAAGTGGCCAAGTTGCCATGGTTACTGGGGCTTCTCAGGGATTGGGGCAAGCCTGTGCCCGGCATCTGGCTGCCTGCGGCGCCCAGGTGCTGTGCATTGCTAGGAATGCCGAGAAACTGGCTGAGACCGTGGAGGCAATCGTCAGTAGTGGTGGTCAGGCGATTGCCAAGTCGTGCGACGTGAGCTCGCGAGAGAGTGTCAAGGAATTGTTCAATCAAGTTCAAGATCAATTTCCAAAACTGGAGATCTTGGTTAACAACGCTGGGATCACGCGTGACACACTCCTGCCTCGGATGACGGATGCGCAGTGGGACGAGGTAATTCAAACAAACCTAACGAGTTGCTTTTTACTCTGCCGTGAGGCGTCGCGGATCATGATGTCGGCTCGCTATGGTCGCATCATCAATATGGCCAGCGTCTCGGGATTAATTGGTAATCCTGGCCAAACCAATTATTCTGCCTCCAAAGCTGGCATGATCGGCCTGACCCGCAGCTTGGCTCGCGAATTGGGCAAGCGAAATGTCACCGTGAACGCTGTCGCGCCCGGATTTATCGAGAGCGATATGACCCGAGCGTTGGGGGATGAAATGCTTAAGGAAGTCAAGAAGCGTATTCCTGCCAATCGGCTTGGTTCGGCTTCCGATGTTTCGGCAACCGTGGTTTTCCTGGCCAGCGCTGGGGCAAGTTACATTACCGGGCAAGTAATCACTGTAGATGGAGGCATGACCTGCTAGAGAAACTGGCGGCCAGCCCGAACGCGGTGTGCTTTGGCTGGCTCCGCACTTGGGCTCGCACGAATGGGGATGCAAGCTAGGAATCGGGATTGTTACCCGAATTGCTTACCGCACTTGACCGAGTTTGCTAAAATCTTCTATCTTTTGAGCCTTGCCAGGGTCGCACGGATCAGGTGCCGCGATAAAATCCGGCGTTTGCTGCTTTGATAAAATGATGTTGAATTTTCATCTGCCAGACTTCAGGCCCTTTGCCTCAAGTTGAACACAGAATCAAGTTACCAATTGGGAGCGTTGTAAATGGCATCCGTCGAGGAACGAGTTGTTGATATCGTAGCCGATCAACTGGGCGTTGAGAAAGACAAGATCAGCCGCGATACGCATTTTGTAAACGACCTTGGGGCGGATTCGCTCGACACGGTCGAGCTCGTCATGGAGCTAGAGGAAGAGTTTGACATTAGTATTCCCGAGGACTCTGCGGAAAAAATCCAGCGAGTGGGCGAAGCTATTGACTACATCGAAAAAGCTCAACAAGCCTAAGACTGTCCGGAACCTGTAAATCAATTCTGCACCCCAGCTATACCTAGCGACAGCTGCTTACTGTCCTGGTTTGCTTGCGATTCGTTCGTTTGTACGAATCGCTAGGCAAAATGCGCTGGGGTGTATCTCCATGTGGAACTTGATGAAGCCATGAAGCGTCGCGTAGTCGTCACAGGTTTGGGGGTCGTAACCCCCTTGGGAAATGAAGTTGACGCTCTTTGGAACTCGGTCCTGCAAGCTGAGAGCGGAATTCATCGCTTGAGTTTGATTGACCCCCTGCCCTTCAAGGTCCAATTGGCGGGTGACATTCCAGATTTTGACCCCGGTGATTACTGCGACGCGAAAGATCATAAACGACTGGATCGCTTTACGTTGTTCGCCATGTACGCGGCGGGAAAAGCTATCGGAGATTCCAAGCTGAATTTCGCTGATGAGGATCCGTATCGCTGTGGCGTTATCTTGGGGTCAGGGATCGGTGGCTTGGCCGAAATCGAAATTCAAGTCGAGCGGCTACTTTCCAAGGGCCCTGATCGCGTCAGTCCGCTCACTATCCCCAAGCTGATGTTGAATGCGGCCGGGGGAAACATTTCGATACGCTATGGCTTGAAGGGACCCAACTTCACGGTGGCGACTGCCTGCGCCAGTGCGACGAATGCCATGGGAGACGCTCTGAAGACCATTCAGTACGACGATGCCGATGTGGTAATCACAGGTGGAACCGAAGCCGCCATTACGGCGATGGGCTTGAGTGCGTTTCAGAATATGAAGGCCCTTTCGGGAAGGAACGATGAGCCGCACCGTGCAAGCCGTCCCTTTGATGTTGATCGCGATGGCTTCGTGCTAAGTGAGGGGGCGGGTATTCTCGTGTTTGAAGAATTGGAGCATGCTCGCCGCCGCGGCGCTCGAATCTACGGCGAAGTGCTCGGTTACGGCGCCAGTGGAGATGCTGGTCATATTACCCAGCCCGACCCAGCCGGAAATGGAGCCGCTAGAGCGATGTCCAACGCGCTTCGCGACGCAGGGCTGCAGCCTACGGCGATCGACTACATCAATGCCCATGGCACGAGCACGCCTCTCGGCGATAAAGCCGAAACACAGGCGGTCAAATCGGTTTTCGGGGAACACGCCTATCACTTGGCTTTATCCAGCACCAAGGGCAGCCTAGGGCATTCGCTGGGAGCCAGTGGCGGAATCGAAATGGCCATTACGATGTTGGCAGTGGAAAATGACATTTCGCCGCCCACCGCAAATCTAGAGAATCCAGACCCAGCATGTGATTTGAACTATACACCCCTAAAACCCGCGTCGCGCACAATTGATACCGCCATGAACAACTCCTTCGGTTTCGGCGGCCATAACGCGAGCATTCTCTGCGGTAAAGTTCGAGATTAGCGCGCCGTGACATTGTGAGCTGGCTGTCAGAGACGCTCTCGACCGCCCCCAAGGTTCACGGGTAACGGACGACATCCGGCCGCTGACGAGAGCGTCCTGCTTGGGACGAAGTTGGTCAAAGTATGGATCTACCTACTCTCCTTGGGGCCTTGGGGAGGTCACGAGTCGGCACACGCGAAGCGAGTCGGCGAGTGGAGATGGGCCCTCCCCGGTCGCATTACGCCCGACCCTCCCGTCCGCAGTGAAAAAGCCGCTGATGCGTCCTGATAGGTTGCGGTATTACGTACAATTTGAATTCTGCTTTGATTTCCAATTGAACTCTTGTTTCACAGGTAACAAAAAGATGCGTCTGTTCGTCCTCGTTTTACTTGCTAGCCAACTTTCCATAGGACTGGCGTCAGATCCAATTGCCGAAATACAGGCGAAGGCTATTGCGGACGGCAAGGCCGACTTTGGTCATTGGGGCCCCAATCCAGATAAGTATTCGTCATGGACTTCGCATTCCAATCGTCTGATCCCGATCTACACATTTGGCAGAAGTCTGTCGGATTTTACGGGAGCCAACAGCGTTTATCGATCCGAGGAGCAATTGCGGCAAATCTACGGACAGCTGCCCAGCCATACACTCAATCCAAACGCTCAGTACTGCGACCAAACGGATGTCTACCGGATCCAACAAGCGGCTGTCGTTGAAGGTGCAAAGCGAGTGATCCTGTTTGTATTTGATGGCATGGATTGGCAAACGACTTGGGCTGCCGCCACCGCCAAGAAGGGCGAAGTTGCCTATCGCGACGGTCGGGGAACCGGGCTCGCATTTCAAGACTACCGCGGAACGGAGACGGATTTCGGCTTTTTTGTTACCAGTCCTCATAACAATGGCACCAATGCATCGGTGGACAACCAGCAAATAGCCAATCCTGGCGGAAAGACCGGCGGTGGATACGACGCAGAGCGCTGCGGCCAAACGCCTTGGGCTCCAATTGCCGACGCCAACTACCCCATTACAGCGGGTGGCGATCTTGAGGTCAAACACGCCTACACCGACTCAGCTTCGTCTGCGACCTCAATGACAGCTGGGATCAAAACTTACAACAATGCCATTAACGTAGACTCGGTTGGACGTGAAGTCTTGCCAATCGCCCGCACGCTGCAGCAAGATGGCTTTGCGATTGGCGTGGTATCGAGCGTTCCGATTAGCCACGCAACGCCGGCTTGTGCCTATGCCAACAATGTACATCGCAGCGACTATCAGGATCTAACCCGCGATCTGCTGGGCTTACCCTCGATTTTTCATCCTGGCGGGTTGTCTGGCGTTGACGTGCTCTTGGGAGCAGGCTGGGGCGAAGAGGCGGACAAAGATGGCGCTCAGGGAGCGAACTTTGTTCCGGGGAATCAGTACCTGACGTCTCAAGATCTGCACACTTGTTCGTCAGAGAACGGCGGTTCGTACGTCGTAGCACAACGTACGTCAGGCAAAGAGGGTGTAAAAGTGCTTGATAGCGCCGTTTATTCTGCCATCGACAAAAAACAGCGTTTGTTCGGTTTCTTCGGAGTCAAAGGCGGGCATCTTCCCTACCAAACAGCTGATGGTAGCTACAATCCGGTCGCCAGTGTTGGCAACCCCGCGTCGGCTGCAGCTGAGGTCTATTCGCCCGATGATCTATCGGAAAACGTGACTCTCAGTCAAATGACCCAAGCCGCGCTCGATGTGCTCGACTCTCGCAGTTCCAAATGGTGGCTCATGGTCGAAGCAGGCGATGTCGATTGGGCCAACCACTCAAATAACATCGACAACTCCATTGGAGCGGTCTTGAGTGGAGAGATGGCCTTCCAAACAGTGGTCAATTGGATCGAAGACCATGGGGGCTGGCAAGATACGCTGGTTGTTTTGACCGCCGATCACGGCCATTACCTGGTTTTGGATCAACCAGAACTACTCGGTGCGAGAGCTCAGTGAGGCCAGGGCGCTTGGCGTCATATTGCTTCCGGACCACGTTCGCCGGTGCGGATGCGAACACAATCGTCCATAGGGAGAATGAAGACTTTGCCGTCGCCAATTCTCCCAGTTTGGCCAGACTTGGCCGCCGCCAATACCGCGGAAACGGTGGGTTCGACAAACTCATCGTTCACCGCGATTTGCAATTGAACCTTGCGGAGAAGATTGACGCTTGAGTCGGGAACTCGCCTCGCTCCAAGCTGTCCCTTTTGGCGACCAAAACCTTGGCAATCCACGACGGTCAGACGAAAAACTTCTACTTCGGTCAATGCCTGTTTGACCGCTTCCAGGCAATTGGGTTGGATGATTGCGATGATCAGCTTCACAGTAGTTGCGATAACAAAAAGAGAATTCGGGAGCAGCAGATTCTACCACGACTGAGCGCCAAGAACGATACTGCCATGGAATTCTACGAACACCAAACTGCAAGCTAAATTCAGCTGGAAAGTGGCAAAGCGGACGCATCGCGGGCTATGGGAACGCTCATCCCAAACCAATCGTTTGCTTTTCCGCAAACGGCACACCATAGAACACGAACAAAAAAGAATACCCCGGCCCGGACGCATGAGGCGGACACACGTCGCGAGCCATTGTGGGGCATCTTCGCGCCTGGCATCAGCCAAGGGCTATCGCAGGTGTAAGAAAAGCTGCTCGAGCCAGTCGGCGATCCGTGCCGGTATCCCGCCTCGAGCAGCGTGGGTAGATTTCCTGAGCCGCCTAGCTTGCCCGAGACAAGTTTTCGGCGGGGTAAGCATGCATGCCGTGCTCGGAGATGTCCAAGCCAGTTTGCTCTTCCTCAGGGGTAACTCGCAAGATTCCTGCGACTTTCAACACAGTGAATAGGGCAGCCATTGTTACGAAGGACCAGCCGCAAATTGAAAGGGTTCCAATCAACTGGATGATGAATGTGGTGTTGCCATCAGCCAAGTGGGAATTCGGCAGGATGCCAATCGCCATGCATCCCCAGACACCGCACATGCCGTGAACGGGGAAGGCTCCCACAGGATCATCGACTTGCAGTTTGTCCAATAGTAGCACGCCCAAAATGATCAGGACGCCAGCTACTCCGCCCACTACCATCGCCATCCAATTCGACATGCAATCGCAGCATGCGGTAATACCAACTAGTCCACCAAGAATTCCGTTCAGACCCATCGAGAGGTCTGGCTTGCCGAATACAACCCAGCTGAGCAGTGTGGCAATCAAACCACCTGCGGCAGCTGCAAGCGTGGTGGTTACCGCCACGTGCATGGTGGCATCAATGGAGCCGGTGCCCTGAAACGCTAGATTGCTACCGGGATTAAATCCGTACCATCCAAACCAAAGGATGAAAACTCCCAGAGCGGCGATGGGAAGGCTGTGGCCAGGCATGGGCATGCTTTTTCCGTTGACAAAGCGGCCAATACGCGGACCAAGGATAATGGCTCCCGCGAGGGCAGCGAATCCGCCAACTCCATGGACCACTGCTGAACCCGCAAAGTCCTGGAATGCCATGGGGAATTCACCATCAGCGTTCGCAGTTCCAAACTGAGTCAGCCAACCCAAGCCCCATTTCCAATAGCCACTTATCGGATAGACGAATGCGGTCAAAACTGCACTGTAAACGAGGTAACCAGCGACTTTCATTCTGCCTGCAACAGCACCCGAAACGATAGTGGCGGCAGTGGCTGCGAAAACAGCTTGAAACAACCAGTCGACTTCAGGGCTGAAGGTGCGCCCGGGAGCTGATGCGTATGCCTCCAAGCCGAATCCACCAAATCCAATGTATGGATTAGGGTCGGCATCTGTGTAGTTCTTCGGGTACATTAGCCCGAAACCAATGATGTAGAACAGCAGCACGCCAATGCAAATGTCCATCGAGTTCTTAAAGAGGATGTTGACTGCATTTTTCTGAGCATTGAAGCCCGCTTCGACCATGGCAAAGCCAGCCTGCATGAAGAACACCATGACCGCGGCGATGAACAGGAATGTGTTGTCCAAGGCGTATCCAACGCCCAGGTCAGCCTCCTCGGCTGACTCTGTTGCCTCCGCCACCTCGGCGGCAGCTTCCGCTTCCTGGGCGAATGCGATTCCAGGAACGAACATTCCCAGGCCAATGATTCCCGCTAGAAGGAGCGGGAAGACTTTCCACCTAACTTTTGACTGACTTAACATTAACTTTCTCGCCTTGAAGACTGCTGAGATCGATCCGCACAGGTAGATAACTGGCGGGACAAAGAGAATCGACGGGAAAGTTGTTCGACTAGAACCAACTCAGGGATCGATATAGCCCCCGAGCCCGCCATAATTCTCACCAGGGCAACTCAAAAGCATTTGGCGCGCCAAGAATCTTTCGCTTCCGGAAAGAAATCGCGCAAGATCGACACAAGGTCTATGCTGTCAATTACTTACGAATATTATTCGTCTGCCAGACGTTTCTCAGATTTGGCAAAGAAGGTAGCCGGGTGCTACTGGTTTGGGCATGTTTGCTGAATCGTTGGGCACGATGTAAGCCAACGAAAACTGGCTGGCAAATCGTTGATTCGCCAGCCAGTGCTTCGGATGATTAGTCTCGAGTGGGCGTTTTTTAGAACGTGAAGATCATATCGGCGCCGAAGGTCGTTTGCGTTGAACCGAGCTCAAGGCCGGAAACTGCATCTTTATCCCAATCCCAGCGTACCTCTGGGCGGAACAAAAGATTCGTACCAGCAGCGTAATTGAGGCCAGTCGTGAAGGCATAGATGTCGCTCTTGCCAGTGGTTACACCGTAAACACCCTTGTCGATGTTGTACCACTCGAATCGGTTGCCCCACGTGACGTTGTCGGTCAAAGTCAACAACAGGTAGTTATTGACGTCGAAGGTTTCACGCTCAGTAGATCGACCGGTGCCGTCTGTATCCAGTAGGTCAACCCACAACACGTGTGTGATGTAGTCGCTGAGCTGAGTCGTGATGATCGAGCTGCTCATGAAGCCTACTTCGTCCAATCCGAACCGGCCGGCGACGTATTGGTTGGTAACATTGATGCTATCGCTTAGGTCGTAAGAGTATCCGCCCAAGAAGGCATCGCCGTTGTCTTCGAATCCACTATCCCAACCCATTACGTAGCCGCCGTACAACGTCAGACCGTCTCCAGCATTAAACTGAGCCAACGCTCCCGTATGGGTAAACGGTTCGCTGTTGTACATGGTGTAGCTGTGGGAGTAGAAGAAATTCCCAGGAGCGCCAACCACTTCGTAACCGATTAACGTGTAGAAATGGCCAACTTTGACGGACAGATCGCCGACAGCGATTTCTCCATAAAGCTGCGGAATGGCATGGCCGTAGATACCGTTATCCCATGCATTGTCGAAGTGGTCGTCACCCTTACCGAAAGCCTGGGTGTCGTTGGCATCCACGCCGTAGATGTAGTCGATGCGACCGCCCAAACCCACGCCTTCGCTGCCGTCGGCAACTTTTTCGGCGAACAACCACGCCTGGTGCAAATTCACTTTGTCCGCATGCTGATTGAAGAGTGCGTTGTTATAAGTGTGGTAGCCGAGCTGTGCCCAGCCGCCAATATCAATTCCGAGCGGGTCGTTTTGAACTAGAGTCCAGGGTTCGTCAGCTGCTTCAGAAGCAGCGGCCTGGACGACCATCGAATGGTCCCGGTGCACATGAGCGCCGGTGGTTACAGGGGCCTGCCCTGCAGCGTAGTAGCCGAAATCACTCATCGATGCTTCAGCGGGCGCTTGAGCATGGGCTGCCCTTCCAAAGCAAGCTGCAACCAATGCTGCAGACATCGCTAACTTGGTAATCTTCATCCTAATCATCCTTGATAATTTGGGATCTCAAACTTGACCCCTACCGATCCTGGCTTGGGTCGACGACTGGGTCTGGGCAGCAGACCGCCACACCGCTGGCATTACCGCGATTGCCTTCTGCACGTAAACGAAACCCACAATCTAAAGCGTTTCCTCAGGGAGTATCGGAGTTCGCCTGCCCTGAGATTCATGCGATTTCTTGTTCTCGCTCTGCACCCAACACGAAATCACTGGCGATTTGGCAAAGTTTGTCGATTATGGCGACTTTGCGCAGCGGTTGGTTGTTCGTTTGCGGCTCTGCTGCTCGGCAATTTGAGTTCTTACTCAGCTGGACGTCGTTTAGAGATTCGGGAGATGGCCTCTAACGGGCTAATCAGTTGCTGATTCACCAAAAAGGGCCTCAGCGAACACTTGTGGATCGAAGACGGCCAAATCTTGGACGGATTCGCCGGTGCCCACAAATTTAACGGGTAACTGAAATTGCTGGCGAATGGGGACGATCACACCCCCTCTGGCAGTGCCATCGATTTTTGCGAGCACGATTCCTGTGCAGCCAGCAGCTTCGGAGAATCCGCGAGCTTGGCTGATTGCATTTTGGCCAGCGGTCGCGTCCAACACCAGCAGCACTTCATGGGGAGCTGCTGGTATGTGTTTGCCTATCACGCGGCGGATTTTGTCTAATTCCTGCATCAAATTGCTTTGCGTCTGCAACCTGCCAGCGGTATCCAGAATGCAAACGTCGTAGTTTTCCTCCTTGGCTCGCAGCGACGCTTGAAAAGCGACCGTCCCAGGATCTGCCCCTTGCTTGGCAGTTACAATATCGCAGCCAATTCGTTCGGACCAAATTGTCAGCTGTTCGACAGCTGCTGCACGAAACGTGTCTCCGGCTCCTAGCAGGACTCGTTTGCCATCTTGCACGTAGCGATTGGCGATTTTGGCGATCGAAGTCGTTTTGCCGGAACCATTCACACCAACGACTAGGATGACAGTTGGCCCAGATTCGGCAACGGCGACTTCCGCACCTACCTGTTTAAGTGTTTCGCCGATTTCTCCGGCTATCAACTTGAGAGTTTCACGCAGTTCAACCTTGCGAGCCCGAAACTCTTTGCCGATACGGTCGCGGATCTGGCTGGCCATCTCCGTTCCCATATCACTTTTAATCAGCACCGCATACAGACTCTTCAGAAACGCGTCATCGACCAGTTGACCATCGCCCTTCCACAGGTCTCTGATGTCCGTATTCAGAGCTCGGCTGGTCTTCTGCAGTGCCGATCGAATGCTTCCCAAGATGCCTTTGGGGCGACTGGAGTCCGTTGAATCTACTCTCCCAGGTTTTTCGCCCGACGTTTCATCAGGTTGTTTCTTTTTCCAAAATGCCATTCTTAATTCGCAAATCTTCGAGGGTCAGAGATCTAGTTGCCATTGGACCTGTGCGGCTGCCCGTTGATCAGAGTCCGCATGTTTGTGGGGCTATCAAGCGGAAACCTAGGGAGCGGGATCCTGGTCTGGTTGTGTCCCGCCGCAGCGCAATGCACACTCGCTCGCCTTACACTTTCGGCCGAATGTTTGTCTAATAGTCTAACGAGTCCATGGAAAAGTATGCAGCGGTGCTACCACCGTGTTTAGTTAGAATATTCGATCATGCTCAACCTACAAAGTTCAACCAGTTATCGTTGGCTGGGGCAAGTTCAAGAGTCACTTGACGAGATTTTGATCGATCATGCCCACTGCGAATACAAGGCGGCTGCCACGGCTATGAGTCTGATGGGATCCTACATCGCTGATCGTGAGTTGTGCGATGAAATGACTCAAATCGTCGCCGAGGAGTTGGAGCACTTTCATAGCGTGCTTCACTTGCTCGAAAGGCGTGGAATCCCGTTCCAGAGACAGCCCGCAGGGCACTATGGGCGAGAGTTGAACGCGCTGGTGCGTCCCAACGAACCGCTGCGGGCAGTCGACCGGCTGTTGATCGCCAGTCTGATCGAAGCCCGCAGCTGTGAGCGATTCAGCTTGTTGGCAGAGCATGTGGCAGATCCTGAGTTGGCGGAATTCTATCGTTCGCTATTCGAATCAGAAGCAAGGCACCATACCACGTACGTCCGATTGGCCAAGCATTTCGCTGACGAAGAAACCGTTCGCCAGCGATTGAAAGAACTTGCTGGCCGAGAAGCCGAAATAGTCGCTCAGGGCAATGCCTTGCCCCGCATGCACAGTTGACTTCCTCCTAGAGACAGACAGCGTCATTTAGGCCTCCCGCTGAACACTACTGCTAGGTTCAATCCCAAAAACTGCTTCTTGACAACCGCTCCATCACACTCATCCAGGTCGATCCATGTCAGACATTGAGGACTTTCCCAAACATCTACTGCCCTATCGCGATCAAGTGGATTCATTGCGCGAAGTCGGACGCCTGTTTTGGGAACGCGGATGGAGTGTAGGTACCAGCAGCAACTACAGCGTAGTGGTCAACCGAGACCCGTTGCAGTTGTTGGTTACCGCCAGTGGCAAACACAAAGGAAAATTGACTCGGCAAGATTTTGTCTTGGTGGATGGATCGGGTCTGCCAGTTCTTCCAGAACAACCCAAATCGTCGGCAGAGACGTTGCTACATTGTTTGGCGGCCCAGGATAACTCGGTTGGAGCCGTGCTGCACACGCACAGCGTCTGGTCGACTGTGTTGTCCGATCGTTTTGCGCCTCAAGGTGGCATCTTGCTGCAAGGTTATGAGATGCTCAAAGGCCTGAGTGGAGTTACGACGCACGAGCATGCTGAGTGGCTGCCCATATTCGACAATACCCAAGATATTCCGGAATTGGCGCAAAGAGTTGCCGCCAATCAACAGCCGGACCATCAGCCGATGCATCACGGTTACATTATTCGCCGACATGGTATCTACACGTGGGGTGCGGATCTGGACGAAGCTTTTCGTCAAATCGAAATCTTCGAATTCCTGCTGGAATGCATCGGACGTTCAGCTTCCATGTAGGACGCTTAACTAAGCTAAGTTATTTTTCCTCAGTTCCTTAACTCGTTACCGCTCTGCGGCGTACTGCAGTTCTTTCGCCGCCGGATGTTCGCCCACTTCTTCCAACAGCAACTCTGCTGCTTTCAGCAACTGGCGGTCTGTACCCGCAGGCAACTCTCCTGGCTTGGGCCACAACACTTCGTCTGGCAGGCAGCCGTTGCGTTCCATGTCTAGTCCGGTGTCCAGCACAAACCAGCCACGGAACGGGACGCGAATTCTGCCGACATCGTTTACTCGAGCTGATCCAGTGCTGACAACACCACCAGCCGTCTGCACACCCACTACTTTGCCGCGTCGCAAAGTCTTGATGGCGTGGCTGAAGATCTCTGCATTGCTATAGCTGTTTTGGTTGCACAGCACGATGATAGGCTTGGACCAAGACGCAAAGACGGCTCGATCATGGGGATAGCCTTGACCACCACCGCGAGGCACAGTGATGGCGTGTCGAGGTTGGGTAAGAGCGGTTAGCAAGAGATCGGTCGTCGAACCTCCGCCGTTGTCGCGGACGTCGATCACCAATCCATCGCGTCCATAACCGACGTTATACAACTCGCGTTCAAACTCATAGAAGCTGCTCATATCCATCGCGCGAATGTGCAGATATCCCAAACGTCCTTGGCTGGCCTCGTCCAGGGTTCGACGGTTGTGTTCAAGCCAATGTTCATACAGCAAAGCTCGGGCTTGGCCATAGGAGATGGGGCGGACTTTTACCGTCAATTCTTGGGGGGGGCCCGCATCAGCCTCCGCAGCGGGTTTGTGCGTCCGGCGGACGCGCAAGTGAATGTCTCGATCGAGTCGGCCGTTCAGCAGTTGGGTCAGGTCGTAGGCGGGATCCACTTCCACACCTTCTATCGCCACGACGATGTCGCCAGCGACCAACTGGCTGTCCTCCCGATCTGCCGGACCGTTACGAAGTACGTCTCGCACCAGAAGGCCAGGGCCTTGGTAACCGGCTTGGAAGCGGACTCCTAAATGAGCGGTGACATCTGTCCAACCTTCGACCTGGTTTCGCGAATTCGAGTTCGGGTAGAATCCCAGGTGCGATCCGTTGAGCTCCCCAAGCATCAGCTCGACAAGGGCCGCCAAGTCATCCGTCGAATGCAATTGTTCAGCCACACCGGCATACTTGCGATAAACTTCATTCCAATTGCGACCTGCGAATCGCTCGTCGTACCACAAGTCGCGCATGGTCAACCAAGCTTGAGCGAAGCCTGCTGCTAGCCAACCTGCACGCGAGGTGCGTTGGGCGACGGTGAATGCATACGATTCCGATTTGCCGTTTCCGTCGACTTTGGTCGGTATGCCAGATTGGGCACACAGTATTCCGTCTGCCGCCTTGGTCCACACGGCATTAGAGCCGATTGTGGATGTCAGCAGTTTCGGTGTGAGCTTGTCGGGGAATTGCACTGTGTACCAGCCGCGCTGCCCATCAATCGAAGCGCTGAATAGCAGTTTTTCACTGTCTGGCGAGAACAGTAATCCCCCTTCAAAGCTATTGGCGATTGAAATGCGTCGAACTCTTTCGTGGATGTTCTCAAAGTCGATGGAAATTTGCGGCGGTTGCTTTGCATCTTCGTGTAGGCCCACTTTGGCCTTGTCTTCTTTTTCTTTGCCTGCCGTTTGCGAAGTCTCCTGCTTGGTTTCGCCAGTTTCTTGGGCAGCGCTTGGACTAGCTTCCGGATTGTTGCGCTCGGGCTTCTTGCGTTTGTTGGCCATTAATTCCAGAGCTTCTTCGATCCGCCGTTGCCGCGACGTCTGCTCGTCAAATTCTTTCTGGAGAAAGACGTAGTAGATATCGACTTCGTCGTCGTACCTGCGCCCAGTGAAGGCCAGAATCTTGCCATCGGGTGAAAAATGCGGTGAGCCATCATTGTCTGGGTGACGGGAAACGTTGACGGGCTTGGCATCACCAGCAATCGGCGCGATCCAAACTTCAGAGTTGAAGTCATTGTCTTGTTGAGAATAGGCAATCCAACGCCCGTCGCTAGAGATGTCGTAGTCAACGTCGCTGAACCCTCTTACGATCACTCGTTTTTCATTGGATTCCAAGTTCAGTACGGCTAGGTCGCCGTTGCCCTGTTGAAAGAGCAAGTGCTTACCATCCGGCGTGAATTGCAAATTGCTCTCGACGGAACTGTCGTGAGTAACTTGCGTGAGTTGAAATTCGTCGTTTCGCCACCAGAATTGGTCAGGCATTTTTCGCTCGGCCTTCCAAATATCCACCATCTCTTCTTGACCGGACGTAAACCACAACGATTGTCGGTCAGGTGCAAAAACAATCTCTCGTTCGTAGCCACTGGTATCCGTCACCCGCATGGGTTCACGAAGTTTCGTATCCATGACCCACACGTCGCCACCCGCGATGATGGCGATTTCCAGGCCATCATCGGTAAATGCTACTTGCTCAGCCGAAGAATATTCGCGACGCATTTCGTCGTCAGGCAATTGAACATCGGCGTTCAAGTACAAATCGATACGCTGCGGCGGTCTTTCTTGTCCTGGCACGTAGGCGTACAAATCGAATAGATGGCGAAATACAATTGTTCGGCCATCCCGAGAGATGGCAGGGTAGACGATCGAGTCGTCGTCAAAGGCTGCCAGCAGCTTTTGCTTGCCAGGTACGGCAGGTTGCTGTACGTCCCCTTGAGGCGTTTTTTCGCTGACTCGGTTCCTGGGAAAGCGATATTGCCATAGGTCGAAGCCGTGTTGGGTGCCTTTGGTAAAATAAAATCCTCGGCCGTTGGACATCCACAACGGCCACATGCATTCTACGCCTTCGTGCAAGATCTCAGTATGTTCCTTGCTTTCGAGATCCAACTGCCAAATCTGAGCGGAACGCTCTCCCTGGTAACCCTTCCGCCACCAGCGTTCCCCTTCGCGTTGATACAAAATACTCTTGCCGTCGGGTGAAACCTTGCCATTTTCAGCCATGGCGTCCGTCAGGATCTCGTCTGCACGACGAGACTTGAGCGATACCTTGATCAACCGATTGGCATCTCGGTGGAAATGGTCACGCTGACCAGACGCCAAGATGGCTTGTCCGTCGGGAAACCAATCCTCCAAGACATAACCCTCGGTGTGAAAGGTGACTTGTCGAAGATCGGTTCCATCGACGTTCATGATGTAGATTTGAGGTGATCCGCTGCGCTGACTCACGAATGCCAACTGGCGATCATCGGGCGAAAACAAAGGACGCGAATCGATAGCGTCATGATGCGTGAGTCTTTGCAAGCCGCTTCCATCAATAGCGGCCAGCCATATTTCGCCAACCCAATCGAAGGCAATCTTGCTGCCATCGGACGAAACTGCCGGATTGTTCGGCATGCGGATGGCTGTGCCTGGCTGTTCTTGATTAGCCTGCATGTCCTGGCTAACGGCTAAGCCAGCGCCAGCAAAGAGGATTACGAGTGCCATCAGGCTAGACGCCAAAGGATACCGTTGAGAACTCATTGCAATTCCTAGCGAGTGATCGAAGAATTTATGCTGGCCGCATGGCATTTTGCTGCGCGGTGAGTATGTGACTAAGTCTATCGATCTTGAATTGTCGGTACACGTTTTTCAAGTCGAATTGGGAACGCTCTTGTAATAATCGCCAACAGATAGGCATTTTCGAGCGCTGCCAAGCGTTGGGTCGCTTGTCCGTCTGCCGAAAGCGGTTTACTCTGAAGCGTTACTATTGTCTAGTCTCACCCAGGAGCCCATAAACATGGCCCGCGTTATTATCCAGGATGAAAACCGTTCGCTAACGGACGTTGACGAAATCAAGAGTTTCCTCGAGCCCTTCGGGATCTGGTACGAGAATTGGCCAGTGGAAGAACGGCTTGCATCTGACGCCAGCAATGAAGACATTCTCACCGAGTTTTCTTCGGAAATCGAAGCGCTCAAGAAACGTGGAGGCTTTGTCACGGCCGACGTAATCAATGTGGATCGAAACACACCCAATCTTGATGCATTGCTGGCCAAGTTCGACAAGGAACATACACATTCCGAGGATGAGGTCCGGTTTACGGTCGAAGGTCGTGGACTATTTCATATTCATCCCAATGAAGGACCGGTATTCGCCGTGGAAGTTGAATCTGGCGATCTGATCAATGTTCCCAATGGGACCAAACACTGGTTCAACTTGTGTGACGATCGACATATTCGCTGCATCCGGTTGTTCGAAGATGCTGCTGGCTGGACGCCGCATTATGTTGACGGGGCAGTTCATGAACAGTACCAGCCGATTTGTTTCGGTCCAAGCTACTTGCCCGGAAACAAAGTGACTGACGACGTGATCAATCTGTAGCTCCCATTCGCTCAAGTCGCTTAAAGTGCTTTGCCCTAATTTGGTACAGGCTCGGGATCTCAATGAATATGTCGCCCAAAGGTATTCTGCTAGACATCGAAGGAACGACATCCAGTATTTCTTTTGTACATGACGTCATGTTCCCGCATGTCTTGCAGAAGTTGGACATGTTTCTCGATGAGCAAAGCCATCGACCAGATGTGCAACAAGCCTGTAACCTAATTGCAGTTGATGCGGGGTTTGTATCCGCGCAAGAATGGAGTGATCAAACTTCCGTCGCACCTCTCGACCTGATTCGCGACGAAGTGCGACGTCTGATGGCTGCTGACGTTAAGGCTACCGGATTAAAAGCACTGCAGGGGCTAATTTGGGAAGGCGGCTTTCTTTCGAAGGAATTGGTGGCTCACGTCTATCCGGATGTGGTACCTGCCCTGCACAGATGGCGGGATGCTGGAAAGGACGTGCGAATTTACTCCTCGGGTAGTATCGCAGCACAGAAGCTGTTCTTTGGACATTTGGCCGATCATGGCGATTGCCTTTCCTTGTTTTCCGGTCACTATGACACAACGATCGGAGGCAAGAAGCAAGCCAGTAGCTATCAAGCGATTGCCGAGGATTGGAAGCTAAATCCTGCCGAGATTCTTTTCGTCAGTGACATCGCTGACGAATTGCAAGCCGCGCGCGTCGCTGGAATGCGTGCGCTAGCCAGTGTGCGACCGGGCAACGCCCCTTTGCCTGTGCCATTTGATATTCCGCAAATCAAGTCGTTTGATGAGATTGAGTAGAATAACTATCCATCCGGATGGATGGTTATAGGTGCGAATACCTAGCCGACCTGGATGTTGTCGTTAGTTAGGCATGGGCCAGCCAAACGGCCACGGCAAGTTGGCGAAGCTGATCCCGCACGGAGGGCATTGAAGCGAGATAGCGAGTGGTCCGGATAGCGAGGGGTACCTCATGTCCTTGGGCTCTCCATGTTGTCGACTTCTGGCCCCAAAGTACGATTTCAACATTGAATCCAAACGCTAATTCGACTACTAGAATTGCATGCAATCTGCAATTTCAAGACTGGCTCAACCCAGCTCACATAAGAAGTGCTACCGCGCTTTCGTAATATTTTCGAGCTGCTGTGCGGTCTTGATTTCAGGCTGCGCTGGCCTCACGAAAAGTCGTTACGCCATGGACGACCCCGTATATGCGGCCAAGTATGCCGAGGGCGCGAAAAAATCCGAACCTTTAAAGAAGCTGAAGCAGGCTATCGACGCGAGGCACGTGGAGGGCTTGTCAGGGAGCTATCTTGCCGGAGGAACCCAGTGGCGCGATGACTATCAGGCGGCTTTTGGCGGTGTCGAATGGGGTTTGGAATCCTACCTGGCGAGCTACGCTAGCAGCCGTGTGGCCTTGGCCGCTTTCGCAAGCCACGAGGACTGGTATGCGGGCGTAGACGGTGGGCTAAGAATGCAATTGCCGACTCGATTGACACCTTTCGTCGGCTTGGGAAGTTTCAATGGACTTTCCACGGCCCGCGTCGACGCCACTCAAGATGGTCAGGACAATGATGATGACGGTTTTGCGGATGAGTGGGGGGAGAAAAAGACTTCCTTTGATGGCTGGTTGAGCACAATCTATCCCGAGGTTGGCGTACATTTTTGGCCTGTGGGCCAGATGCGAGTTACGGGCTACGCTCGCTACCTTATCACTAGTGACGGTCGCGCTGCAGACGATTGGTTGGCAGGTGCCCAACTGGCCGTCTTCCAACGCTAACGCTGCACATTGAATCGACAAGCTGGAAGCTTATCGCACGTAACCACTAGGCAGCGGCATGTTGTCAATTGTGCTGTGCTTGAGTGAGCGTGCTGGGAAATGTGGGGCGGGCGACGATTCGTTGCGAAGATGCCAACTGCATCAGCTGCTCTCGGTCTTCCCAGTAATCCAGAACCGCAACTCTCAAATTCACTGGTAGATGGTTAGTAACGGGATGATCGCGGAATATATTGCGGCTGGCAAACAAGATGTCGTTTAGGTAATCCGCAGGAATGCGTGGTTCGACCACGTCAAACGCTGCGCCAATCTTATGCCATACACTCGGCAGAGCGCTCTTAGTGACTTGCGATTGAGACGATGCAGCCATTGCCCTTAGGTTCTGTTCTCGGATAACTAGCCGTTGAGCCTGTGCAGCGGCGACAGCATCCCCTTCCAGGTGTACGATCGTCCACAGTCGACAGCTGCCTAGCGCGCTCGATTGGTTGCTGTTATGCTGGCTACTACGGTGGGGGCTTCCGGAGGCTCTCATGATGACCTGCAGCATATCTGCACGCCAACTGGTGGGCACTTCTGCGAGAAAGGCTACTTCCCGAGTGCCATCCAGTGTGGCAACTGGTCCTGGGCGAAATTTGAAGAATACCCCATAGCCTCGTTGCATCGTGCCACTTGAAGCAAGCAACTGTAGCTGAGGTTTCTGAGCAAATCGCTGGTGAAGATTTGTCTTGACCTGTGAATCTAGCTTGGCGCCACCGCGAACCCATGGTTCGTAGGAGGCAGAGAGATTCACTCCGGCTGCTTGGCCATTCTCCAGTGACCGTTCGATGCTAATGTTGCCCTCGACGTCAGAATAAACCTCGTGTTTTGGCCAATAGTCCAACATTCGCATCGTATGCGTGGGGCTTAGAAACTCAACAGTGAATTCACTAACTTGACCAGCGAAATGTGCATCAACACGAGTAGAGACAGCGATGCGCAGCCTAACTAGCTTTCCTCCCGTTGTGGGCTCAGTGACGACATCGGGATTGACCAGCTCTGCTACAACAATTGCTGGAGCGTCAAAGCGGACGGTTTCCAGGTCTTTGGCCGACGAAAGATGCGTTGGGAGAACGATTGAGCAAATAAAGGCAATGGTAAGGTGGGAAGTTCTTGCAGACATTTTCGCAGGGTCTCCATAACTTTGGATGATTGTCGGACTGCGGTCGATGGTGTCCAACAATTAACGTGCTTACCGATGCAACAACGGTGTTCACGTGTATCCCTGCTGTCACCCTGGCAGACTTGCCGTCTGTTTTGGGCGATTCATCCTGAATTCTGTGGCTTGATGCAATTCGGAGATTCCGCAGGAACAATCTGCAGAACCTCTGCACACTAAAGCAAGCATTGTCTCAGCTGAGAAGATCTCCTAAAAGGAGCAAGCTCCTCGGCTAAGGTCTAGAATACTTTCTAGAGCGTTCTACTTGCTTTTCTAGCCAGCAGCCAGCGCTTCACAGTGGTCATCATAGCGCGGCGTGTCATGAAGGCAACTGGTCAGGGGCTTACGCACTGATACTGAGAAAGACCAAGGCACACTTTCGCGGAGCGAAAGGCGACTATCGGACTTTGATCGAACGTTTGCTAATCTGTTAGTTGAGCGAACATCTGCATGAGCCGTTCGACGATTTTGGTCGAGGCTTCGATTTCGACTTTATTAGTGCCCAGCCAAGTTTCATAGCCGCCCAGCAAGTGCTGTTGTGGCGTTGGCAGATAGCCGTACGAACCATTTGCCAACTCAATGGTAAAGCTATCGGCTAGAGGGCAACGAGATTTGATTTCCAGTCCTGTTTCGGTAAAGACTTCGAACGGAATGGCGGCAATGCCCAGGGAGCCGATGCGGATTGCTTGCAGAGGCACGCTGACTTCATCCGGTGATTCAGCCAATTGTCGTACACGCTGGGCATAGACGGTTTCATGCGTGTGATAAGGAGGCGTATCCTAG
>JAGQPR010000017.1:23977-36995 GCA_020426625.1 Planctomycetales bacterium
CCCGCCTTTCGCCAACCTGAGTATCCTCGGGGCGTTTTTCAATGGACTCGAAGTACTGCAGCATTTTCGAGTCGGGCTTACGAACGGCTAAGATCAATTCCGAGCTTGCGGCGTCCAAGTCAACCCAGTTTACGTACTGAACTCGCTGCATGGTTTCGTGAACCCGAGCGGCAATCAACTCGCCGACCTGACGCATCTTTTCGAAGTTCGCTAGCTGTGGCCCTCGATCGCGAAAATTGATGTTATTTACATCGCCACTGGTCCCGTTGGACAAGATCGCCACCAGAGGAGGATACTGATCCGCCGAATTCTCCAGCTTTACCAGGTGTTCAGCGAAAACAGCAAAGTAGTCTGCGGAGATAACTCGGCTGGGCACTCCGCCAACATAGTGCAGCGAATAATTCGCCAGCACAGCAATGGGCCTGCCATCCAGCGCCCGTACCGCAAGGAATGAGACTTCTGGGTCAATGGGGCCAGCGGGTCGGATGAGCGTCGCTTTGCCGGGGTTCATACGGACCTGATCAATGCCCCCAAACGGATTGCGCCGCTGCTGCTCCTCGGATACAAACCACCTACGATTGTATAGCTGGGATGGTTCATCCACGGAGGACCATCCGATCTCAGCAGGCTGCAAACGTTTGTTCGCGATGCGGACAGCATCGACAATGCGATCGCTCAAGAATCGTTGGTAGTCGGACAAGGATTCCGACGGAATCATCGCGTTCTCACCACGTGCAGTTGTGGCCGAATGCGTATGGGTTGAGGCCATTAATAGATGGCTGGCCGGAATTCCCGTTGTCCTCTCGATCTGTTTCTTCGCGTGGTCGAATACTTCTCGCGGGATGCCAACGTTGTCACAGATTACCAAGCCGATTTTGTCGTTGCCATCGTCTAGTATGATGCATTTGGCGTGGAGTTCGTCATGCACCTCATCCGCAGGCAGCGGCGTCCATCCACCGACAATCAACTCGCCCAGAGGTGGTGTGATGTTGGCTGTCGCCGCACCTGCGCGGAAGACGGTATCCTGGGCAGATATGGTGGGGGCATCGGTGAGCCATAGAATCGAAAGAGTCAAGAAAACGGTATGACCTAGTATCGCGGCATTCGATTGCATCTTTCAGTCCCCTGGGAAGAAAACGAACTCCTGCAGCCAAATAGGATTCCGGCTAAGGCAGTGACTAGTTGGACAGCGCCGCTTTGCGATGAGTCTCGTGGCAATCCATGGATTCGCTGTCTTTAATGGATTTCTGGAGAATCGATCAAGAACCCCTCGAGCACCGGGGCTAACCCAGTTAACGCCCGAACGGCTAACCGAAAGTGACACTGCCCGAATAGTGTAGCAGTCGAGAGACCGTCCTGCTTGACGTTAGCAATTGGGCGCGGAACTGCAAGGCTAATTCCATCTCTTAAGCCGATCGAGGATACCTCGCCAACCATCTCGGCTAGCGCGAGTCAGCTCTTCGAATTGTGGGTCGAACTCAGCAGGAATACGATTGAGTACTTGTTCGGCTTGGACGAGAATCTTTTTGCCTTCCTCGTTGGTACCTTGCTTGAAGTGGCAATTCGCCATCTGCACCAACGCCTCGATTGCCGAAGGCTGATTCATGTATCTGCCTGCCGCAGCGCGGTAGGCCGTAGCTGCTTCACCCCAGCGTTCCAAATCGAATAAGATGTCGGCCTCACCAAAATAGCAGTTGCGGACGATGCTGTCTTGCTGAGACTTGTTGCGGGGAGACTGCTGACGAAAAAGTTCTTCACGAATGTCAATGTAGTTCTGTAGAGCTCGCTCCAG
This sequence comes from Planctomycetales bacterium, assembly GCA_020426625.1. GTDB lineage: Bacteria > Planctomycetota > Planctomycetia > Pirellulales > Pirellulaceae > Aureliella. The sequence continues at coordinate 25,770 of JAGQPR010000017.1, forward strand.
GTGTTCGCGAGATTGCTTTTGAAGTTGCCGGCGAGCGGAGTCGACTAACGAGCCATCCAGTCCAACCAGCAGATCATAAGCTTTCGCCATGCGGCGATTGGCTTTAGCGATGGTATAGTAGTCCTCAAAATAGCTCGCATCATCAGCGCTCTTTGCGACGGCATGTCCCAATCGCTGGATCGCAGACAAGAAGTGATCGCGGCTACTTTCGACTTTCTTGAGCCGCTGATCTAAATCTGTCAGCCCTGCCGCCTCCAACAACTCGCGGTCTCCTTGTCGGTAATGTACGTGGCCTAACAGGCTGATCGAATCCTGCCAGATGGGGCTGCCCGGCAAGAGATCGTAATCGAACAGATTGGATTCGAGCAGCTCAGTTGCAGCGTCTAGTTCATCCAATTCAACTCGAGCTTTGGCCGCCAGAAACCGCACCTCGAATTGAATGGGATGCCCGGGATATTGTTCCAAGCACCGATCCAAGGGAGGGATGGCTTTGTTCCATTGCCCCGCATTCATGTAATTCTTACCAGTCGCCAAATAACCGCGCGGCCGTTTGGAATGTTCCTCGGCTTCCAAATAGCTATCGAGCAAGCGGGCCGTCTGATAGAGGTCGTTTGACTTTTCATATGTTACAACGGCTTGCCAGAGTAACTGGGGATATTCCGGTGATTTGAATTCCAGGCTGGCAAGTTGTTCGTATTGCATGCCTGCAGAGTTGTACTTGTTTTCAACCGATTCTTGATACTGCTTGGAGAGCGACTCAGAGGCGTTGCGTGGCGCGGCGGCAGCCAATTCATTCCCCCAGTCTTCGTAAGCTTCTGCCTGCAACCGGACCGAATCTGCCAAAGGAAATGCGGAAGAGAGGTGCTGGGCTAATTGGATTGCCAATCCAAAGTTGCCCGTCGATCGCAAAATTCGACCCAATTCCAACAGGCGGGCACGCAGTTCGGTAGCCGGAATCCAATAGCCATTGTACAACGCAATATCTTCAATTCCTTCCAGCAACAGATGGCAGGTCGCGACGCCTTCGGTATAGTCTTCGATCTCAAAGAATATCTCTGCCTCTTCCATGCTGGCAGCGATTGCCTCTGCCGATTGGGGCTTGTCCTGTCGGATGCCGCTAAACTTGCCAATCGCGTCGTTGAGACGTTGCTGCAAATGGAAAATTCTTCCCATCAGATAATTCGCTTGCCGACTAATATCTTCCTGCGTTTCCGCCGATCGCACGAGAGGGTCAATGACCGCTTCGGCCTCTTGCAAGTTTTGTTCACGCGAACGATCGCCGACGGGTAGCGACGATGCAATCGCAATTCGACAGCGACATCGCCAGATCTGTCCTTCAACTGCTTCCGGCGAATTCTCTTCGAGAGCATCCAAATACTGCGCACACTTCTCAATCTCATCTTGGGCAAACGCGATATGTGTCTTGGCGAGTAGGACTCGACCGCGTTCGCTTTTGGAGAGCCCGGGAATGGCTTCCCACTGCGCTATGCTCGCTTGAGCATCGTCGAATGCTGGAGGTTCCATGCGAACCAACGCGGAAACGATCAGCTGCCACGCCTCACTGCGCCGGGCAGGCCACATCTCGGGCACTTTTTTGAGAGTCTCGGCAGCGTTCTTCCAGTCGTGCGTATAGTAATAACACCAGCCGAGATAAAACTGCCCTTTTCCTTGAAATCCGACGGGGAATCCCAATTCGGCCGCCTTCTTTAATTGTAAGAGAGCCTTCTTCAGTTCCCTGCGGTTGCGCGGTGAATCGCTGTCGTTGGCGATGCCAGCAATAGTCGATGCACCGCTGACGTAATTCCATGTGGCGTCCGTTTCAGGCGTAACTATTTGCGACTGGTCGATCTCCCTGGCTATGCGGCTCGCCACTTCCCAACGCCCTTCGTCGATTAGCCGAGATGCCAAACCAAGTTGGTCATCAATAGTGATTCCCCCGCCAAAGAGAAATGCAAACAGCAAGCCAAAGACGATCAGGAGTCCCACTCCCGAGCCGACTAGTATTGCGATCTTTTGCATTTGTTGGCAATCCTTCAATGGCTATGGCGTGCCGATGAACCCTGCTCCGTGCGATACTTCTGTCTGCGTTCCACTGCCAGCGATATCATCCAGCTCAGCCGATCGAGGTTCGGTCCCGAATCTAGTTGATTCGTTACACTCGGAGGCGATTTAGCCAGTGACACAAATCAGCCGGACACTGCACGATTTTGCCAGGGTGCGATTTGGTTGGAACACTGAGGTCGGAGGACGGCGTTCGCACAACTAGAATTATTCGGCAGTCGCGCGAGTACTGCGCAAAAGATACTTTTTCAACCGGTTTAAAATGCACAAGATGCAATCGGACAATGTCAAATTGCTGCAGGCAAGAAAACCGAGCGACCGCCTGTGACGGTTGTAGCAAAAAGAGCTGCGCTTCATTCCAGGAAGAATATGACTTCAGGGCCGAATTTGCAGCTCCGGACGACTACTCGGTCAACGCAAAGAAGACTTAGCGCGCGATAATTCGGCTCCCACTACTCAACGTCAAAGAATCGCTAATTGCGAGAAAAACTAACTTCTTCGCTTGGTTCAGTGATGGAAGGTTGGTTCGTAACACGTTCCATCATCCAGCCGTTGACGTCACTTAACATGTTGGTCAACAGTTCATCGTGGCAGGGATACTGGCGAATATCGACTGACAAACTGGCCGAATGCAGTACTGGGAGCGCCTCACAAACTTGTTGAATACCACACTTGCGTGATTCGGCTCCGTAAAGCCACAGCGTTGGCAGATCGCGGGCGCTGGCATAGTTCGACAGCGGGCATTGCTCCAGTGGGAATCCGCCACAAATGGAGACTACTCCAGCAAAGGTCTTGGGATAACGTAAGCCAAGTCGCCAAGCCATCGTCCCTCCACCGCCAAATCCAGCCAAGAATATTCGGTCGGGCGCGACTGAGAATTCCCTATTCGCAATTTCGATCGCGTCAAACACGACTTCTTCCGCGATCGCTGTGGAAGCTGATGATGAGCCCCAACGGAACAGTCCGCTGCCCTCTTGGCAGGCTACCGTGCCGCGAGGAGCACACGATGTGTAGTTTTGCAAACTCAAGCTCGGCATCACTGATGCCAACTCTTGCTCAGCGCTTCCACAACTGTGCAACCAAACAATGAGCGGATAAGCGTATCGAGGTTCGTAGCGCTCAGGGCCGAAAAGGCAAACCTGGTTTTCGAGATAACTTGTTCTTGAAGCTAGGCAAGAATCCATCGAGCTATGCAATTTGTCGAATCGACCGTTAAAGACGGAGGAGCGAACGCGGTTTTGCATGAGTCGCCAATCTCTGATTGTTGTTGGAAGAGTCAGCCGCCAGCCGCAGCTTGATTGCCGCCAGCGAAACTTTACAGGGTTTTATTCGCGTGAGTCTCTCAAGTCAACGTCAACGCGGAAACCGATGCAGTAGATTCTTGAGCAAGGTATCTGCTGGCAGAGAAACATCCCACCAATCACCAATCTCAACGCTTGGAAAAACGGTGATAGGAATCATTGCTATCAAAAAAATCCCGACGGTAGAATTCCAGCCAACGTTCGACGGCTGTGGCGTATTGGCCGCGAGTCAGCGTAACAAGCCTATGAACGGTCGCATGAAATTCAACGGAGGAGCTTGCGCATTCGCTCCTTGGAGCTGGAGAATTGCCTGCTCTTCTTACGTAAGAATCCAGCGCGACATATCGCATCGAGTCTTATTCCATGATGCGCTTAGTAGCAGTGGTTGCGCAACCTGAGACGCAGTCTAGGCGCCACTGTAGATACGCGCTGATGGAATTACTACACCAAGCAGTTGCGAATTAGCTCCGGCGAAGCTGCCAAGTCCTCTGCCCTCGACTAAGGTTGCCGTGATTCCGGCAAACCGAAGACGCTGAGCAGCGTGTCAAGCTACCAAGGCATCCATCGCCGCAATCAGTTCCTTGACTGCGTTGACGCTGTTTTGAAAGGCCGCTTGTTCACTTTCGGTCAGCTTGAGTTCGACGATTCGCTCAACGCCACTGCTGCCCAGCACAACAGGTACGCCAACGTAGTAGCCACCAACGCCGTACTCTTTGTCGCAGTAGGCAGCGCAGGGAATCAAGCGCTTCTTGTCCCGGACAATGGCTTCGACCATTTGTGCCGTCGCTGCTGCGGGAGCATAGTAAGCGCTGCCGGTCTTTAGCAAGCCAACAATTTCTGCGCCGCCTTTTCGCGTGCGATCTACAATCTCTTCCAGCCGCTTTTCGTCGATCAGTTGTAGAACGGGAATACCGCCAACCGAAGTACAGCTTGGCATCGGTACCATCGTATCGCCATGCCCACCCATCAGCAGAGCAGAGATATCTTCCACACTAACGCCCAATTCCATCGCCAGGAAAGTTCGGTACCTAGCGGTGTCAAGAACTCCAGCTTGGCCCAGCACGCGTTGCGGTGGAAAACCTGTCACCTGCAGTGCCCTTTGTACCATGGCATCCAGCGGGTTGCTGACGACGATGACGACTGCATTCGGCGAGGATTGCTTGATCTGTTCTGATACAGCTCCCAAGATTTTCGCGTTGGTTCCCAACAGATCGTCGCGGCTCATGCCAGGTTTGCGGGCAATGCCTGCCGTCACTACTACAACATCGCTATCGTTTGTATCTTCGTACGAAGTCGTGCCGGTGATACAGCTGTCAAACCCGACGATTGGAGAGGCTTGCATCAGATCGAGCGCTTTGCCTTTAGGCATATCCTCAGTTTGAGGGATATCCAGCAAAACAATGTCGCCTAATTCCGCCGCAGCACACCAGTGAGCGCAAGTCGCTCCAACGTTTCCCGCTCCAACAATCGTTATCTTGGCTCGACGCATTTTGCTTATTTTCTCCGACTCTTGAAACATGTCGAGAGCGGGCACACGAGACACTCACCTTTGACGCACTGAAATTCGCCAATGGGAAATCCTGCCAACTCTCAGCTGTGGATGAGTCAGCGAGTATGAGCGTTGTCGCAATCCAGTCAACCCATCTTCCGCAGTTCACAGTGCGATAAATGCCGTAACGGTTCGCAGATCAGCTCTTGGCAGGGATAGCGAGAGACTTGACAGCGGCATCCAACGACATCTGCTTGAGACCGCCTGCTCTTCTCTAGAGTTCCCGAGCGGATTGTTGGTCCGGTATTCCCGAGAATCGATGAGCCATTGAGCGCCGTCGTGGCTCTTTGCGAAAGGCCAGGTACAGGATGGTCCCCAGAATGCAAAGAGTCGTTGCGGATAACAGCACGCCAAACAAACCAATCGGTGCTGAGTCGGGCGCGATCGTTGGAACCGCTGGTTCCATTTTTTGAGCGACAATAAGTGGAGCCGCTTGTCGGGCTGTGGAGCCCTGCTCTTTCAGCAGTTCCGACTGGTACGACCACAAGCGATAGAAGATGCCCTGCAACTGGATGTATCTGCCTTCGGTCCATACGGTTCGATTCTCGCGCACAGCTTCTCGGGGGATAAACGCCAGATCGCTGGTGACGATAGTGACAGGAAATTCCCCCTCAAAGGGAACGCGTTTCTTTGCGGGTACGCTCCCAAATTGCGAATCGCCAGGGGTAGCTACGGCAACTTCGTACATGATTCGCCCACGACCTATATCCACCAGTCCATCAAATTGGATATAGCGTTCCGCGCCAAGAAGGTTCATGCGTTCGGGTACTTCGATGAGCTTGCCGCTGACCAGTCGCACGTTCCATTGCACGGGGACACCAATTTTCTTGTTGGCTTCTCCCAATACCTCCCGGGGATCCTTCGAACTGTGCAAACCGGCTAGGTTGACTCTCGGGGCGATGCGCATCAAGCTGAAAAACGCTGCAGCCTCATCACCTCGTAGTGAAGATTGATTTCTCGCAGCCAACATGTCTACCCAGCATAGATCCCAGCCCTCTCGCCCAAGTGCAACCAGGTGTTCTGGAACGCTCGGAACCAAAGTGCTGGCGTCGCGGGCATCGAGGAGCCAACGCGGCACATCGGCCAGCACGCACAATTCTCGCCGTTCCGCACTTGACGCCACGCGTGAGCGACTGGTTACTTTCAAGCCGTCAAACGTGGCTGGTTGCAACAATTCTCGGGTTGCCAGCCAACCGGTTGGCAGGCTTCGGCAATATACATGATGGGACTCATCAGTCTCGCGAATTCCTGCGGTAGTTTGGGCCAAAGATTCTCGTGGCGCAGTTTCCAAGATCACCTCATACAGATAATTGTTGGTACCGCTGGCATCAAACCAGGAGGATTGCACTGCGTCTAGTTCAATGCGTCGCACCGCAACAGCAGTTCCGGACAACTGAACCGCTTCAAATTGAAGCGACGTGTCGGCGTCCCAGTGAGGTAATAAGTTGAGCGTTCGCGACCAACCCAACTGTTGAATCACGTGGTGCAATCGCAGGACAGCGTTGGGCGGACTGGCCGCCGCCTCATCAACAAAGTCACTGATTTCTTCTGCCGCAACGTCGGTTGCCAGAGGAGTCAGCCTCTCGAACAATAGCTTTCGTGCAGTCGTTTGAGCGGGATCGATGGCCCAGGGCGGTGTCAATGTGGAATTTTGAGCCTGGACCGTGGTAGTAACGTTGCCGAGCCAGATAGCCAGGGGAATTAATACGCCAACCATAGTTCGCGTTGTCCCGCGAGAACGCCGGTTGCCCCTCTTGGAAACAAGCGGAATCACGAACATGGCGCACAAAAGGCAGCCAGCCAGCGCTATCCATAAGAACTGGTTCAGCATCACGGGAGTACTTTCCAGGATAACTTTGTCTCCCAGCGACGAGGTTTGGATTGCATGCGCGAATAACGTTGGTGCAATTTGAATCCCAGCTTGAGAAGCATAGGCCAAACGCTTGCCGACGATGCCCTCGATCACGATCTCGATAGCGTGCTCGGGGTCAGTTTTCCAGTCGCTTTCCAGCGTTTCCGCTTTCTGGTTGGTGGTGTAGACCGCCACGGGTTGGTTGGAGTTATCACGACCTCGCAACCACAGCAACCAATACGGTTGTTGCTCTCCAGTGAAAACGTTTGTTCCCTGATGACGCTCGACTAAACGGATTTCACCCGCGAAAAGGATTGGCTTCCCTTTCAGCTCCTTGGAAGACGATTCGAGCAGTCGCGTGTTGACGCTTGTTGGGCGGGCCCGTTGCCTTGGATCCTGCGCAGCTTGGCTTTCATTCTTCTCGGGAGTCACTCGTTGAGTCCACTCCGTGAGATTGTTATGTGGAATCAGTAATCGCCAGAAAGCCAGGCTTTCGTCTGGACCCCACGAAAAGGCATCTTTGGTCGCTGCAATCAGCCGGTCGTCGATGTACAAGCTCATCTTTGCCGCGAACGTTTGCTCGAAAGGCTCGTCTGCTGCGATTCCAGATGCGGTCAGGTGTTCCAGTAGATTCCACTGCGCCTTGAATTGTTGGAATGTGGCCATCCAAGACGATTCTGGGGTTACCGCGGATGCATGAGCAACCTCAGTTGAGGAACTGTCAAGCTGGGTCTGGATGGCCGCCAGGGTCAGACGCGCGTTGTTCCTCAACTCCTGCAAGTGTTGGCAGCATTGCTCCCGGTCTAGATTGTGCTGCTGGTACCAAAGTGCCGCCAAAGACTGGATTTCCGCATTGCTAGCCGAATCCAGCAGTCGCGGGATCAGGTCATCGATCGTGGTCAGCCAGCGGTCCCGAGCATTCGTGTTCATTAGCTTTGTCGTCGCGGAAGTCGTGGCCTCGTTGGCGAACTGCGATGCCAACGGGTTGGTCTCCACCGAGGCGGGATCGAGCGGCACGCCAATCGCGTCAAAGGCGTTTCTAACGTGGCGAGGGTCGGATACTTTTTGCATCAGCATGACGACCAGAGCAAGCAGAAAACACAGCGAAATCAACCGCCGCGTTCCGGACATCTGGTGTTGAACTGCGCTGCCTATCCTGCGTCTTCCGTTGGCTGTGTACCAGCGATCTGACCTCAAACGAACCATTGAAAACTCACGATTGCATCGATTTTATCGATTGGGATTGCGTCGTGCTCCCCGCAAGGACCACTCTGCTTAATATGCGTTGAGTCCAATTCTACCCGGACGGTGTCTCGTAAACTGCAGAGGGGCGTCAGGTTGCTTTGACTTGTTGTGCGTTGTGCAGCAGTGAGGCCCAGCAAACGAGTCGCGAATCGTTTGGTGCCATCCGGCGCATCTGGCACGGGATGTTGCGATTACCCACGAGTATCCTTGTGCGACACTTGAGCTTGGATCGAGAATTGGCTAGGCTAGAAAACAGGGTTGTTGGCAGAACAAGCAATAATCGCGTTAGAACTGTGCAGTTAGTAAGAAATACGTCAGCTGCGTTTCGTAAAAACGCGAGACCCCACTCAATCATAGTCTTTTCGTTTATTGCGGTATAGAATTCGCTGTCTAATGAGGCGTTCGAGTGCCGCCCATGCGATCGCTCCAAAAGCGTCTTTTCGCGGCCAATTGTACGTGACATTGTCCACCGGAAATTGTCCAATATCCATTCGATGCTGAACGTTTGGGGCACAAACTGTCACTTGCACAATCGTTGACCATTGACTGATAAAACGGCAGGAAATTTCGCAAACTGAAGATGGGTATTTTTTTAACATGAGTAAGATCGATACCCAATCGCTCGAAAAACTGTATCAGGACAGCTGGGTAGCGATGCAGACACATTTGCTCCTATCACGCGTGCGAAAAGCGTTCAGGTTGCGTCCGATTGCGACGCCGAGGTGGAGATTTCCACTTTGTCTGTGGTTGCTGGTAGTTTCGCTCAGTTGTGTGGCCGTTGCCGAGGAACCCTACGAGCGATTTCTCGATCGGCTAAGGCAAGAACAATTATTTGATCTGGCATTGGTCTATTTGAACGACTTGGAGAGCCGACGTGGCGTAACGCGCGAGTTCAAATCGGAGATCGAGCTGGAGCGGGGACTGCTGGAATTTCAAGCGGCAGCCATATTAATGCCGACCAATTCGACGCGGCCTACCAAGCTGAACGATGCTGAATCTCATCTGCGGAAGTTTTTGGCGGCCGAGCAGAACCATCCCAGACGCTCTGAAGCTCGCCTGAAGTTGGGTGAGCTGTTATTGACTCGAGCTGAAGAAGAGCGGACCAAGGTAGGCGAGACAACAGAAGATGTTCCGGCTGCAATCAAGTTCTACGGCGAAGCACATGAGCTATTCGAGTCGACAATTAAGGAACTGGCGGGATTGCTCGAAAACTTGAAAGGCAATCGCGTCAATCTGGCTGACAAAGCCAAAGTCGCCATACGTGAGCAAATTCAGCGGGATTTGCGGCAAGCACAATTGTTGTCCGCCAAGTCGGTGGAGGAGATGGGCAAGAGCCGTGCTCAAGGCAGCTCACAACGCGAAGCCGATTTGACTCGCGCGCTGACCATGTTTGGCGATTTGTATACCAAAGAGCGCCGTTTGGAGGGGATCCGCAACTACGCGTTGTTTTATAGAAGCAAATTGCACAGTGAACTCGGAAACGTTGACGATGCAATCGAGGGCTTTCAGCGCCTGGCTGACTCTGACAGCAGCGATGAGCTGCGACCATTGCAAGCAAGCGCGATCAATGAATTGGTGCAGCAACTAGCCAAACGCAAGAAATTCCCGTTGGCAACTGATCGAGCCACTCAATGGCTGAGCGATTTGAGACCTGATGAATCGGCAACTAGCGAAACACTGGCTCTCAAATTGACGTTGAGTCGTGTCAAAACGCAGTGGGCCGAAGACTTACTTACTCAAGACCCCAATGATCGCGTTGGACGAAAATTGAACCGGGAAGCGCGGGATGAATTGCGTTTGCTGATGCGTGTCCCCGGACCGCATTTGGTTGAGACGCGTGAGCTGCTGAGCAGGCTAGGCACAGACGATGGTCCGTCCAGTTTGGAAAAAGTTCCCGACGTCAAAGACTTTGCCCAGGCGTTGGCTGCTGCTACCGAACGGCTGAACACGATTAGTACGGATTCAGTAGAACATGATCGACTTGCAGAACAAATCAGAGACGCGAGCGGCCAGCAGAAAGAGTCGCTTCAGCAACAGCTGCAGGAGTCTGAGCAGCGTCTGGATACTCTCCGCAGCCAGACCGTGGATTTGCTGCAGAAGGCATTGCAGCTGTATGGCAACAAGGACGATCGGGCTCAACTGTTCGAGGCAAGGTATCGCTTGGCCATGCTGCATCTACAGCAACAGCAGCCTTGGGAAGCGCTGGCCATCGGCCGCTTTTTGTCCAAGACAAATCCTGGATCTGATATCGGCTTGAACGCCTCTGCCGTTGCCTTGGCGGCCTTGAGCGATTTGTTGCGCAGCGTTGCACCAGAGCGGCAGGTGGCGTATGCCGACATCTTGGAACCGCTGGCAAATCATCTCATCGAATCCTGGCCGCAATCTAAAGAAGCGGCGGCCGCAACAGCGGCCATGGTACAGCTATCACTGTTGGGCAATGAATGGGAAAAAGCGGAATCGCTACTGCAAAAAATTGCTGCAAATGGCAGCGTGTCCGCCAGTTTGCGGCGAGATGTCGGATTGTCATTGTATTCTGCCTACATGGCGCGGAAGAAGGAAGTGGCTGCTGACGATGCCGAACTGAAGACCATCTACGACAAGGCCATGAACCAGCTGGAGGCCTATCTAGATTCACTGGGTGCCGACCAACTCAATTCCAGTGCGCTGGAAGCGGTCAACGCTACCGCACGCTTGGCCATTGAAGCTTCACAGCTTGATAAGGCCGACGAAATTCTGTTTTCTGGCGAAAACACTCCGGTCGCCACTCTGAATAAAGATCCCAAGGCAGGTGATTTGATGGTTGCCTTGGACAGTTATCGGCTAGCAATCCGACTACGAAGTGCCCAAATGGCGGCTGGAACAATTGCTGCCGCTCAAGCTACCGACGGGATGGCGCAGATTGTCAGTGCCATGCAGAAGGTAGCTGACAGCCATGCCGATGGCCACGACAAGCTCGCGGCCGTGTTCGTGGGACTGGCACGCGATTTACAGGACTTATTCTCTTCCACCGAGAACGCCGCCGAGAAAAAGCGGTTGGCCGAAGTTTTGGTCGTGGTCGCCGTCCAAGCAGCCAAACAAGAAGTATTTAACGTCCAATATTGGGCGGCAGATCTAATAATCATGTTAGCAGAAGAGTTGGGAAATCAATCCGCTACGGAGCGACAAGCTGGGGAAGCCTATGCGGCGGCCGGAAACATCTTGGACGGGATTCTGTCCAA
>JAGQPR010000180.1 GCA_020426625.1 Planctomycetales bacterium
TTTGACCGCTCGCGACTCTCCTCGTCGCAAATAGAGCCTAGTTGCAAACTACAACGGATTCCGCGTATCTTGGTTCAAGATTTACTCCCCGTCCGTTTTCCCGCCCCAGGACTGTTCTCATGCGCTGTTTCACCTCGCGGTTTGGCTTCGACAACTATCGGTTATCACTTTGTTCGATTTTTATTTTGCTAATCACAGCCGCTGCTAGTGCCCAAGACCCTCCGGATGGATTCACGGCTCTGTTTAACGGTAAAGACTTGAGCGGCTGGCATGGCCGCCCGCATTTTGATCCACGCAAATGGCACAACAAATCCGCGGAAGAGCGAGAGGAATCGAACGCCGACATGCGCGAGCATTGGCGCGTCGAAAACGGCGTGCTGATTAACGACGGGCAGGGAGCGTACCTGACTACCGACAGAGAGTATGGCGACATCGAGCTGCTAATCGAGTACAAGACGGTTCCCGATGCCGACAGCGGAATCTACCTGCGGGGAACTCCACAAGTCCAAATCTGGGACAGTACAAACGAACGACAACGCAAGCTCGGTGCCGACAAGGGCAGCGGCGGACTTTGGAACAGCACTGCGGGAGCGGCTGGCAAAGACCCTCTGGTGTTGGCTGACAAGCCTTTCGGTGAATGGAATGCCTTTCGCATTGTTCAAGTTGGCGCGCGAACTAGTGTCTGGCTGAACGGCAAACTGGTGGTCGACCATGCCATCATGGAAAACTTCTGGGACCGCGAGCAACCTCTGTTCGCCAAAGGTGTCATTCAGCTTCAGACCCATGGAGGCGAAATCCAATGGCGAAATCTATTTGTTCGCGAGTTGAGTTCTGAAGAATCCACGCAGTGGTTGAAAGAGCGTGACGAAAAGGCTGGTCAGTTCACTTCGTTGTTCAATGGCAAGGACTTGAGCGGTTGGGCTGGCGCAGTCGACAACTATCAAGTTGTTGACGGAGCGATTCAGTGTAAAGAAGGGCATGGGGGTGTCTTGCATACCGAACAAGAATTTGCGGACTTTGACGTAACACTTGAATTCCAATTGCCTCCTGGTGGCAATAATGGATTGGCCATACGCTACCCGGGCAATGGCGATACCGCATACGTCGGTATGTGTGAATTGCAGGTGCTGGACAACACTTCTGACAAGTTCGCTGGGAAACTCGACGAGCGACAATACCACGGCTCAGCCTACGGAATGATCGCAGCCAAACGTGGCTATCTCCGCGAAGTTGGACAATGGAATTACCAGCGAGTTTCAGTGGTCGGTTCGAAGATTCAAGTCGAACTCAATGGCACGATGATTCTCGATGGCGATTTGAGCCAGGTCAGCGAATACATGGCCAATAGAGCTCATCCCGGCAAGGACAATGCCTCTGGCTATTTTGGCTTCGCTGGTCACAACGATCCCGTCCGATTCCGGAATATAAGTCTTAGATCACGTTAGTGCGTAGCCAGCTGCAGATTGATTTGGTATTTCATTTTCCATCCTTGTGACGCTCCAAACGTACCCGCCCGCGGACTCCAGAATTCTCAAAGGTCAGTCCAAAGGCGGCAGAGGTGACGTCACGAAATGGTACAGGCAATTTGAACGCCTCGTCGACTTTCGTACCGGGCGGACCGAAAATGCTCGCTTCCATCGAACCCAGCGCTTCGTTCCACCGATAGCTGCCACCGTCGACGCACACCAGATTTTGCCTCCAATAGCGAGCATGAATCTGCAGCGGATCACTATCGGGGAATGCCTTTTTCCATTCGTTCAGAATCGGAATGTTCTTCCAGGCCGTGAATCGCAGCTGTTGTTCAAAATTGTTGAACAGCAGCCTGTCTAAGGCTGGCAGGAATTTGCCATTTAATTGCAATGCCAGGTTTTCTCCAAGCCATTGGTTTGAAAGCATGGGTTCGTTTGATGGATCGTTCGATTCAGGTGGATCCACTACAGGCTGATTGGCGTTGGATTCAGCGCCAAGCATAGCCCGATCCAGAGCGCGATGGATCAGCGACTCATTCAGTGAAATCACCAACAGATCGCCCGCAACGACGTAATAGAACGCAGCATTTTTATCGCTTTGCCTCAAACCTACACGCGTGTATTGGTGACCTCGATAATCGGTTGTTTCCCAGCGGGTTAATCCCGGACTTGTACCTTCAATAAAGCGTCGCAATCCTATCAGGAAAGGAAGCAGACGTACGTGGTCCGCAATCTCAAGATTAATTGCCACTGGAGCTTGTGCTGTCAACGATATCCAATCGAATTGATTCCGGTCCGCCTTGTCCCAGAAGGGGTCGGCGTCGGCATACAAACTGATCGTGCCTCCAAACCAGGCGAAAGGGTCTGTTCGCAAGGGTACAGGCAGATCGCCAGCGATGGCACTGGACAGAAAATTCATCCATGTCGACTTGCGGTCGATCGAAAGAGACCAGTTGACCAGGCTTTCTGGATGCGAGTCGGCTGCGGCCGGATTTAGTTTAGCGCCCTGCGTCAATGTTCTTAGAAAATCATAGCTGGAATTGGCAGCCAGCGGCATCACTGTGACATCCGCTGACCATAGTTGGTCATCTGCTTGAAACGACACGGCGATGGGGTCGAACGATCGACGCCATCTGCCCTCAAAACGCTGCCGCCACCGCACGTAAGCATCGCGCTCGTGCTCGGTGACCATGTCGACGTCCAGCTCGGCTATCGGAATGAGGTAGTCGAGGGAGCCATAATGCGATCGCACACGTCCGTCCACGATCGACATCTCGTTGAAATTCGTCTTGTACTTGGCAATGGCATCTGCATCAAGTGTCTCTCGTCGCATCCCCGCAGAGAGGTATTCAGCATTCGCCGCACTCATCGCGCTGTGGGCAATCAGCCGCCGCGACGCGGCTATTCTCCAGCGCGGACTGCACCAACGGCGAATCGCTTGGTCGGTAATAATCAACAACCCGCCGCGTCCAGATTGTTGGATTGGATACCGATGTCGAAAGAAGGTGTATTCGGGCGATGCCTGAATCGACTCGCGATCTCCACTGATGGTGGCGACCAAGCACTTCAGCTGTGCCAGTGAATTGGTCAAAATCACAATGCCCTCAACCTCCGCCAGAAAGGTATGCAGATGCCGCAACGGAGTGTTATAGTGAAGGTAAGTGACTGTCCCTGCGCTGCCAGTGATTGGTTTGGAAACTCCTGCTGCCGATAGCGCCAATTGGGCTTGCAGCATCTGCATCAAGGCCGAGACATTCTTGGGCTCTAAGACAAGCGCCACATCCGTGCCAATATCGAAGTAGGGATCGCTGCCAGTGACTGCAACACTGCTAATCAGCTGGGGGCCCAGCATGCGCGACAGTTCGTTCAGCGACAATCCTAGCTGGGCTTCGTAGCGCGCCAAGATGTCCGTGCGATCGCTGGCAAGTGTGACCCATTGAACAAGGTCGTGCCCATCGCGGTCGGCGTGATCGAGCGTATACACCAAATCTTGAAATTGCGGGAAGAAGAGGACATGTTGGTCACCAGGAATTGCCCGTGCCAGCGGATCCAACTCCGGCGCCAATCCACGATTCAAGTCCTGCCAATCGAATTCGTTCACGGTGATGCCCGTTATCGAGTGAATATCTACCGAACGAACCAGATCAGTTCCGTTCTCCAGTACGTCGTCCAAACGCAAGTTTTCACTGATGGCTCGTCCGCCACTCCACAGGTCATACGTATTGTCCACGGGTGACGAAGCCTGTCGGGCCGCACGAACCTCCTGGAGGTTGGCATCTTCTGCGATGGTCCCAAGCTGACGGGCTGCGAATTCAGCGCGGTTGCGGAACCAGGCCGAACCAGGGATCCTGCGTGAGACGAGGAATTGATAGTGATCTCGCATCACCTCAAAAAAGTGCCGTTGGTGAGACTTGCCAGCCGGTTGCCATGCCGTTTCAGAAATTGTGAACTGCTTTGCGCTCATCCCCATGCCGTCGACTGCAGGAAAATGCAACGTCCCTTTGACCTCCACGGCGCTGGGCACTCTCGCGACAATGTAAATGATGTTGTCCACTTCCCTGCCTGAACGTATCTGTGGCGGCGAAATGTAGGCATCCCCCGGCCCATCCAAAGCCACATACGTCCAAAGCCAATCTTGGGAAACATTTCGCCGTCGAAAAGCACTCAGATCCTCGTCGCTCAACGAGTTGTTATCCGCGTCAAACGCCAAGTCATGCATACTTGCAGAAAAATACACATCCTTCTCCGGCTGGATTGCAAAAGCCGCCATCGGTTCAACGACCAACAGTGCCTCGTTTTCAGTCCTCGGGTTGGCGTTGGCAGCAGGAGTCTCAGCCAGCTCAGCCTTTGTCGAATTAGACACGGTGGCATCCCGGGCGTTTGCACTGGCTTGTCCGTCGCCAGATAACTTGGTCCTTTCGCGAACCTGGATCGCTTTGGCTTCGCCTGCGAGCAATGTTATTTGTGACTGGACCAGTTCGTAGTCGCGCTCGAACGGGCTTGCCAACGAAACACGGTACGAACCCTGCCAAAATCGAGTGGGCGACTGCGCTGTCAACTCAAAGAGCTTTTCGCCATCAGCACCATCCGTTCCCGCTTGGGCAGATAACGTCGAGGAACTAACTCTTTGCACATGAACTCTGACTGCGTTATCGGGTGTATCCAAACTGACAGTGCCGGTTTGCGACCATCCGGCCAACCACGACAACGACACGACGGCAAGTACTGAAGCGAGCATCGTTTTCCAGTTCCTTAAAGAAGATGGTTTGAGTGAGGTGGTTGCTGGCTGAACAATTTTGGTTCGGTCTGAGTGGACAAAGGGCTCAAGCGCATCGACAACTTGTCTGGGAGTCTGCCAGCGATTTGCAGGATCCCTGGCCATCATTTTGTCGACAACTGCTCCAAGTCCTGGTGGCAAGTCATCGCGAATTTGGTGGATAGGCAGCGGATCGGAAACTTGGCGGATTTGCAATTTTTCTGGCAGATTGCCAGCGGGAAAGGGCGCATGACCTGAGAGGAGGAAATAGAAGGTAGCCCCCAAGGAGTAGACATCGCTCCGAATGTCAACCTTCCGCGCGTCCACGACTTGTTCCGGCGAAATGAAGTCGGGAGATCCCATCACCGTGCCCGCGAGCGTCAGCCCGGTGTCGGCCGATTTTGACTCCATGATGACGATGGCGTCGGAGGATAAGGTAGCCAGTCCAAAATCAAGGATCTTGACGCAAGCGCGGTTCGTACCATCTTCGGCTGTCGAGAGTTGGTTGGTCACCATCAGATTATGCGGTTTGATATCACGATGCACCATGCCATGTTCAAAGGCATGGTGCAGACCGTGCGCCGCCTGCTGGATATAAAGGCAAGCGTCCGCAACGGACAGCGGCCCCTTGTGCTTCACTAGCTCTGCAAGATCAATGCCGTCCACGTACTCCATCACTAGAAAATGCGTATTGTCCAGTTGCTCGGCATCGTACGCGGTAACGATGTTCGGATGTGCCAGCTTTGCGGCGGCTTTGACTTCACGATGGAATCGAACCGAAGCTTGCTGGTTTTGGACGAACGCCTGGTTGATCATCTTGATCGCGACCGTACGTTCCATCATGCGATGTTCGGCCTTGTACACCTCTCCCATGCCGCCTTTGCCCACGTGTTCCACGATGCGGTACCGCGGATGATCCCGTAACCCCTCAGGAATGGTCACACCGCAATCCGTGGCTTGGTCGATGGAAAACGCTGCCGTATTGTCCGATACAGCCTCCTCGCCTCCGCAACATGGATGGGTAGCAGACTGTGTCGTTGGCTCCGCTTGCACATTTTTCAACAGTTCGATGAACGTGTCGTTCTGCTTAAGTTCCAAGAGCGTTTCGCAGCACGGCGAGCATGTGTTGATGTGCGATTCGATCTTTGCAGCTTCCGGCGGTGCCAGTTGGCCCGAACTAAACGCGGCAAGCTGCATTCGTGTTGGGTGATGGTCGAGCATTGCCCGCTTCTCGAAACTTGATCAGGGTCGGGTTTTCATATTGGATCTAACTATTGAAGTGCATGAGCTGGCAAAACCTTTCAGAGGAATTGAGATTTATTCGGAAAATCCCGCTACCGTTTCTACAACGCCTTCAGCTTCTTGCCGCAACCTGTTGAGAACACGCGACTTAGAGATAAAAACTGCGTTGAGACTTATCCCCAATTCCCGAGCAACTTGCTGTGGTGGCAGGTCCTGCAAAGTCACCTTGTAGAAAGCCGTCCACGTCTTTTTCGAGAATTGTCTTTCGACGATGGCCATCAACTGTTTGAGCACAAAGCGGTCATGCTCCCGGTGCCACAGTTGGCTCAATTCACTTTGCGGGTCCTCGAGTAAAGCCAATTGCGATTCTTGCTCCGCGCTCGTGGTGGCCATCGCGTGACGTTTGCTCTGCCGCCAAAAATTGCGCAAACGATGGACCAAGATGTTTTTCATCCAGGCACGGAATGCCCCCACATTTCCCGAATGTTCGAATTTGGGCAACTCCTTCATCATTACCATCAGTACTTCCTGAACCAAGTCCTCCGCATCGTGGTCGAGAACGTCGTATTTGGCCAACCAGTGCCGAATCAAGGGCGCATAGACTTCGTAGAGACCATCCCAGTGCGCGCGGTTGTCTGCTCGTTGTAGTCGCTCGAGTAAACTAAGTGACGTTTCATCCATACTGACTTCCGTCGCGGAACGTATCTTCGATAGTAGGGAAAGTTCTTCTGCTCAATTGGTTTGTAGACTTCAGTGAGCCCAGAACACAGGCGCTGGTTGTCGTCTCAATTGAAGTGAATCGTGACGCGTCAGCGGCCGGGTTCCTGATTTGCCGAGAGAACGTGTTTAGGTGATTCAACTTGCTTCGTCTTCATCTTGCGAAATGCGGGGTCTTACGACGCCATTCAGCCGGTAATTCACACATTAAGAACCCGGTGCCTGACGGCCCACGGCTCACAATGCGTGAGCTGCGACGCGTCAGCGGCCGGGTATAACATGATTAGCGAAAGCTCGCGGCAGCTTCCGCCCAGCCGATTGCACGTCCTCGACCACACATGGTAAGGGCACTTGCATACAATAGCTTAGCGAGATGCAGATTCGCAGGCACTCTTCACAGGCGGAATAGCAAGTTTTAAAGGCGATGGTATGAAGCAATCCTACGTAGTTGGCGTATTGTGCATCATTCTTGGCGTTGCGATCTTCGTCGCCACGCGACGCGACCCAAACAATGGTGCTGCGCAGCTGGGCGATGGTCAACCGATCGTCTTGCGGGGTGCAACCCAGTTTGATGAGGCGCATGCCTTTACACGAACCTTGCGTCGATTTGAAGAGTTGGTGCAAGAATACTATGACGGTCCCGTCCAATTTGATCTCTATAAAAACAGTGAGCTGGGACTCGAGAAGGACTACTTTGCCAACATGAGTCAGGGCATCGCTGTGGACTACGGCATCGTTTCACCGGCACACATGTCAACTTTTTCACCGTCTGCTCCGTTGATGGACATGCCATTTCTATTCCGTGATGTCGACCATTGGAATACAGTCCTGGATGGAGACGCCTTGGATCCGATTGTGGATGAGATTGCCAAGAACGCCAATGTGCTTTTGATAGGATTTGCTGGTGGCGGAACAAGAAACCTAATCGTCCGTAAACCAGTGACCAATCTGCAGCAGCTGCAAGGGCTCAGTATTCGCGTCATGGGCGCACCCATTCAAACGCGCATTTTCCAGGCCATCACAGCAGCACCTACGGTCATTGCCTACAACGAAATCTACAACGCCATGCAGACGGGCGTGATTGATGCGGCGGAGAATGAGGCTGCCGGGCTGAAGCAGATGAAATTCTATGAAGTCGGACCTGAAATCTCCCTCACGCAGCATGCCATCACTGTCAGGCCAATTTGCTTCAGCGGCGCGACGTTCAAGAAACTCCCCGCTGAATTGCAAGAGGCGATTAGGCGGGCTGGACGCGAGGCGGGTGCCTACGGGCGGCAACTCGAATCCTCCGAAGATAGTCAGATACTGGATCAGTTGAAGAGTGAAGGCAAAATCCGCCTGCATGAATTCTCCACACGGGATGAATTGATGCAGCTGGCAGAACCGGTCAAGACAGCTTATGCGAAAGAAATCCAAGCTGAATCTATCCTGGCGAAAATCGAGTCGATCAAATAAGCGTCAAACATCTGGCACACCTCACGGGTCGCCAGTTTAAGCGGTGAGCCTGAATCTGCTAAACTTGAACTTCGACAGTTAACAGAATTCATTATCGATCGAGGACCATGCAAAAATGTTGATACATCGCGCAGTAAATAATGCGATCCGGAGATTTCGTGAAAACAGGCTTTTCAAGACTCGGCGACTTGGCTCAATGCTCAAGTGTTTCGTTTTTTGTTCGCTTGTTTGCTTCGGCGGTGCCATTGCTTACGGGGACAACGAATGGGCCAATTGGCGCGGCCCCAATTACGATGGCTCCCTTGAAGAGGCTTCACCACCGTTATCTTGGAGCGCAAACCAAAACATCAAGTGGAAAGTTCGCGTTCCCGGCAAGGGTAGCGGAAGTCCCATCGTCTGGGGCGATCGGATCTATCTTACGACTGCCGCACAAACAGAGCGACTTGGTTCGCCTGACATGCAAGGCGTACCGCCCGGCCCAGACGCAGGTGGCCCACCTGGCGCGTTCAGCCGGATGAATAATGAAGCTCCCAAGAATTACTTTCAATTCATGGTCTTGGCCTACGACCGAGCGACGGGAAATGAGCTTTGGAGAAAAGTTGTTAAAGAGGCAGTTCCCCACGAATCTGGACACGCCACCAATTCCTATGCTTCAGGATCGCCGGTAACGGATGGCAAGCACATCTACGCGTCCTTCGGTTCCTTCGGTGTGCACTGCTTGACTGTGGATGGCGAGTTAGTCTGGTCGACTGATCTTGGCAAAATGACGACTCGCAATGCGTTTGGAGAAGCCAGTACGCCAGCTCTGCACGGTGAAACGCTAGTTGTTCCGTGGGATCAAGATGGCTACGAAGACAAGAATGGCAATGGCCAGCGCGATGAAGATGAACACCTTTCATCGATCGTAGCGTTGGACACCAAAAGCGGCAGCGTCAACTGGCGCACGCCGCGTCCCACCGAACCAACGACCTGGGCCACTCCTTTGATTATCGAAAGCGGCGGACGAACCCAGGTTGTTACTAATGGAACAACGGTCCGCAGCTACGATTTGTATAGCGGCCAGTTGCTGTGGGAATGCGGTGGCCAAGTGACCAATCCCATTCCAAGTCCAATTCGCGTTGGCGACTCAGTCGTTTGCATGACCGGCTACCGCGGTAATGCTGTGTTTTCGCTGGCTCTCGACGGATCCGGCAAGCTGGATGGTACCGACAAAGTCAATTGGTCGCGCAGCGACGCGGCACCCTATGTCGCTTCGGCGACGCTTTACAAGGGGCAACTTTATTTGACCAAGTCGCGGGATGGAATCGTTACTTCCGTCAATGCCGCGACTGGCCAGGTTGTGTTCCCGGAGACGCGCATGTCCGGTATCAGAGACATGTACGCCTCTCCAGTGGCTGCCGGAGATCGTATTTACTTCACTGGGCGGGATGGCACCACGACAGTTCTCAAACATGGCCAGCAGTATGAAGAGCTCGCTGTGAACCAACTTGGAGAACCAGTCGACGCTTCCCCGGCTCTATGCGACAACGAAATCTATATCCGCGGTGTCGAACACATGTATTGCATCGCCCAAGAGTAACCCCAAGGAACTCCAACGGGCCGTAGGTTGGCAATACGAAAGCTGCATCCTATCATCCGGATGATAGGATGCAGATCTGCCAACGCGTGTGTCTTTGACGAATCAATACCACTGGTAAGCGAAGCGATAGAAGTCATCGATGGCTTTGTCTCGCCTGGCTGGCGATTGAGCGAATTCAATCCACTTGGATCTGTGCTCATTCAACTGCTTGTGGAGTTGCGATTCTGCCAGCTGCACCTGATACCATCTCTCTTCTTGAACATTGGCTGATCTACCCGAAAATCCCTCGGGTAAGCCGATCCAAGGAGTTGTGTGTTCGTACGGCGATCTCCAGCGTTGCTCTCGACGCCAAGCTTGAGTCGTCGATTCGATATCGTCATCCAGCTGCAGTTCCTGTGCCCACAAAGCCAGCATCGCTCGGATGCCGTCACGCATAATTGGATTGGTCGCATCGATCAACTCAAACAACGGCAGCATCCCCTCCGCGCTAGATGGGTGCGCCACAATCTGCACGACTGCGGCGGGCTTGCCGGATTGGACGCTCCATACGTTGTATCGGTGAACCAGCCAGTCGACGGGAAGAATTGCGTAAATGATCACCGCGACAGCTGGCACCCAGGCCTGTCGGTGCAGCAACCACACGAAACCGCGACTGTTCCTGATCTTGATCAAGGCCCAGATCAGGCCAGCTACCACGCAAGAGGTTCCCAGTAAACCAATGACCCTCATGCGTGTCATGCCATTGAACTCGATGTAGATAAACAGTCTGTGGTAAACAGCCAACGCCAATACAAAATTCTCAATGGCCCAGAACATTGCCAACCATTTGAGGCGTTTGAGCCGAGGATCAGCTAGTGTGCTACCGCGAAAGATTATGCAGAGTAGCGCGGTCGTCATCGCCAAGGCGACGGTCAACCAGAATGCGCCTTGATGCGCGTAACCTGCGTAGTAGAAGTCTTCGGGGAACTCCCGGCCCCACAAGGTGGCGAACTCAAACACAAGATAGATGGCAAACAGGGAAACCAAGCTGAAAAGTGAATTGCGATAAGCAGAATACATCATCGCTGGCTGGCTAGAACTGATCTGTTCATCTCGCTCCGGAAAGGTCTTGAGCAGAGCGGGATACAATAAGCCGATCAGAATCCACGCGCTTGCCGTCCAGAAAAGCAGCTGGGTAGGCTCCATATGGGTAATGAGATTCTGCAGCGCGGCGATGCCGCTGTGCCACCTCTCTAGCGCTTGATCAGCTAGCTCTGGGTTGGCCAGGACGAATATAGAGGCAAAAGCAAATACTAGAAAAATCGGTAGCAAGAACGCCACGCCAATTCTTGAAAGGCCGTTTGTCCGACTCGATTTTCTGCGGAACAACGCATACCTGCTGACGCGATTGACCCCACCGAGAAATACGCAGAATACTGCTGAAGCCAACTCCGGTAGAAAGGGTTGCATCCCTGCGGCATACATGGCCAGGACTACAGACAGTAGAATTCCGCAGGCAACTTGCAGGCCGCTGCCACACCAAATCAGTTTGACAGCGACCGCAAATAGCAGCGTGGCGAGCAAGGCGCTGAAACGGATCCGCTGTCGCCAGCAGCTGATTGTCCCAAACAGAATAGTCGCCAGCGCAAAGAAAATCGCCCACGATGTATACGTATTCAAGCGATAGATCAGCCAATCGGTGGCTGCCACCCAGAGGGCGACCAGCACCAAATCGAAGAGTAATCGCCGATCGGGAACTGATTCCAACTCCATTCTTGATGGTTGCTCTGGCCGGACGATCGAAACAGGATCATCTGTATGTTCGGTGGATGTCGACATTGAAGCGCTCCCAGGGCTACCAGTTTACGCGCTTACCCAGCCAACTAGCCTGTAGCTGCGGAGCGCGGCTGCCCAACATGCGATAAGCCACATGAGTGACTAGAAACGCAGATCTCTGGTAGACCGACTAGAAAAGTTTGAAAACCGGACACTTCTCGCTGATCGCCACCATTTCAACTTACTCTCCCTCGGGACGTCGAAAATCGAAAACGATGTAACTTTCGGTGGGAGGGTGAGTTGCGACGAAACCATGGTGGCGGTTAGCGTGAAGTGTCGAAAACCGAGACAGAAATGACAGCCATTCGGCTGCACAGTCGTCAGATTCGTAAGCCGAATCTGACGACGGAACACCCATAACCAGGATTGGTGAGGGGTAGCGGTTTTCAATTTTCGTTTATAGAGAACGAAATCGAATGAGTGTGCTCGGGTCAGTAACCACGAGTCTCGTTTATTACGCCCCACGAGCAAAGTCAGTTCGTGTGGGCGTTTAAGAAAATCCCCAGAGCAACCATCTGCTTGCCAAACGTCCTCCCCGGGCAGGCGGGTAACCCGAATTGCCAGCATTACTAAGCGGTATTCATGTCAGTCTGTGGACTTGTCCGGCAAGATACTCGGCCAAGCCATTGGAAATACCATCTACCTGGATCGCAACGCTGCTGGCCATGGTTGACTGTTATCGCCCATGAGCTGAGGCATACGACTCTCGATAACCGCTTGATACTGAAGACTCCGTTAAGTCAGCAACGTCGCCTGTGAAGCAAGTGTAACGACAAAAGCCTTGTACGAAGGGGCTTCCAATGATCAATTCGTAGTGTGTGTGAATCTTTCCCTACTGCGATTGTTAGGAGACTTTGTCGTGCCTAGAACCTTGGTTCGTCGTCGAGCATTCACGTTGGTGGAATTGCTGGTTGTCATTGCAATTATCGGCATCCTTGTCGGATTGTTGTTGCCAGCTGTTCAAGCAGCTCGCGAAGCTGCACGTCGAATGCAGTGCAGCAACAATCTCAAGCAAATGGGTTTGGCTATCCTCAATTACGAAAGCACCTACAACAAGTTCCCTGTCAAAGGTGGTGGCACCAGGAACTTTTGTGGAAACTGTCCCGAGAGGAATATGGCCAACTACGAACGACTGAGCATTTTCGTTCCATTGCTTCCATTCATCGAACAGGCTCCGTTGTGGAACCGCATTCAGGCTGGCAACGAAATGACCGTGGGGACAGTGGCGGTGATGGTAGCGCCAGGTGGACCATCGGGTTGGTTCCCAAAGGTTGACGGCAGTTCGTCCTATTTCCCCTGGGCACAGTCCATTCCTGGCTACCAGTGTCCCTCGGACCCACCCGTTCCGCTTTCGGCGGGAGGACATGGAACCAATTCCTACGCAGTCAACATTGGCGACCAAATACTGTCTGTGAACGGTTCCCAGCGGCTTCGCGGTCCCTTCGGTGGAAACGGTAGTGGAACAAGTAACTACAAGAAAATCGGCGCCATTACCGACGGCACAAGCAACACGCTGGCCTTCAGCGAACGCGTCGCACACAACTCGAATAATACCAATCCGTCGACAGTCAATTCCGACGGCGGTCAGTTGATCACTCGGTACATCGCCCAGCAAACTAATATTCAAAATAGCCCTAGCAGCTGTCTGGCGACAGCGATCGGTACTCGGTATGCACCTGGCGTGCTACTGAAGGCACGTTTCTCGGTTCTCTGGACCGATGGCCAGGCAGAGCGAATCGCTTTCAATACGGTGTTGGGGCCCAACAAACCGTCGTGCTATGGCGATACCAATACAGCAGCGGATTCCGGAACCGTTATTTTGACAGCCAGCAGCATGCACACTGGAGGTGTGAACGCCAGTTACTGCGATGGCTCGGTTCATTTCATTTCCGACGGAATTGATACGGGCAATACCTCAGCCATCAACGCAACGCCTGCCTCCCCTCTGCCTTCTGGCCCGAGCTTGTATGGCGCCTGGGGTGCTTTGGGAACCGCCGACGGTGGCGAAGTCGTTCAGGTTGACAACTAGTCTTCACGTTGCATTCATCTTAGGCCACCGGGTGTAAAACTCGGTGGCCTTGTTTCATTCAATACGCCGATCGAGGTGCGCATGTTCCGCATGATACTCTTACTGGCAACGTCGTTGTCGTTGCTCGCTGGTTGTGGTGGTAACGACGGCAACCGGCGACCTACCGCCCCCACGACAGTCACCGTAACCTACCGCGGCAATCCCGTTGAGGGAGCAACGGTGCAATTCGTCACAGTCGACGACCCCAAACCATCCACCGGAATTACAGACAAGTCTGGACAATGCTCGCTGTCGACTTACGAAGCCAAAGATGGCGCAATTATTGGCAGCAGTCTTGTGATGATTTCCAAGACAGAAGTCGACGACAAGAATGTCCGCCCCGTAGCACCTGAGGATGCCGACATGGTCGGTGTCATTCCACCACCGATTCTCAAGAACCTGATTCCCTCCAAGTACTCACTGCCAGGTACCAGTGGTCTTAAGGAAGAAGTCAAAAAGGGTCGCAATGAATTTACTTTCGATCTAGTCGACTAACTTCAATGCGCTCGGCTTCACTCGCCTTGTTTAGGATCTGAGGAAAAATAACTTGGGTGATTACTCTGAGTGGAATTGATCGTTCAAACGTGGCAGTGTCTTGTCGCGGACGGTGCTTTCACTTTCCCGAAATTCTTCCGGCCGC
>JAGQPR010000181.1 GCA_020426625.1 Planctomycetales bacterium
TAGCGCATTTAGCGGGAAGAGAAGGCGGCGATCATTGCGAGTACGAATAGCAGCACTAGCAACCCAAGTAGGATCCAGACGACAATTGACGTCTTGTACTTGATGTGTGGCGTCGATTCGATGATCCGGCGGTATTCGTCAGAAAAGATGTACACGCCCTTTTGCGATGCCAGCAAATACAGGAAGTATCCCGAAATGAGTGTGCCTATCGGAAAGCCGATCAAACCAATTACCGAGAAAACAATTCCCACGATTCTGGCCCATGGTCGAAGTCTTCTTAGTCCGATACCGGTCAGCCCCTGGCCGACTCCCAGCGTCAGGTAGACCATGCCAAGGACCAATCCAATCAGAGCCTCCATCTCGCCCGTCGCGATGCCATAAATACCCCACCCGAAAAATCCCACGCCGACGGGTACCAAAAAGATTGCTCCCAACAGATACAGCACGCCAATCGATTTGGTTGACGCCTCGTGACTTAAGTACTGTTTGCGGATGAATTCAGCGTCTGTACTAGCCTGGTACTGAGCAGTCGAGAAAGCTGATGTTGGGGCATAGGGATTGGTGTCGTCGGCCGGTGGCGGGAACTGTGACATGAGAATGCATCCTGAGTTTTGCTGCTGTCCTACCTGTATTCCGGATTGTAGTTGAAATTCCAAGGCCGCAATAGCGTGCAATTGCAACGCCGCACACAAATTCATTCACGCAGCGGTTAGAATAAGAAAGAAGTCGAAACGCAGTGAACCGCACATGAGGTCTCCGCTGCCAGGATGTCCAAATCGAAGTCAGAGGTCATGGTTTTGGTGATCGCATATCGTGAGTTAGCCGCTAGTAGGCTGACCGTTGCAGCAATCTGCCTGTGCTTGCTCGCCAGCGCGATGGCTAGTGTGAGCTTCGCTGGCGAATCCTTTTCCACATTAATTGCGCCGACCTTTGACCAATATTGCGTTAAATGCCATGGTGGCAGCGAAGAACTAGAAGCTGACTTGGATTTAGCTTCGCTCGGAGCCCGAGGCCTTTCCGATCGTCCAGAATTGATTCGCCAGTTGATCGACGTTTTGGAACTGAACGAAATGCCGCCAATCGATCAAGCGCCGTTGGGACCGAAATTGCGCGAGCAACTGGTCGAGGCGCTACGCAGTCAATTGCACGTTGCGACGGACGCTAGCAGCCGGCTATCGCACATCCCTCTTCGCCGCATGAATCGCTTTCAGTTTAACAACGCGGTAATCGACCTCTTTGACTTGCGGTGCAACGTATTCACACTGCCTGAGCGGATGATGAGAGAGCACAAGTCTTATTTCCGACCAGAAACGGGGCGAATGGCAGATACCGTTTATGTGGGGAGCCGCCCCCTCGGCAAGTCTCAATTAATCGAAGCCCGTTTAGCTGGCGTAGCGGCGTTTCCACAGGACTTGCGGGCCGAGCATGGGTACGACAATCGTGGCGATCATCTCTCTTTGTCGCCACTGCTGATGCAATCATTTCTTGAATTGGGACAGTCGATCGTCGGCAGTCCGGATTTTGACCGGCGGAATGTCGGCATTTGGTCGGATTTCTTTGAACCACCGCCGGAGGGCAGCGACTTGATTGCGGAAGTTCGTTCGCGTTTGAACGCGTTTCTTGAACGGGCATTTCGCAGACCTGTGGATGATCTTTCATCGGAGCGTTATGTAGCGTATGTCGCTCAGCAGTTGAGTTCTGGAGAGCAGTTTTCCGACGCCATGAAATCAGTCGCCGGAGCCATTATTTCGTCTCCTAAGTTCATTTACTTGTACGACAAATTCAACTCCGAATCGACGAATCGGGTTGTAGATGATTTTGAGCTAGCTTCGCGGCTTTCATTCTTTCTGTGGGGCAGCATTCCAGATCCAGAGCTGTTGCAGTTAGCGGCAGCGGGTAAGTTGACTACTCCCTCTGTACTGGCAGCTCAATTCGAACGCATGCTTCGCGATCCCAAGCTCAAGAGGTTTTGTGACAGCTTTCCCTCGCAGTGGCTACAACTGGAACGCATTATCTCGTCGACGCCCAGTCCAGATAAATTCCCTGAGTTCTACTATCTGAAATATCGCGACAGCATGCATATGATGCTCGAGCCATTGCTTTTGTTCGAAACAATTCTCATCGAGAATTTGCCCATCCTGCAATTGATCGACGCGGATTTTACCTACCGTTCAAGTCTGTTGGAGGAAGCCTATCAGGAACTCGCCAGCGAAAGCTTCGCGGGTAAAAAGGGCAACAACGCAGTCGCCGTACTCGAATTTCACCGCACGCCAATTAGCGACCGTCGTAATGGTGGCGTGATTACCAACGCCGCCGTGATGACAATGACATCGAGCACAGATCGAACAAAACCCATTTCTAGGGGCGCATGGCTTGCCGCCGTCGTGTTCAACGAACCGCCAAAGCCGCCTCCTGCCGATGTACCAGCCTTGGCGGAGAACCCGCCCGTGGCAGAACAATCTCTCACATTGCGTGAAAGGCTGTCCATGCATCGACAGCGTGCCGATTGCCGCGGTTGTCATGAGCGAATCGATCCGCTGGGGTTCGCTTTGGAGAACTACAACGCCATCGGCGTGTGGCGCGAAACGTATGACAATGGGCGGCAGATTGATGCATCAGGCGAGCTTTTTGGAAAACACCATTTCCGTAACGTAGTCGAATTCAAAGACGCAATTCTCGCCGAGAAGGATCGTTTCACGCGGGGATTCGCCGGGCATCTACTGTCCTTTGCATTGGCTCGCGAGTTGGATGCGGGTGATGAAAATGCCTTAGATGAAATTGTCAGGAACACAGCTAGCGACGATTATCGAATACAAACGTTGCTCAAACAAATCATTTTGAGCGAACCATTTCAAAGTAAGGCTCAGCCATCGCCGCAGATCCCTGTTGTCAATCAATAGTTGGCCAGCAGGAAATGTGGTCGGCGGAGAGTTGTCGTGTTTGGTTGATGCAGAGTATTGTTTGAAAGATTAGCCGATGAATAACCGACGCCAATTCCTGCGAGGCATCGGCGGGGCGATGATGGCTCTGCCCTGGCTCGAGAGTATTTCTAGGGCTTCGCCTGCACCCAGCCCAAGACTGAGAATGGTCCATTTCTACGTACCCATCGGGGTCGTTCGCCGTGGGTTTTTCCCAGGTGAAGCCGATCATGTGATTCCGGAAGGAAACCTTGGAAACGTCATGAAGTCGCTGGGCCGGCAAGATCCCAACTTTCGGCTTTCGCCGCTCGAGGAACTGACGCCAACTCTCCAGCCGCTCGAATCCTGGAAGCACAAAATCAACTTAATCACTGGCATGGACCGCACGTTTCAGCAAGGAACGGATGTCCATGCTCAGTGCGCGTCTTGCTACTTGAGTAGTGCTCGTCCATACACGGTGCAAGGCACGGCATGGCCACTGGATAGAACGCTCGACCATATTGTGGCAGACCATGTGGGTACCAATAGCCCTTTCCCAACTTTGGAATTCAGCTGCAACAGCCACACTGACAACAAAGAGTCGATTTACTTTGACAATCTATCTTGGTATGGCACCGGACATTTAGCACCGTCCATTCGCGATCCTAGGAAAATGTATCGGCGATTGTTTTCCACTTCCGAAGTGCAGCGCTACCGCGATGTGACAGAGCTTGTACTGGAAGATGCTCGGTCGTTGCGTCGCGACTTGGGATTGGCAGATCAGCAGAAGCTGGAAGAATACTTTGATTCAGTACGCGCAATTGAAACTCAGATGCTACGCCTGGACAAAATGAAGCGCGAGCTATCGAAAGTAAATTTTGCGGAGCCAACCGCAGCGTATTTGCCACGCGGGCAATACATTCGGCTGATGGGTGACCTAATGGTTGTGGCCCTGCAATCCGGGCTAACGAATGTTGCAACTTTTATGGTTGGGCCAGAGCGTTGGGACACACCCTATTTGTTTGAAGGGTTATTTGATCAGCCACGTAGTCATCACCAAATGTCGCACGATCAAACCAGGATGATCGATGACCTACTAAAGGTAGATCGTTTTCACATGGAGCAGTTCGCTTATTTGATCGAACGCATGGAATCGATCCAAGAGGCCGATGGCAATTCTTTGTTGGACAACACGCTGATGACCTACGGATCCGGGCTGGGAGACGGTTCGACCCACCAATACAACGATCTTCCAATTATTGTGGCGGGAGGGGGCTCACGCGTCACTAAAGGGCAGCACATCAACCTGCCCGAGGGCACACCGCTGGCGAATCTTTGGCTGACTCAAACACAACTCATGGGACTGAACCTAAAGCAGTTCGCTGACAGCTCGGCAATCGTCGATGCGCTCATTGCCTGAGCGTGAGTTTCGCCGAGGAATCTGCAGCAGCAAACGACCGGCTGCTCAACTGGAGCCGTGCAGGTCAGCGCGCACATCTTGCAGCGTCGTTGCCAAATCAGAATCGGTTTCTAGCAATTGCTCTGTCTTGCGACATGCATGAATTACGGTTGAATGGTCTCGGCCGCCGAAGTATTGCCCAATTTGATGCAAGCTGCTTTCAGTCATCGTTCGCGAGAGGTAAATCGCCAAGCCACGCGCGCGAACAATCGCAGCTTCACGCGTTGGACCGCGCAATTCGACCAGTCGAATTCGCATCTTCTTGGCGACGATTTTGGCGATCGAAGCAATCGTTGGAGTCGCGCTGGCGAAATGTTGCATGGCCAGTTTCCTGACTACTGCTGGACGGAACTCACCAGTTGAAGCCAACGAATGTTGGGCAAGGCTAATCACTGTTTTTACATCAGTGGCCGAGAGTGACTGGTTGTGCAGTTGAACACAGATCTCGCAAACCTGCTCAACCGGCAGCTTGGGATCAAGCTGGTGGCACAGTCGCCAGGCTAATTCCTTGATGGTAAATGCCGCTGGGCGATGCAATTGCAGAGAAAAACCACCCGTAAGGCGACTCGCCAGGGCGGGAAAGACCGACGCCAGCGTTGCGGGTAAGCGATTGCAAGTCAGGATGGCGGGACGTTGTGCAGAGGCCAATTCGTCGAGCGTATTGGCTAACTCAATTTGGGCGGCGCTGGCCGAAGCCATTCCCATGAAATCATCGATAACCAACAGCTGGCAATCCCGATGACGATTGCGAAAAGATTCCGAATCATCGATTTCGATGGCTGACGTAAAGTCCTCGCTAAAGTTTCTTCCTGTTGTAAAACAAAGTGGTCGTTTCTCAGTAAGTCGCGACCAGGCTACTGCCAGTGTGATTGCCAGGGCGGTCTTGCCAACACGCCCCTCGCCATACAAGACGACAGGCGAAAGCGAATGCAGATTCTTGACAGTTGATTCCTGGAAAAGGTAGCGAAGCGGTTCGTTTTCTTCACCGACCACGTACTCCGGCAGCAGCCACCTATTCTCACCAATAGCCGGTAAGAATTTGCGTACGGACGCTGGCCTCTCCAAGGGGATGCTTGTCAACAACTCGGATGAACGGGTAGTCACTGTTGGCTTATCCGATAGATGAATGACCAAACATTTTACGGGGTCGAATGCATTTGCAACTTATTGGCGGTGCGAGCAACGATTTCAGCGGCCTCGACGGCCTCTTCTTGCGTTGTGTTTCTGGAGAAGGAAAAACGCAGCGAATTGGCAACGAGATGCTCTCCGAGTCCCATGGCCACTAACACAGCCGACGGTCGGCTACTGCCACTTGAACAAGCCGAACCTGTGCTGCAGGCAACTCCTTGCAAGTCCAACGCCATCTGCAATGCTTGACGGTCGATGTTTGGAAAGGCCAAATTTGAGGTGTGTGGTAATCGCGGCGCCGTCCCGGCAATCACCTCTGCGCCCGTCATGCGGCAAACCTCTGCTTCAAAGCTGTCGCGATACTCTGCAATTCGCTCATAATCGCCCTGCTCGCGAGATTCACAAGTGTAGCGCACCGCCAAGCTGAGTGCGACGGTCGGGATGACAGGTTCAGTACCAGGGCGCAAGCCCAGTTGTTGCCCACCTCCGTGCAGCTGGGGTTTCAGGCCGAGCGACTTGTCCACGATCAAAGCTCCGATGCCAACGGGGCCATGGATTTTGTGTGCTGTGATGGTCATGGCAGATAACCCCAGTTCCCGCAGGGCTACTGGGATCTTCCCGATTGCTTGAACCGCATCGCTATGGACTGGAACTTCGTAATTGCGGCACAACGCGCAGATCGTCTCCAAATCTTGAATCACCCCCGTTTCGTTGTTGCCGAGCATGACACTAACCAGAGTGATCCTCGTTGCATCCCTTTTGAGCCAGGTTTCGAGCGTATTGACGTCACAAGCTCCTTGCTGATCGACAGGTAGAACACGCAACTGGCAGCCAAACGCGGCCGCATACTTGGCGGCTTCCGATACGCTTGGATGCTCTGTGGCGGCGGCGACCAAGATGCCTGGTTTGGCAACGCCCAATCCCAACAGAGCCAGGTTATTAGCTTCGGTGCCGCCGCTGGTAATTAGTGGCAGGTAGGCGTCCATGCCATGGAAGTCGGCGCCACTGAGTGATAGCAGTTCAGCCTTTGCTTCTTCTAGCAACTTCAGAGCGCGCCGACCAGAGGCGTGCTGGCTGCCCGAATTGGCAACGTTTTGGCGCGAAAGTTCATGCACGCGATCGGCGATCCGTGAATCGACAAACGTCGTTGCATTGTTGTCCAAGTAGATGGCAGATTTCATCGAATTGTCTCGAATCTATTGTTCGCCAGCACGCTCGCTCCCTTCGCTTTCCTCATTGGACAATCGGTCCAAAATTGGCTGAAAGGAGCTGTTTTCTCCGTACGACAATGCCGTTTGGGTAGCGCCGCGAATTTTCTCCAAATCGGCCTCGGATTGGCAATAGGCAAGGAGCGCTTCGTGCATCGCATCGCGTATCGCAGCGTCAAATTCGGAAAGGGGTTGGACTCTAACAGCGATGGCAAAAAGTCGCGGCAAGTCGGCATACAGCTGGTAGTACACCAACTGATAGGCCGCCGGCCAGAATGTTTTGGCGTGTTGCGGATGCGCTGCCGTCCACTGTACCCAATAGGAATTGAAAGAGGCATCTTCGGCTGCCAGCAACTCTGTCAAAACACTGGCACCGCCATCGATGCTTTCAAATTGGTTTAGAGTCACCAAGTCCCAACGAGCGGCTCTGGCAGGCTGCGCAGGGAAAAGGGCACTGATCGAAGGATCCAGATTGCTAGCTGTATTGCTGGCATTGGCCGTCCAAATCGGTGTTCGCACTCTGACTGCGCTGTGAACGACACCCGTCAGCTGGCGATTTGTAAATGGATCCCTTCGGAAGTAGAAGTCGCGGATCTGCCAAGTCTGACTGTCGATCTCTGTTCCACTGACGTAACATGCATTAAAGTAAAACAGCAGCATAAAGAACAGCAATGCAAACCCAATTAGAGCGATCGTCAATCGCACTTGCCACATTTGTTGGCCGATGGTGATAGCAACGTTGCGAGCTGCGACCTGCGATCTTTGCTGACTGGAAGCCAAGTTCGACGTGTTCATGCAAAAAATGCGTTCCAGAAAATTTCACGAGTAAACATATGCACAGTATTTTCTAGATCAACAGTGGACGCAGACAATGGGAAACGGATTTTCGACGGCTCGATTTTGGCCCAACCGATGCCAGCCAGTTCGGGCGAACTTGGGTCCTGCCAGTACGACAGCAAACTGCACTGGCGCAGATAGATCTCCACGCAGCCAACCCGCAGAAACCTGGTTTTTTATACACTATTTGACTTGTCGCGGTCAGTTGCCTTCGGCCAAGAAAGCGCCGGAATCTGTCTCCGATGCAAGCGTCGAAAAGCTATGCCGGCTCGAAGCTGTGCTTTTTGTCTCAACTGGCGGGCAGAGTAGTCGTAAACTAGCAAAGTTGGCTGGGTTGGCGGACGCAACAGAAGCACGTACACTGATCCGCCAGTTGAACTCGCAATTGGACGCAGATGGTCGAGCATATCGAATTGAAGAGGTCGCTGGCGGCTACGTCATGATGACGCGTCCCCGGTTTGCACCTTGGCTTCGCCGCTTGGCCCACATTCCCACGGAAGCTCGCTTGGGACAATCCGCTATGGAAACCCTCGCGATTGTGGCTTATCGGCAACCAGTAATGCGAGCAAACATCGAAGCAATTCGAGGTGTCGGATGCAGCGAAGTGCTTAAACAGTTGATGGATTCGGACTTGGTGCGAATCTGCGGACGAAGTGAAGATCTAGGAAGACCCTACCTTTACGGGACAACTAGTCGTTTTTTACAAATGTTTGGTCTGCGATCTGCCGATCGCTTACCCCGGATAGATTGGGTAAATGAAGCCCAATTCTCGTTATCATCCTCCCCAGAATTAGTTGATAGTGACTCAGCAGCAAAGGAGTCGGCGGTGAATATGCGTTTTTCAGCAGCGGCTACACTCGGTGTATCAACAGAACAAGCCGATGAAACCTTGCTCGATACAGACCAACTGGTGGCGGCTATCGAAGAGGACGATGACGATGTCGAGTTTGACGACGAAGATGACGTGGATGAAGAAGACGATGATGATTGGGAAGATGATGAAGACGACCTAGACGTCGACGAAGACGAAGGCGGAGTACTGGACGAACCCGGCGACGAAACTGACGAAGTCGATGACGAAGAAGAAGTCGATGACGAGGACGATGCGGAAGAGGATGCCGGTTGGGAAGAGGTCGACGACGATGACGACGACGACTGGGACGACGAGGAAGATGAAGACGACGATTGGGATGAAGACGACGACGATGACGACTGGGACTGATCCCGGTTGGGCTAGTTCCCTGAGCCAGCGAAGAACTGCCAGTGTAGAATAGTTGCTGTTGCGCGTTACGCTGTACAAGCGAACGCGTCGTCGTTTCGCTCCGTTGGTTGGCTGCTAGAACAACGGAGACTCTGTCGCTGGGGAATTACCTGTGCTCACCGGAGTTAGCGTATCCTGCTTCCTGCTAAGCTACGTCATTGCGTTGGTTCTGGAGGCTTCTCGTTTTCTCTTCAAAATGCCTGGCCGCAGTTTCGCGCTGGTCGCCATGCTCGCGGTTGGCCTGTTCGCCCACAGCATCTTTTTGGTGAACCAGTTCTTCTTCGGGACGACGGCTCCCTTGCCGCAGCTTTCGAATTGGTTTCAGTGGGCTGTGCTCGGAGCCTGGGGCCTGTCCATCGCCTGCCTGATTTTGACTTTCCGCAACCCCAATCGGTCCATCGGCCTGTTCCTGATCCCGATTATTCTCGGATTGCTTGGGGTTGCTCAATTGTCCCGCGATATGGCACCGTTCAAGCCAGACGGCTTGGTCGAATTTTGGCCGATCATCCACGGCGTGAGCCTGCTAGTGGCGGTCATGTTCAATTGTCTCGGTCTAGCTTTTGGCAGTATGTACCTGGTCCAATCGAGTCGGCTGAAGAAAAAGACTGTCGCGAGGCGACAACTGCGATTGCCAGCATTGGAATTCTTGCGCTGGATGATCCGCTTGAGCCTCTACACGAGCACAATCGGACTGGCACTTGGCCTGATTTCCGGCATCGTCCTGAATCTAAGGAACGATGGACAGGCGATGTGGTTTAGCGGTGGAGTCGTATTTACCTTTGCTTTGTTCACGATTTCCTTGGCGGGCACTCTTGCCGAGACTTTGCCCTCGCGGCGACTTGGAGGACGCCAGAGCGCCTACTTGGTCATTGCTAACTTTCTTTTCTTGGTAATCGTTCTCGGGCTAGTGTTGATTTCGTCCCACGGA
The DNA here is from genome assembly GCA_020426625.1 of Planctomycetales bacterium. Classification (GTDB taxonomy): domain Bacteria; phylum Planctomycetota; class Planctomycetia; order Pirellulales; family Pirellulaceae; genus Aureliella. The sequence continues at coordinate 9,719 of JAGQPR010000181.1, forward strand.
CAAACTGCGGTTCAGTCAGACTCGACTGGTTACACGGACGGGTTCCGCAGGGTGGCCACACGACTGCGATCTGCTCAGCTAGATTTGCTGGCCGATCCGTCGGAGGGTGTTTGATGTATTGGTCAATGGTCGGCTGGAGCCATCATCACACGCCGCTAGAAATTCGTGAGAAACTGGCATTCTCAAAAGAGCAAGTCGGCGACGCGCTGCGAAAGCTGCTCGTAGAATTCCCCGAAAGCGAATCCGTCTTGCTGAGCACGTGCAATCGCGTCGAGTTGTACAGTGCAGCGTCTGAACAGCACAAGTTGCCGCAGCCGGAGCAGCTAGGGAGTTTCTTGACAAGGTTTCATAACGCCGATTTGTCCGATGTGCGCGAGCAACTGACCACTTTGCAAGGTGAAGACGCTATCAAACATCTTTTCATGGTCGCGGCAAGCTTGGACAGTATGATCGTTGGCGAGGCTCAGATCTTGTCCCAGGTCAAGGCTGCGTACGAAATGGCTTGCGAAGGTGAAACCGCCTCGGCATTGATGCATTTGGCGTTCCAGCGCGCGACCACGGTAGCTCGCCGCGTCGCCAATGAAACGGAAATCCATCGTCGCAGGATAAGCGTCCCCAGCATCGCCGTCAGCGAGATTGCGTCGGAGTTCTTTGAGCGTTTCGATGATAAGAACATTTTGCTAATCGGTGCGGGCGAAATGGGCGAAGAAACGCTTCGCTACCTAGTAGAAGCTGGTGCAAAGAATATTCGAATCATCAATCGCAATATTGCTCGCAGCGAGAGCCTGGCTACGAAGTTTTCAGCGCAAATATCAACCTGGGACGGCCTGACCGAATGTTTGGCTGCGGCTGATTTGATAATCTCGACGACAAGTTCTCCAGAGCCGATCATTTCGCTGGACCTATTCAAGAATTCGAGAAGCCGCAGTGCTGGCTCGGTTCTGATTCTGGATCTGGCGGTACCCCGCGATTTTGACGCCAGCATCGTTCAGCTACCAGACGTTTATTTATATACGGTGGACGATCTGCAGCAGGTGTGCGATCGGAACATCCGAGCCCGTCAAACCCAGTGGCCCAAAGCTGAACGCATCGTCAATCAGGAAGTCAGCAAGTTCTTGCAGGAAAGCGTCCATCGCAGCAGCGGCGTTACCATCAAGCGATTACGCGAACAGGCTGACGAAATCAAGCAGGAAGAACTCCGTCGGCTAACGAATCGACTGAAACAACACGCTGTCGCCGAGCAAGTTAACAAGGAGATCGAAATTGCCTTCGATCGCTTGGTGAACAAGCTGTTGCACCCGCCTCTCAAGACGCTTCGCGACTCAGCCGATAGCACCCATCATGCAACCATGCTCGAGTCCTTGCGGCGTTTGTTTCAGATCAAGGAAGATTGAAACGCTGCAAGCCGCTTTGTCGTTTACACACTGCAGTCGCTCGAATCGATAGACGAAGTCCATCTTGCCCAACCGATACAGCAGCGATTTGTTCAAGCTTTAGTTTTGATCAGCGCACGGTATGGACTTCGCTAGCATTAGCTGCCCCGCGTCGTTGCGACCCATCTGTCTGGGAAAAGCTTAACGGCATCGAATTATTTTTTGATTCGAATTCACCGCAGTTTCCGATACCACAATGGTCGAGGTGCGGTTCTAATCCATTCACTGCATGTCGCAGCTATCGTATAGTAGGTTCAGGATCCGGAACCTACTTTGTAAGCGCAAGGACGACGCTACTTTTATCTCTCGTAGAGCAAGTAGGTGGACTATGTCCTTGGAGCTGTTTCACGCAATGCTAGGAGCATTCTTTGTTGGCGTGTGGATTATGGTTGGCCAGATTGTCGCCATGGACCGCCGCTGATCTCACTCGAGTGCCCACACGCGTTAGAAATGCCGACGATGGTCAGCTGTCCCAGGATTTCACTCGCTGAATGTAGGCCTGGACGCCAGCACGATTTTTTTCGAAGTACCCCAGCAGTCCGATCAAGCCAATGCCCGTGGCAATTCCAAAAACCCACCATGGCCAAACTTGACCAATTGCTTGTTGTGCATGCCATACCATGCCCAGCAGAGCAACAAAAGTAAACGCAGTACCACAAAACAAGAATGCTCTTACTCGCAACAGAATCCCTGCAGCAAACCCACATAGGGATAAGACAAGCAACAGCAGGGGTTGCCAAAGTTGGCCTTCGAAAGCCTTGAGGAAGACTTCTGCAGTACTGCTGAGATATGCCACCAAGATGGCCACATAACGCACGGCGAAAACTGCGTTTTCTTGCAACCTCTTTCGATTGACTTCAACAAAGACTAGCGACGCGATCGCTGGTGGCAATAACCAAAACTGTGGATGCTCCAAGAACCTAAGGTCTGGACGACTATGCAACAGCGACCAGAATGAGCCCAATATCATCGCTCCGGCCATCATCCTTAGTCCAATGGATTCTCTCAGATAGCCGTGCAAGCCATACACACCAGCTGCGATCAATAACAAAAGCGAGTAGCGATCCCAGCCGCTCCAAATAAACTGTACATTTTCTGGCGCGTACCACCACACTCCCAGCAGGGGAATGAGAGGCAGCAGCAGACTGCTTTGGCTGAGTGGGTCTGCCACAATCGATTGTCGGACGCTGTGCAACCACTGACCAAGTCCCGCACTGGCAAAGGCAATGGCGAACATCACCAGAGGCCACCATTGAGCCAGCATCGAGGAGAAAAGCTCTGGGAAGGCGCCATGAATGGCCACACTCATTCCAGCCATTGCCAGCTCGGCAACGTAAACTGCCGATTTACGAAACAGCACCAAGGCGCGCTGATCTGTACTAGTAGGGCGAGCGGCGAATTGCAGCAACCGAGCCGCAATTGCGAACCAGGCCGCAATGGTACTCAACTTCGTGGCAAGACTTGCTTGTTCGACCGCCCCTGCCCAAACTCCACTCAACTGGCCAAGTACCAAGATCGTTCCACATCCACAGGCAGCTAGCAACGCGTTCCAACCGAAAATCATAAGTGGACGCTCCCAAACATCTTGTTTTCGGCAGGATGCCAACAGCACATATGCCAAAGACAGGGTTACAGCGGCAACGAACACGCGTTGCCAATAAATCCAGCTTTCGGCCATGTTGGCGATGAGCCATGCCTGAGGTAAATCCGCCCACCACAACAGAACGAGCGTCACTGAGATCAGCAGTAACGAAGCGTATCGCGGAAACGACCGGCTGCGATCCACGGCCAGCGGAAGAATGGTCAGTGATCCAAGTAGCGGCAAGCTGGTAGCGGCCACACGCATTGTGCGATCATCGATCAATAGCACCAGAACCACGCAGGGCACCAAGGCCAGGATTGCAAATACGGTATGAGTTGTCAGCATCCAGGGGATTGCAGGTAAGTATTGCTGAGGCTGGCCAATCAATGCTCCCAGCTTGAGAGCTGGTCCGAGGCGCGAGGATTCACGGATCAACTCTCTTAGAAGCGCCGCCAAGATCGCCATCGCGGCCAGCAGGCTGGCCATCCAAAACAGCAGCGAGTGCAGTTTAGGCATTTCACCCAACGAACTTAGACTGTTGCAAAGTACCGCTGCTGTTGCCAGCAGACTTAGATACAGCGACAAGCCTCGCTTGCCGGGACGAACGTCCCAGAGCCTAGTTACCGCCAGTATCAGGCTGGTAATCGAAAGGGCCACGATCCAGAAGGTAAAGCTGTTAGGGCCACTAAGTGGATCGAACTGAACGAATAGCCACAGACAGCTGAACGCTAACGATACGATTGGCACGTGCAGACTGACCGTTTGGTCTACGGTCAGCGCGGGCAGCCGGCTTGAGTTGGCATGGCCTTCGGGCGATGGATGGCTTTGGGGCGATGGACGCTCGATTGACGACAACGTCCGGCCTGCAAGACGACAAGCCAGCGAGACCAAGGCAACCCAGACTGGTCCCCATAAGATCACCCAAAACTGCTCTGGCAGCTGCTTGCTTCCTGGCTGCAGCAGCCACGTGCTCAAACCAGCGGCAGCTGCAACAGCGGCCAAGTGACCACGCCAAGCTTGACCTGAGACCACTCCGCTGATTGCCGCTAACAAAGCCACGCTACTCAATTGAGTCCACGGCCACCAAGGATTTGGATCACGGAGCACACCTACCAAGGCAAGGACCACAACACAAGCAGCCAGGAACAGCCAAGCGAATTGGCCCATGATCGAAAGCCGCTGGCTGTGTTGTTCGGCCCGGACACGGACAAACAAACCTACCGTCAGGCCTGCCAACCAGGTGGCCTGCAGAACGCGAATCGGTTCGAAACTCTGGGCGGAAGCGAAGCTACGCGAAAGGTCCGCCGACAACCAATTCGCGTAACATGCCGAAACAACTGGGCCCAGCAGGCCCAATACAATCGCCAATACTGTGAATCGCGAGAATCCTCGAAGTCGCAAGAACAAACATGTGAGCGCCATGACAAACAAGAATGTGGTC
>JAGQPR010000182.1 GCA_020426625.1 Planctomycetales bacterium
AATCAGATGTGCGGTCGGAAGAATTTCGCGAAAATGAAACCACCGTCCGCGACAAAACACTTCCACGTTCGAACTATTAGAATGAAAATCAAAACTCGATTTCGTACAGGCAGGAGAGACATTATGGATCGAAGACAATGGCTGAGCGGTGCTGTCGCTGCAACTGGTGGGCTGAGCATCGCAACATCTGGGCCCAGGTCGTTGCTTGTGCCATTGCTGGCTGCAACTGCACAAGATCCTTTGCAAATCACCAACGTCAAAACGATTTTGACGGCGCCTGCTGGAATTCGACTGGTCGTCGTTAAGGTCGAGACAAACGAACCGGGTTTGTATGGGCTTGGTTGTGCAACTTTCACACAGAGAGCTCGCGCCGTGGAGACCGCGGTCGACCGGTACTTAAAACCGTTTTTGATTGGTAAAGACCCAACGCGAATCGAAGACATTTGGCAATCGTCGTTTGTCAGTTCGTATTGGCGTAACGGACCGGTTCTCAACAACGCAATCAGCGGAGTGGATATGGCATTGTGGGACATTCTCGGCAAACGAACCGGACGGCCCCTCTACGAGCTGTTCGGCGGAAAGTGCCGGGAGGCGGTCGATACTTATCGCCATGCCAGCGGTTCGTCACTTGAGTCTGTTGCCGAAAACGTGCGGCGTTACCTGGATGAAGGTTTCCGACACGTACGCGTGCAAATGGCGGTAGAAGGAATGAGCACCTATGGCGCTCGGTCGACAACTGCGGATCAGTCCGATTTCCCGGCCAACCGCAGAACCAACGTTTGGGAACCAAGGCCATATGTGCAGGCCGTACCCAAGTTGTTCGACTATCTCCGCCACGAAGTTGGCGACGCAGTGGAACTGCTGCACGACGTTCACGAGCGAATCCCGCCCATTCTGGCAATTCAGTTGGCAAAGGATCTGGAACCGTATCGGCTGTTCTTTTTGGAGGACCCTTTCAGTCCCGAAGATGTTGGTTATTTCCAACATCTTCGCGCGCAATCAAGCACACCAATTGCCATGGGCGAGCTTTTCAATAATCCGAATGAGTTTACTGGATTGATCAAGGATCGGCTGATCGATTTTATCCGTGTTCACATTTCACAGATCGGCGGATTGACGCCAGCCCGCAAACTGGCGGCTTTGTGCGAATACTTTGCTGTCAGGACGGCCTGGCATGGGCCGGGAGATGTGTCGCCAGTTGGGCATGCAGCCAACGTCCATTTGGACATCGCCACGCCGAATTTTGGCATTCAAGAGGCCAGGAGTTTTTCCAGCGCCGAGCAAGATGTGTTTCCTGGGTGCCCTGAATTACGAGACGGATACTATTGGCTCAGTGATCAACCTGGGCTGGGAATCGATCTAGACGAGCGGCTGGCTGCCCGATTTCCGATCGAAGATGATCCCCCCTTCGACATGAATTGGGGAAACCTACGTCGCGCCGATGGAACTTCGACCAAGCCCTAGAATTGTCGAATGGTTACGCGTTTCTCAATCGCCAGATACAATGCTTTGCTCGATTCTGACGTTTCGAAAGAGGTGCATCGCGCTCGCTGCCGAATTCGTTGACTACGTTTCCATCTAAGGCAATTGCATGTCCGAAAGCCATCAATTGGAGTTAAAAACAACCCCCTTAACTCAGTGGCATGTCGACCACGGGGCCAGGATGGTTAACTTTGCCGGTTACCAAATGCCCGTCCAATACAGCTCAATCTTGGCGGAGCATGCAGCAACCAGAAACGCAGCTGCTTTGTTTGATATCTCGCACATGGGCCGGCTGAGGTTCGAGGGACCTAGAGCTCATGAACTTTTGGATTATTTGCTTACGAGGCGAGTTACCGACATCCCGACCGGTGCGGTTAGGTACTCGTTGATGTGCAACGAAATGGGTGGAGTGCTGGACGACGTCTTGATCTCAAACCTGGAAACGCCTAGCAGCCGCCATTTCTTCCTGTTGGTTGTCAACGCCAGCAATCGGGAGAAGATCGTCAAGTGGATAGGCCCGCACCTGGCCGACTACCCAGACGTTGTTTGCAATGATGTGACTGAATCCACGGCCATGATCGCAGTTCAGGGACCGCGATCCGCTGAGATTGTTGGCAAATTATTCGCCCCCCGCGTGGTGGAGTTGGCGTATTACCGTGCCTTGGTAGTGGACCAGATGCACAAGCCCTGTATTATCAGCCGAACGGGTTATACCGGAGAGGACGGTTTCGAGTTGATCGTACGAGCCGAGGACGCTGGGCGGGTCTGGGAGAATCTACTGCTGGCTGGACGCCAGCACGCCATCACTGCCGCTGGGTTAGGCGCCCGCGACACGCTTCGCTTAGAAGCGGCAATGCCACTTTACGGCCACGAATTGAGTGAAGAAATGGATCCGATTACTTGCGGGCTGGGGTTTGCCGTAAATTTGAAGGACCGAGTCTTTATAGGTCGCGAGGCATTGGAAAATCGTCGGTCCAGACCGCTGGGGGTCAAACGGATTGGTTTGCGTTTGGCAGGCAAGCGGGCCGCCCGAGAAGGAGCCTCCCTCATTGATTCTGACGGTCGCACCGTTGGGCATGTGACCAGTGGAACGTTCTCGCCGACTTTACAGTATCCCATTGCCATGGGATACATAGCATCCGAATTGGCGATCGAAGGCACCGCGATCGATGTGGACATTCGCGGCTCTAAAGCAACCGCGGAAATTGTTACGTTGCCGTTCTATCGCCGGGTATGAATGTCGGCAAACTCGTTTTCTCACGCCAGGAGCTCTACGGATGAACCCCGAAGATTTGAAATACAACGTCTCCCATGAATGGGTTGGTTTGATTGAGGAAAATGGCGAACAGGTTGCCGTTGTTGGGATTACCGACTTTGCCGTAGAACAATTGACAGACCTAGTGTACATGGCGTTGCCGGCAGTTGGGACTCGTGTAAAGGCCGGGCAAGAATTTGGGGAAGTCGAGTCGGTGAAGGCGGTCAGCGCGTTGTACAGCCCCGTCGATGGCGAAGTAATCGCCAGCCACGAAGAATTGGTAGATAACCTGGAAACACTTGGTTCCGATCCTTTCGGACAAGGCTGGATCATCAAAGTGCGTCTGGAAAACGTGACCAGCTTGGACGGACTGATGGATCGTGCTGCATACCTCCAGCAATGCGCAGATGCGTGAGTGAATTAGCTATGGCCTACTTGTTTAATACGGTTGAGGACGTACGAGAAATGCTGGCTGCAATTGGCGCGGCGAGCGTGGATTCGCTGTTTGACTGCATCCCGCGGGAGTACCGTTACTCCGGTGCTCTCGAAATTCCACCGGCGATGTCGGAAATCGAATTGACGCGCCACATGGAACAACTGGCTTCACGCAATCAGGGCGTTAGTCGCAACGTATGCTTCTTGGGTGGTGGTGCCTACGATCACTTCATTCCTGCCGTTGTCGATCACTTGGCTGGAAGAGGTGAATTCTATACCTCCTACACGCCTTACCAGCCCGAAGTCAGCCAAGGCAATTTGCAGGTCATGTTCGAATACGAGACGTTGATCTGTGAACTTACCGGCATGGATGTGTCCAACGCCAGTTTGTATGACGGGGCCAGCGCTACCATCGAAGCCGTCTTGTTGGCAATGGCCAGCAAACCCAAGTGCACGAAAGTGTTAGTTCCGGACAATTTACACCCTGAGTATCGGCAAGTTCTGGCAACCTACTTGCAGTGGACCGCCTACGAGCTTGTCGTTGTCTCTTGCCCCGATGGAGCAATCCCGCTTGACAATTGGATCCAACAGATCGACGAATCGGTGGGCTGTGTGGTACTCAGTCAGCCGAATTTCTTCGGTATTGTCGAAGATCTTGCCCCTGTCGCAGCGGTTGCCAAGGACGCAGGTGCCGTGGTGGTGGCTGTTTGCGACATGATCAGCTTGGGCATCCTGGCGTCGCCAGCGTCTTGGCATGCGGACATCGTTGTTGGCGAAGGCCAGGTCTTGGGCAATCCATTGCAGTATGGAGGTCCCTACTTGGGAATCATGGCTTGCCGCGAAAGTTTTGTACGACGCATGCCGGGCCGCATCGCTGGCCAAACCGAGGACAAGCACGGTCATCGGTGCTGGGTGCTGACTTTGCAAACCAGGGAACAGCACATTCGTCGCGACAAAGCAACCAGCAATATCTGCACCAATCAAGGCCTATTTGCCTTGCGAGCCGCGATTTACTTGGCCTTGCAAGGCCCGGTAGGCCTAAGGGAAACGGCGGAACATTGCGCGTGGAAGATTCAATACCTGCAGCAACAGATTGTGCAGAACGAGCGTTTTGAACTTCGCTTTGCCGGAAGCAATTGGCGTGAATTTGTGGTGCGAGACCTCGACAACGACGTTTCGACTTTGCTCAAATACTGCCGCGAAAGGCAAATTCTGGCTGGTCTTGCCCTAGAGACGTGGTATCCCGACATGCGAGACTGCATCCTGATTGCCGCCACCGAAAAGCGCACGCGGGCAGAACTCGATCAACTGGTCGAATTGCTCAACGCAGCACCGCGTCAAAAGGAGGTGTCCCATGCGTAACGTACAAGCCACACAACTGATGTTCGAACTCTCGCGACCGGGTCGCCGCGCCAACATGCTGCCTGAGTGCGATGTTCCGACGAACTCGCTGGGAGATCTGTACCCCGCCTCTACTTTGCGTGCTACTGCACCTGAGTTGCCAGAACTGAGCGAAGGAGATGTGGTTAGGCACTTCACGAATCTTTCGACGCTGAACATGTCCGTCGACACGCATTTTTACCCCCTGGGTTCGTGCACGATGAAATACAACCCCAAGCGCAACGAACGCTTGGCTGGGTTGCCAGGGATTGTGGACCTGCACCCCTTGCAACCCGACGAATCTGTGCAAGGCATGCTACAGTTGCTTTACGAATTGCAGGGCTACTTTGCAGAGATCTCCGGGCTTCCGGCGGTCTCCTTGCAACCTGCTGCTGGCGCTCATGGTGAATTGACAGCACTCATGGCGGCTGCCGCTTATTTGCGCGATCGCCGCGAATCGAGAATAAACGTGTTGTGCCCAGACAGCGCGCACGGGACCAACCCCGCCAGCGCCAAGATGGTAGGCTTCAATACGATTACGATTCGCTCCCGGGCAGACGGATCGGTGGACATGGACGATTTGCGCAGCAAAGTCGACGAACAGACGGCCGTGTTCATGATCACCAACCCTAGCACGTTGGGATTATTTGAGAAACAGATTCGTGCCATCGCCGATTTGGTGCATTCGGCAGGCGGACTCATCTACTTGGACGGTGCCAACATGAATGCCATCATGGGCATCGCCCGGCCCGGTGATTTTGGGGCTGACATGATGCACTACAATCCGCACAAGACATTCAGCGGCCCGCACGGCGGTGGCGGCCCTGGTGCTGGGCCTATTTGCGTGCAAGACTTCTTGGAACCTTACTTGCCAGTGCCGCGAGTAGAAAAGAGGAATGGGCGATTCGTACTCGAGAGCGATTATCCCAAATCGATTGGACGCGTTCGCAGTTTTCAAGGCAATATCGGTGTACTTGTCCGCGCGTATTGTTACATCCGGGCCTACGGGGCGACCGGAATCCGCGAGGTCAGCGAAAATGCAGTTCTGAACGCCAACTATCTGCTGGCTCGCATCAAACCATTGCTACCAGTACCCAATGGCGATCGATGTATGCATGAATTCGTTGCTTCCGCAGCGGCACTCAAGAAAGAAAAGGGAATCACCGCGATGGATCTGGCCAAGCGGTTACTCGATTTCGGTTTCCATGCACCCACTGTCTATTTTCCGCTGACGGTGCCTGAAGCCTTGATGATCGAGCCGACGGAAACGGAAAGCAAAGAAACCATGGACGCTTTCGTACGAGCGGTAGAAACGATCCTCGGGGAGGATGCAGCGGCCGTACAAGCCGCGCCATTGTCCACGCAAATCAGCCGTCCTGACGAAGTAAGAGCTGCTCGTAAGCCTGTGATGCGATGGCAGGCTTCGCAGTAGTTGAGTCGCCACGGGATGGCGATACCAACATGCAAGTCGACATGCGAATGTTGGCATATGCGGCTGAGCACGGTGTGCCCTTGTTGCGTTTGTACCAATGGTCTCACCCCACCGTGTCTCTAGGTTACTTCCAAAGATACACGGACTACCAAGCGCACGAGTGCCACCAAGCTCCCCATGTTGTTCGCCGAAGCACGGGCGGAGGCGCTATCGTCCACCATCACGATTGGACGTATTCACTGGCCATGCCAACCATTGGAGGCACAGCTTCCGACCGCGATTCGGCAATTGCCAAAATCGCGAAAATTGGCGCCGCCGAGCCACTCTATGATCTGGTACACGATGTCGTTGTCAGCTGGCTCCGCAGCCATGGCTGGGAAGCTTCGAAATGGCTGGGGGAAAGTAAGCCAGCGGCAACCCGCACCGCTTGCTCAACGAATTGCGACTTTCTCTGTTTCGCCCGAAGAAGCCGTGGGGATGTCGTGGTAGGCGAGCACAAGGTAATGGGTAGTGCTCAGCGACGTATGCCTGGGGCGATCATCCAACATGGCAGTTTGCTTCTGTCTTCCAGCCATTTTGCGCCGCAGTTAGCTGGCCTGGCACAGATCGCACCTGCAATGACCGCAAACGAAGATCGACCTCGAAACTCAGCTCAGCTCGCAGTCGAGCATTTGCTTCGTCAAGGACCAACTGATTTGCTGCACCAGCTAATTGAGAGCTGCAACTTAACCTTCGGCGGTGAATTGCGAATCGTCGATTCGCTTGATCCAATATTACCTGAGATTGGCTTCAATGCTGCGGTGTTCCACAGCCCCGATTTCCTGACTCGGGTATGATCCACCACAAGAGCGGTTTTCAGGCAAGCGGCGGGTCGTTGGTTTGGGGGTAAGGGTTAATTGAACGCAGTTAGCACTTGCATTGCCCCCCTTGCGTAATGAATAATAGGAGTACTTCGGACACGAGTCGAAATGCAAGGAACTGTCACGAAAATAGAATCCAGGCGGAAACTCCTCGGGCGATTCATATCGGCATGAACCAATGCCGTGTCAGCATGAACCAATGACTTGGCGAATCCCAATGCCTATTTGATTCGGGACAAAACTCCTCAGGAAAAAGCGTGAGGAAGCGCGCATGGTGAGGACTTTGCTGCTTCCTTGGATATCGGATGTTTTTCGGGACGATTCCGTAAGCGCCGATGCGATTCAGCTCCTGAGTACCTCGAGATGACGCGAGTTCTTATCGATCGTGCAGCAGGCCGACAGAAGGTGAAGTATGCAGATGCAGCTGAAGGTTGTCACAGGTGGCCAGGCAGGCAAGCTCATCGCCGTAAAACACGACAAATTCTTGATAGGGCGAAGCGATGAATGCCATTTGCGCCCGAAAAGTGAATCGATCAGCCGTCGGCACTGTGCGATCATTCACAAAGATGGTCGCGTTCTCTTAATCGACCTAAAGAGCCGCAATGGCACGCATGTCAATGACAAGAAATTGGACCCGGCCAAAGCTAAGATTCTGAAAGATGGCGACCAAATCCGCGTCGGAAAACTGGAATTTATCGCCGTGATCGAGGCTGGCGTCGGCAATGTCAAGAAGTCAGAGGTAAAGGACGTCAAGGAGGCTGCCGCGCGAGTAGCTGCCAATGTGGACGACAGTCGCTATGACGAAGTTGATGTGAGCAGTTGGTTGGAAGAAGCGGATTCCTTCGAACGACGAACCGAGGATCCCGAAACTCGTCATTTTCAAATCGAAAATCTCGACAGCGCGGCGACAGAAGCGACCGTCATGGATGTTGGGGCGGAACAGGACACCGCTGCAGATGATGTCAAACGCAGGGTAAAATCTAAACCTGGCAAATTGCCACCAGTTCCCAAAGGCCCTACTACGGGTAATTCGAAAGATGCTGCATCGGAAACGTTGCGTAAGTTCTTCAGCGGTCGTTAGCGCGGCGGATTCGCGTACATCCGTTGTTCCAATCGTCTGTGCGTTACGACCGCGGCTGCTTCGCTGCTCGGCCATCTGTTCAGCTTTTCTCCTTCTCATTCCGACGAAGCTATCTGCCCAGCTGAGTGTCGTTGAATTGCGCAACGGAATGCGGCTGGGTCCCGGGCAACTCCTGGAAACCGACACGATTTCTACCAATCCGCATGCGAGAAACATTCGCAGCGAAGTACTCGCAAAGCCAATCCTAATCATCGACAACGGCCTAACGGTCACCTACGTCAACAAAAGTCCCCTAACAGTTGCCCGCGTTTCTGATTCAACGACTCCGCCAATGGAGCTTATCGAATTCCCCTCAGCTCGTGAGGTTGCCAGGTCCGGCACGCAGCCAGCCATCCAAGGCATCATGGAAATCTCACCTTTTAACCAGTATGGACGCAGAAACTTTACGTTCATGACCTCGCGCGGTCCCATGTCGGTCCTGCAGGGAATCACCGAAATCAATCCGGTCTATGCCAAGGTCGAAGTGCTGCGAACTCAGACGGATCAATTCGAGTGGGACCTGCGTATCACTCCTGCGAGCATTCCGCGAGAACGACTGCGAGAGATACTGTTCAAGGTCTTGGATCCAACTAAATCTGGCGACTGGCTGCGCGTAGTTCGTTTCTACATGCAGGCGGAGCGCTATTTGGAAGCTCGGGAAATCCTTACGGAGGCTATCGAGAGGTTTCCGAGCGACTTGGCTGCTTCGCGTACGTTGATCACCCAATTGGATGAGCTGTACGCGTCCCAAAAATTCAACGAGATCAAGGTCCGCCGACAGTCTGGCCAAAGGCAATTGGCTGCGCAATTGTTGCTGGCTTTTCCAGAATCAGCCCTTCCCGTGGAAACTCAAGTTGAATTGGAAGACCAAATCAATTCGGTGAAACAGGAAATCGCCTTGACCGACGAGGTAATCAAAGCCTTTGAGGCGCAAGTTGCCAAGCTGCCACCGGCCGACCAACAAGCCATTGCGGAAGTTGTCCGCGAGCTGGTGGACAGCGTCAACCTGGTCACCGTGACCCGCTTGAGCGATTTCCAGGTATTGCGTCGCGATGCTTCCCTCTCTAGCGAGAGCCTGGTCTCCTATGCCCTTGGCGGTTGGCTGTTGGGTTCTGGAGCAGGCATAGACAACTTTGCCGTAGCCAAGTCTTTGATAAGAGTTCGCGAGTTGATCCGCGAGTACTTGGACAATGCCGATCTGGCTCGCCGACAGCAGATCCTGGCGGAGCTGCAGGGTGAAGAGGGAGCCCAGCCAGAATACTTGGCAAGACTGCTGGCTACGATGAGGCCGCCGCAGTCCCCTTCCCTGCCCCGCGAAGAAGATTTGCCCGGGTTGTTTCGCCTTCAAGTAAATCGGCCAGGCGGAGTCGTTGTCAATTATGTCGTCCAGCTGCCACCGGAATATGACCCAAATCAAAAGTATCCGTGCATTCTGGGTATCCCAGGTAGGGGTGACAAACCGGAAGTAGAAGTCGACCTTTGGTGTGGCGCTCCGATTCAAGGATTCCGTATCGGACCTGCCACGCGGCGCAGTTATATCGTCGTTTCCCCGGATTGGATGTTGCCAGAACAATCCGATTATCAGTACACCGAACTAGAGCACGACCGCATCCTATCGTGTTTGCGAGATGCGATGAGAAAGTTCTCGATCGACACCGATCGCGTCTTTGTCACGGGACACTTGGAAGGTGCCACAGCGGCATGGGACATCGCCCAGTCCCATCCTGACCTTTGGGCAGGAGCGGTCATGGTCTCCCCGGGTGCCGACAAGTACATCTTGCATTACAGCGTCAATGTGCGGGCTCCTAAAAACGGTGATGTGCCACTGGCCACCTATATCGTGTATGGTCAATTCGACGGGACTCGTTTCACCAATGAAATGGGATCGGCAGCGTCCGAGTACGTTGAGTCGCCGCGATACGACAGCATTGTCGTGGAATATCGCGGTAACGGGCGCACGCGATTCCCCGAAGAATGCGGTAGGATCCTGGATTGGATGGAATTGTCCAGCCATCGACGAAAACGCTTCCCTCGATCTATTGAGACCAAGTCCATGCGACCCGGTGATCGATTCTTCTATTGGCTGGAAGCCCCAGCATCAACGGTCGTGGGAAACACCTATCAGTTTGACCCCACAGACAAATCGGGATTCGAAGCTCGCTTGCTGCCGGGAACCGTTAATGGCATTGTGGTCTCGCGCATTCCTTCTTATCGCAGCAGTGCCTTGATTTGGCTTTCGCCCGATATGGTAGACTTCAACCAGCCCATTTCAATTTCGGTAGGCAGTAACGACCGACGCGTCGAACGAGCATCCAACAGCGAGATGGTCGCGACCATGCTGGAAGATGCGCGACAACGGGGCGATCGCATGCACGTCTTTTGGCAGCGTGTCCTGATCAACTAGACAGTGGGTGAGCTCAACGAAATGGACTTCAACGAACAACAACAGGCAGCTCTTAGTAGTACAACGCGAAATCTATTGGTACTAGCGGGTGCGGGCACTGGAAAGACTCGGACAATCATCGGGCGTGCGAGCCATCTGTTATCCCAGGGAGTGGAAGCCAAGCGACTGGCGCTGCTAACGTTTACACGCCGATCAGCCAGCGAGATTCGCAGTCGCCTAGGTAAGACGTCAGGCGAAGCTGGCACACAAGTCTTTGCCGGCACCTTCCACCATTTCTGCCTACGGATCATGAGCGCCAGACGCAACTGGTTTGGTTTTGAAGACCTGACCGTCATGGATCGAGACGACCAGCTGCAGCTGATGAAGTTTGTTCGTGGCAACGTAGTCGGCAAGGACTCCGTCATCCCCCAGGCCAGCCAGTTGCTAAATTACTATTCCTACGCCCGCAACACGAATCAATCTCCGCGAGCCTACTTGGAGAAATATACAGATCACGAGATGCCGGTGATCGAAGTCATGCAAAAGATATTTGCGGCCTATCGGGAAAGGAAACTGGCCAATTCGTATTTCGACTACGACGACATCTTGCATCGATTTGCAAAAGTCTTGCATGACAACACCGAAGTACGGCAGAAGGTCGCAGGCCAGTACGATCATGTACTGGTGGACGAAATGCAGGACACCAATCCGCTGCAGTGGCTGATCCTCGAGAATCTCGGGCAGTGTGCACACTTGTTTTGCGTCGGAGACGATGCCCAAAGTATCTATGCATTTCGCGGAGCAGATTTTCGCAATGTACACTCTTTTAGCCAACGTCTACAGCATTCGCAGACGCTAAAGCTGGAGGAGAATTATCGGTCTACGCAAGAAATACTGGACCTGGCCAATTGGCTGCTAGAGCGTTCGAAATTGAACTACGACAAGAAACTGCGGGCCTATCGTGGCAGCGGAATCAAGCCTCAGTTGGTCGAGTTTGATAGCGAGTTTGACGAGGCGGAGTGGGTAGCTCGAGCCATTGTGAAACGTCGCCAAGAGGGCGCGGTCTGGAATGACCACATGGTTCTTTGTCGTACCGCCTATAGCGCGCGTCCTCTCGAAGCTGAGTTGATCGAGCGCAAGATTCCCTACCGATTCATTGGCGGCACCAGCCTGTTGCAAATGGCCCACGTCCGCGATTTGCTCTCGGTCCTGCGGGTGGCCGTCAATCACCGCGACGAGATCGCCTGGATCCGCTACCTGACGCTTTGGCCTGGCATCGGGGAAATGACCGCTGCCAAGTTGATACAAGGTATGGCACAGATGCAAGATCTAGATCAGGCTTTGCACGTGATCGATGCCTGGCCTCGCAATGCGCCGGAAGTTGCCGAAACGGTTCGCAGCATTGCCCGTCATTTAGAAGATCCCGCGCAGGCATTGCAGCTGCTGTCGGAGGCGTTGGATCCACTGCTGGACAATAAGTACGACCACTGGGAATCACGCTGCAAAGATTTTCAATTGCTCGAACAACTGGCATCTAGGCATCGCAGCATTTCTGCATTCCTGGAGCGTTACACGTTAGACCCCATCTCCGCGACCGAGATAAGCCGCAGTCCATCGGACGAAATCGTGACCTTGATAACCGTGCATAGCGCCAAGGGTACGGAAGCAAAGACGTGCTTTGTCATAGGCGTTCAGCCGGGCAACTACCCGCATGCCCGTAGCCTGGGTGACGAGAGCGCCATCGAGGAAGAACGGCGAGTACTTTACGTAGCCCTGACGCGAGCACAAGACGAGCTGATACTCACGAGAAATATGGCCAAGTCTTACTCGCGAACATCTTGGAATGCATCAACGGGCAGCCACTACTTCCTCGAAGGCCTACCAAGTAAGTTGATTTCCCATCAATCGCTGGTAGGAGTGAGCGTTCAGTGAAGTACACCAGTGGTGTACTGAACGGAGGGAGATTACCGATGTACAGTAAGCGTTTTTAAGTTTCACTTGCGACGACGTTTTGGCCGACTGGGGCGTTTTTGTTCGCGCTCTTGGCGGCGGATCTCGTCAATCGTCCAACGATGTGACGGATTCTGTTCAAGCCACTTATCGGGCAACAAGTAATCCAGTTCGGTACTCGATACTGGTTCGCCAGCGCTCGCTTGTTTAAAGGCCTCGCCATCGCGATGGTAGGGCAAGCGAGTAAACAACTCACGCAACCATGCGAACGGCTCAACTCCGTTCGCCTTGGCACTGCTAACAAGTGAATACATCAACGCAGCGCCATGGCCACCGCGAGGACTGCCAACAAACAGGTAGTTGCGTCTACCGATCGCGGGGATCTTCACCAATCGCTCAGCCGCATTATTGTCCATGGAAAGAAAACCTTCTGCCGTATAACGGCACAACGCGTCCCACTGATTGAGCGTGTACGTAAAGGCGGCGCGAATTGGACTCTTCGGCAGTATGCTGGGGTGAGACGACTCACTATCAAGCCATGCCTTATACTCATGCAGGATCGGCAGCGAGTATTTCTGCCGGCCAGCTGCTACGGCTGCGAAGTCACGTTCCCCCTGTAAGTTGAGACGAGGATATTCCTTACTCAATTGTGTTTCGATTTGGTATAGCCGCGCAATGAACCCCAACGCAACGTTGGCTCGCAGTGGATCATTGTCAATCGCCTGATGCCAGTAGCGACGCGCATGAGTAACACAGGCGACTTCAGTTACTTTGTTCCCAGCGTAGATGCAATCGTAGCCCGAATAGGCGTCAGCTTGTAAGTAGCCTTCGTAGCCAGTCAAGAAATTCTGCGGTCCGTCTCGCTCTCGACTGAGCGTAAAGTCGTAAACGGCGTAGGGATGAAGCCAATCGCCCAAATAAGGCCAGAATTTGCAAGTTTGAGTGCCTCCAGGAATCAACATCTTGATAGAAGTATCATCCGTGTGGATGACTTTCGACTGTAGCAACAAGTACTTCATGCGAAGCACAAATGCACGTGCTAACCCGGCCAAGCTGGCTTGCCATCCGCACAACGTGCTGCGTCTAATGTTATATCCCAGACGCGAGTGAATATCTTCTTGGCGATACAACGGCTGATGGTCACCGAACTTGCCCAGCACCGCATGAGCACATAAGCCAGGTCCCGGCAGGCCCTTTTCAATCGGTTGCGGTGGCTTGTCCGCGATCACTATGTTTGCCTCGCACGCCTTGCATACATACTTGATGCGATGATGCTCAAGCACTTTGAGACGTGCTGGAATATACTCAAGTTGTTCGCTAACTTCACTGCCAATTTCTACACGAACTCCACCACAACAGGCACAACCAAGCTGAGACGGTGGCAACTCATGGCGAAGAATCTCGCGTTTCAGATGGGCAGGTAGCGGGCCAATGCGTCCCGGCTTTCGTTTGCCTTTCCTGCCGCGTTTACCGCTTCCTTTACCGCCACTATCATCGGCGTTGGATGCATCACCACTGGGCTCTTCGTCAGTTGTGTCTTGCTCCAACTCTTCGGCGATCGCCTTGAGTTCTTTGAGCGAGAATAGCAATAGTTGATCTGGGTTGATGCGTTCTTGACGCGAGCCTCGAATACGCTTCAGAAGAAGCATGATTTGATGTTCGAGCGATGCCAGTTGCTGATCTTTCTCTGCCAGTGTGAGAGAGAACTGCTTCGCAGTAGCTTGATGCTGAGCACGAGCCTCTTTCAGCTCGTTGGCGGTCTGCTGGGCTTGCTGCTGCACTGCCGATGGCGGTTTGAACGCGGGCCAGTTTGGCGGGGTGGCTGGAGATTGGGTTGCGGGAATTGTGGTTGATTAAG
>JAGQPR010000183.1 GCA_020426625.1 Planctomycetales bacterium
CGGAGCCCCAGCGACGGGGAGGGAGATTCCCCTCTCCGCTTGCCGACCCGCTTCGCGTGTGCCCGCTCGCGACTCTCCCTTGGGCCCTTGGGAGAGTAAGTTGAATTGGTGTCGATTAGCGAGAAGTGTCGATTTTTCTTTGTGCCTAACCGAGCTGCCGCGCAGCTAGCTGGACAAAATCGGCGTCGTCGATCAGTTCCAGCGGCGAATAACTTGGATGTCGCGATTGCTTGTAGGGGCTGTTGGATTTCGTGTTGTAACAACAGATGAATGACCATCGTGGCAGCGGGCTAGTGTTTTGATCGCTCCGGTGCAATAGATTGCCATGAAAGAATAGCCCGTCTCCCGGTTCCATTTCGACATACTCAACCCGCGAACGGTCCAGGAGGGCGGCGACGCGTTCCGGATCGGCGCCCGTCTGCCCACCAACTGACATGTGATTCATGCGACCAAGATGATGAGAACCAGGTATGATTTGCAAGCAACCATTCGACCGGGTTGCTGGATCGACGGCAATAAAACAGCTGCCCATCGTGGGGCGCAGGCATCCGTAGTCGTACCAATAACCGTAGTCTTGATGCCATTCCCAGGCACCACCCACCAAGGGTTCTTTCAACATCATTTTATGATGATAGTGGTAGACCTCTTCTCCGAGGAAAGCAGACATGTTTTCAGCAACGCGAGCCGTACGAACGACCGCAGAGTAAAGATCATCGCCTAAATCATTGCTGAGTGACAACGTCGTGGCTCCGCCCAGAGCATCCTTGCGAGTCGTCGCCCTGGTCTTCAATAGTGCGTCGGATCGCGCGTATTGGTTGATAAGTGAAATCTCTTTTGAATCGAAAAGCGCACGAACTAAGACGTAGCCCTGACTCGAGAACTGAGCTTGCTCGGTTGGACCGGCAGAAAAGTGTTGCATGGTTGGCAATTGCGACTGAAAAAACGACGGGCATTCAAGAACTAACTAAATTCTACACCCAGCGATTGTGTTATAAAGACGGATACACCACATTCGGTCGAGCAACAGTCAGCAGACGAAGATTTGTCCATCAAGTTTCGCTGGTGCGAGAAGGCGCTGACCGTTGGTATTGATCCCGCAACATCGATTGAATTGGGCGGCGCCCACCGTCGAATCCTTGAGAAATCTTCGTCCGCCGCTCGACTTGCCTCTCTCCTAAGGTGCGTATCCCAGCCTGATCCGAAGGCGTTTGCTTTCATTGACCTGAACCAAAGATGTTCTCCTATGCAATTCATCCTTTCTATTGCTCGATTTAGTTTCCTGGCGATAACACTCTTGCCAAGCGCGGGCGTGGTAGGCGCTGATGAAGTCGTTTCTCTGGACATGCAGCAGTTGCCAACTCACTTGCAAGTTGGCTATGCGGTCCGGGCCGTCGATGTCAATGCTGATGGCAGACTGGACATCGCCATCGTCGATAGCAAACGTATTCTGTGGTTGGAGAACCCCTCCTGGCAAGAGCACGTGGTCTACGAAACTCCGGACGCGAAATTCGACAATGTTTGTTTTGCTCCTTTCGATATCAATGGTGATGGCCACATGGATTTTGCACTGGGCGCCGACTGGCAATTCGGAAATTCGGACTCGGGTGGAACGATTGGTTGGCTAGAACACAGGCAAGAGGGGCCTTGGGTATATCGACAAATTGCGTCTGAGCCAACCACACATCGCATGAATTGGGTCGATGTGCGTGGCGACGGCCAGTCGGCATTGGTCGTCGCGCCGCTTAAAGGCAGGGGCTCGCGAGCGCCAGGATTTGACCAGGTCGGAATCCGTTTGTTGGAATTCTCGCCTGGGCGGGATCCGGCAGATGAAACTTGGGAGCGGCGGGTGATTACGGATGAATTGCATGTCATGCACAATTTTGACGTAACCGACTTGGATGCCGATGGACGCGACGACTTGGTGACTGCCAGCTATGAAGGAGCGACTTGGCTACGGTTCTCCGATTCGGGTACGGCCATCGCGAAACGACTTGGTTCTGGTCAAGACGAGGCTCCGCCGAAAAAGGGCGCCAGCGAAATTCGACTTGGCAGATTGTCCTCGTCGCGCCCCTACTTGGGCACCGTCGAGCCGTGGCATGGCGACAAAGTTGTCGTGTACGTCGCTCCCGACAACTGGCAACACCAGGACAATTTGTGGGACCGACATGTGTTGGACGACCAGCTTGCTTGGGGGCACGCTGTCGCCTGCGCCAACTTGGATGAAGATCCAGATGAAGAGTTGATCATCGGCGTCCGTGACAACCAGAACGACCAGTATCGCTGCGGCCTGCGCATCTACGATCCAGTGGATGCAGCCCAGGGGCAGTGGGTACGCCAGATCGTGGATCCCGGTGGCGTTGCTATCGAGGATCTGACGACCGCAGATCTCGACGCCGATGGTGATATCGACATCATTGCCGTTGGACGAGCGACCCACAACGTCAGAATCTACTGGAATATTCAGCAGAACTGACGATGCCGAACAACTGCTTGACGAATCTGGTCGGCACAACGAAAATCTGCCCGCAGTATCAAAGCGATCCGCCAACGGCTCTGTGGCTCGCGCGGATCGCAAGTGAACACAGTCTGGTAAAGGTTAAAGAATGCCAAAAGTCGATTGGAGTTATCACCGTCCCGGTTGAGCAACCTGTGGAAAAACGCAGGAGTTTCTTGCGATCAACCAAATGAGTGCCAAAGAAGAAGTTAATGCCAAGAAGCAAGTCATGGGAATCGGCGAAGCGAAAACCTTGCTGGGTCGAGCAACTAAGCTGGTTTCTGCTCGTGGCAAGAAAGTCGTTTCCGTTGACCTCCGCAAGGAAACGTTGACCGACGATGAAATTGCCAAGCTGATGCTGGGACCTACGGGAAATCTGCGGGCTCCAACACTTGTCGTCGGCAAGACCCTGTTGATAGGTTTCGACCAAGCGACGTATCAAGAAGTCTTGCAAGGCTAAGAGGTTCAACCCGCCGCACCGAATGCTTTGATTCCAAGTCACGCAAGATTCGCGGAACTGATCTTCAAGGGCTTTGCAGTTTTCAACTCGACTGAATGACTTCAGGTCGATGCCGAGCTGCGACGATACGCAAGCATCAATACGATTCTATTCCGATGCGCTGGGATTCGTCGTAAAGGAACGAATGGACAATGTGGGCGAGAATGGTTGGGCCGGCGGGGCCACTCTGTGGCACGGTCGCATTCAAATTATGCTGGCTAGTCCTCATTACTTGCCCGAATCAGTCAAAATAGAGGGTCGTCATTCGCAGATGCTGCACTACTATTATCCAAAGGATTTAGTTGCGGTGCACGCATCGTTGCGCGACCGAGGATATCGGGCTACGAATTTAGTCGTCCGCTTCTACGGCATGAAGGAATTTGAAATTCTGGACCCAAGCGGCCATTGGCTGGTTTTGGGCCAACCTACCGATGAAGAACCTACGGTCGAGAAATAGTGACTCTGAAAAGACCTGCACACAATGAAAAATGAATACGATGTAGTTATTGTTGGGGGTGGGCCTGCGGGTTGCATGGCGGCAACTCTTGTGGCAGAAGCTGGATACTCCACGCTGTTGGTCGAGCGCGAGCAGATGCCGCGGTTCCACGTCGGGGAATCGTTGATGCCCGAGTGCTACTGGCCTCTCAAGCGCATGGGCATGATCGAGCGGCTAGAAGCGAGCAAGTTCGTGCGTAAGAAGAGTGTTCAATTCGTAACGGGCAATGGAAAGGAATCAGCGCCGTTTTACTTTCAAGAGCACGATCCGCGGCCAAGCAGCGTTACTTGGCAAGTTGAAAGGGCGGATTTTGACCAAATGTTGTTCGCTCGCGCCCGAGAAGCTGGCGCAGACTGCCACGACTCGACGCGCGTCCTGGACTTGGTCCTGGATGCCAACCAGCGCGCAACGGGCGTCAAGTTGCGAACTGCGGAAGGGGAAACACGGCAGGTCGGAGCCCAGGTAGTAATGGATGGTTCCGGGCAACAATCTTTAATTGCGAACAAGCTGGGATTGCGAGAGGACATTCCATCCCTCAAGAAAGCAGCGATTTGGACATACTACAAGAACGCGCGGCGCGATGAGGGTGACAATGCGGGCGCAACCATCATCATGCACACCGTGGAGAAAGACAGCTGGTTCTGGTTTATCCCGCTCAGCAATGACATCACAAGTATCGGTTGCGTGGGCGACAGCGACTACATGCTCAAGTCCGGCGTAGATCAGGAGACTCGGTTCAATCAGGAATTGGAACGTTGTCCCGGACTGATTAACCGCTTGGATTCTGCTGAACGGGTAGAAAAGATCCATGTCGCGCGGGAGTATTCGTACTGGACCCGCCAGCATTCCGGTGATGGCTGGGTGCTGATCGGCGATGCCTTTGGGTTCATTGATCCGCTCTACTCGTCTGGCGTTTACTTCGCTCTGGTAATGGGTGAGCGAGCCGCCGATGCCGTTGTCAGTGCGCTCGCCGCAGGAGACACCTCCGCCGCACGTTTGGGCAGCTGGTGTGCTGGATTCAAGGAGGGTGCGCAACTGATCCGCAATCTGGTCGATGCTTTCTACACGAAGGAATTCAGTTTTGGCGGATTCATTAAAGACAATCCGCAATTCAAGGGCAATTTGACGGACTTGTTAATCGGTCGAATCTTTTACGACGGAGCTGGAAACATCTTCGATGAGATGAAACCAGCTGTTGCCCGAGCCCGTGCAGAAGTTGCGATGCAGTAGCTTACTGCCGCTGCTCAGGCTGGTAGCCCCGCCACATCCAGATCAAAGTATCTGCCAGAGTGTGTTCAAACACTTTACCGTCGCAGTGTCGAGAGGCCAGGCTATACACGAAGCGGTAGTCATAACCTTTGGATTTCAGTTCGGCAGCGGTCCGCTGGTTTGCCATGACCCAGTTGTGGTACGTTTCTTCTGGGTCCTTGGCGCGATTGTCGTTTTCGGAGACGTGGGTAAAGATTCGCAGTGGTTTCTTCTCGCTGTTGCGTATCAGTTGCAAGCTGGAGTGGTATTCCCATGCGCCTAGCGGATATTTTTCTTCCTCTGCGGCGTCATCATCCTGCTGGTCTACGAACGTGCCCGAGTAGGTGATCAGTCGACGGAACAGATCCGGACGGAACCAGCCCATGGTCAATGCTGCCGCTCCTCCCGAACTGCAGCCCATAACGGCTTTTCCCCATGGATCTTCTGTAAAGGCGATGTGCGGATAGGCGGCTTTGATTTCCGGATTGGTCAAAACTGCTGGCAATACTTCGTCATTGATAAACCGCGCGAACCGGTCAGACATCGTATCGTATTCGAGCCCCCGTTGACTGCCCTTACTATCGTCACCACCATTCTCCACGGCGATCGCAATGAACGCCGGGATACGGCGATCGGCATCCGATGAAATCGTCAGGTTGTCCAGTGCATTGCGAACCAGATTCAATCGGCTGGGTCCGTCGAGCGTGACCAAGATGGGAGCCTGATCGCCATCTTGGTAGCGCGCCGGAACGTATACAAAGATCCGCCGTAGCTCTCGCACTTTTTTCCTCGGTTCGAGAGTCGCGTCGTCGCCGCGAAAAATCTTGCTGTCGGCCAGTCGCATCGAAAACTCGAATAGCTTGCCTTTCGGGTTTCCCAAATCCGTCAAGTCGGGATCAATCTGGTAATCGGGGCCGATGACAAAATCGCCGTTGCCTTCCTTTCCCGGATTCTCGAGTGGGTTGTCCTGAGCAGAACTGCGGCCCGGACCTGTCAAGAGGATGGACAATGCCAAGACGCCCAAGCTGGCTTGGGGGTGCAAGTGTTTGTGCAAGTAATTCAACATAGTTAACCGCCTGTTCAAAGAAACATTAAGTGAGGATCATGAAACCGATGCAACTTGCGGTGGGAGGGATAGTTACGGTTACCCAGCGGTGGCGACTAGCGAGAGGGGTTGGCAAATCAAGTCTTTGGGTCCGCTGGCAACTGCCACGATCCAGAATCGCAGAAAGTTTCGACAGCGTCCAACAATCGCTCGGGTCCGTCGCGAATCACATCGACCACTGGCAGCGCCAGGTTGTCTTCTAACTCCTTTGCGGCGAGCGCTGCGCTTTCGGGAGACAAGCGACGGCCATTCATGGCGATGCCGATGCAACGGCAGGGTTGGTAAATCCCGCCCATGATTTCGAACAACTGTATTTGCTCGGCGATGCTCGGAAGGGGAATATGTTCCAAACCACCCACGGTGGTCCGCCCAGCTTCGAACACAAAAACAAGTCCATGCGGCTGAGTTCCATGCAGCAGTCCCAGCGTCACAGCTGAATACGACGGATGCACTAGGCTACCCTGACCTTCGACCACAATAATTTCATGTTCTTGCGAATCCAGAACTAAACTCTCGGCGGCCCCGCTCACGAAATCGCTTACGATACAGTCGATGGGCAGTCCGGCACCGGAAACCATGATTCCTGTTTGTCCGGTTGCAACAAAGTGAGCGTCGCGGCCACGGCGCTGCAATCCGCGAGCGATTTCCAGGCTGACTACCATTTTCCCAACACTGCAATCGTGGCCAACGGTATGGATTCTGCAACAGGTCGAATTCAGCTGGGTGCGCGTGGCGATCGACTTGAAATGATTCTTGCGAACGTCGGTAATAGTGACGCCAGCAGCCTGGGCCGCTGCGGCAATTTCCTGGTCATCGCTCAAGAAATCATGCAGTCCACTAAGGACATCCATGCCAGAAGCAATGGCTTCCAAAATTACAGCTCGCCAATTACTTGGAATCTTGCCACCAGGAGGCGCAATGCCAATCACCAAGGTTCGTGGCGAATCGACTTCTGACAACGACGCGACTATGGGCGTATCGCCACCAGTTTCCAAGCACTCCTGCGCCGTCATGCCAGCCTTGTCAGGGTCCAATACAGCCAAGCATTCGTCGCCGCAATAACGCAGCAGGCCAGTGGCCGTCTTGGCAGTTCGCGGATTGGAGTTTCCCCACGTCAACAGGACCATGCGGCGTGACATTGATACAGCTTTCTATTCTGACCTGAAACCATTGAAAGAATCACAGCAGTGGCACATTATTGGCTATTCGCCCGTGAAGCATTGCCTAGCGCGGTCGCATATGCGGTTGCATAGTGCTTGCAGTGTGAAATGCTGATCAACATTTCCGCGATGCCCTGGCTTTGGCTAATCTCGCAGGCTTTGCCAGTCAGCACAATCAAGGGTTTGCCGCCTTGTTGATTGACAACTTCAACATCCGTCCACTGGATACCGTGTGCCCATCCGGTTCCCAGCGCTTTCAGCACTGCCTCCTTGGCGGCCCAGCGCCCAGCATAGTGCTGGTTAGCCGCCTTGCGACCGCAGCAGTACGCGATCTCGTCAGCAGTATAAACTCGCTGCAAGAATGCATCACCGTGCTTCTCGATCATCTGCGAGATCCGCTCGCATTCGACGATGTCAGTGCCGATTCCAATCACCGAGCCCAGCGCTGGAGAACTGGAAAGATTGGTAGAGCTCATGTCGTATACTCGGAGTTGAACCGCACATATTCCGCCGTCAAATCGCTGGTCCAGTGAGTACACTTCGCCAGCCCAGCTCCAACCTGCAGTTCGATCAATGTCTCGCGATTGTCTCGAATAGAATTACTGGCCGCTTTGGCATCAAAGTCTATCGGTTCGCCGTTGGAGAACAGCTGAAAGCCGTTGACTCGCAGACTCAGGTGAGCGGTGGAAATCTCCACGCCGGCGTAGCCAGCTGCGGATACGATGCGTCCCCAGTTGGGATCAGCACCATGGATTGCCGTCTTTACCAAATTGCTGTTGGCCACGGTGGATGCAATCTTGCGAGCTCCTTGTTCAGATTGTGCGCCGGTTACCTGAATTTCGATCAGGTGCGTTGCGCCCTCGCCGTCGCTAGGTATTTGCTTGGCCAGCTCAATTGTCATGTTCGTCAGCTGGTCTAGGAAGGCAGCCTCTTCTTGCTGGGAAAGAGCCGGTCCACCAGACTGACCATTGGCCAACAACAGCATGGTGTCGTTGGTGCTGGTATGGCCTTCAACGCTGATATTGTTGAAGGACATGTCGGCCGCCTGCTGCAGCAGGCGATGTGCTTGCTCGCTAGTCAGCGCCGCGTCGGTCAGCACGCAGCACAGCATCGTGGCCATATTGGGGCCAATCATGCCTGCTCCTTTGGCCATGGCAACCAAGCGAATTACCCGGCCGCCTAGGTCAATCTCCGTCGACGAGATTTTGCGACCTGCGTCTGTGGTGAGTATTGCATCTGCGGCGTTGAGGAAACAGGATTCGTCGCTGCCGAGTGCCGATGCAGCCTGCTGTATGCCGAACTGAACTTTGGGCATAGGCAGTGTGCGACCGATGACACCGGTGCTCATTACCAAAACTTGTTCTTGAGTAAAGTCATTACCGCACGCCTCGGCAACCAGGCTGCACATCTGCAGCGCATCCTGGGCGCCTTTCTCGCCGGTGCAAGCATTTGCGTTTCCGCTATTGACGATCACTGCTCGCACATCGCTGCGCGGAGTACGGGATCTACATAGCACCACCGGGGCGGCAACGACCAGGTTTTGGGTGTATACACCAGCAGCAGTCGCTGGCGTGTCCGACACGATCAGCGAAATGTCCCTTTTGCCTGAAGCTTTAATACCACTGGCAATGCCGGCGAAGCGAAATCCTGACGGTAGGGGAATGGACACGATAAACTATCCGCCTAAACCTAGTTGCTGATCTTGACCGAACATCACATTCAAACACTGTACGGCAGCCCCCGAGGCGCCCTTAATAAGATTATCTAGAGCTGATAATACGATAATCCGCCCGTTGTTCTCGCGGACACTGATATCACAGTAATTCGTACCGCTGACGTATTTTGTAGCTGGCAAATGGCTCACGATGCGGATGAAAGGCTTACCGTCGTAGTGTGCTTGTAGGCAGTCTCGCACTTGATTGGCGGTTACGTTGGGTTTGGGACGCACGTAAATCGTGGACAGTATTCCACGGTTCATAGGCACCAAGTGTGGCGTGAAGATGATCTCTGGAGTCACTTGGCAATATCGATAAATAATGTCGGCAATTTCCGGCTGGTGGCGATGTGTTCCGATGGAGTAGGCTGCAAAGGATTCATTTACTTCCGCATACAGACTGCTCATCTTTGGTGTGCGACCTGCGCCACTAACTCCACTCTTGGAGTCGACAATGATGTCGTTGACTTCAATCAGGTCGTGCTGGATCAGCGGTGCCAGCGGTAGAATCGCGCTGGTGGGATAGCAGCCGGGATTAGCGACAAGTTGAGCGTGGCGGATTTCGGCTTCGAATAACTCGGGCAAACCGTAGGGTGTGACGCCCAATCGCCCCGGATCAGGATGCGCGACCTCGTACCATTTTGAGTACAATTCGGGCGTGCTAAGCCGGTAGTCGGCGCTCAGGTCGATTACGCGGCAATCGGTTGCCAGCAATTTCGAGACGATGGGGGCCGAGGCAGCGTGGGGCAAACAGCACAGCGCGACATCACATCGACTTGCGATCTCCTCGGGTGACAAGTCCTCCACCGTCAGCTGAATCCGCCGAGTCAACTGAGGATGCATGTCGCAAATCGTCGAACCATCGGCTTGCCTACTGGTTGCTGCAACAATTTGAAATTTGGGGTGACGCAACAGTAACTGCATGGCTTCCATGGCCGTGTAACCACTGCAGCCGACGATACCAACGTTGATCATCAATCATGGGGTCCTTAGGTTTCAGCTTCAGCCACTTGACTTGCGGTAAGTATACCAATGGCATGCGAACAGGGAATAGTCTGCAATTTTGGGTGAAAGAACGCCAGGCGAACTGCGAGTCGATGTCGCGGTCAGCGCGGCACAAGCTACCGACAATTGGACTAGAGCGGCCAGCGCGCTTGGAGTTTGGCTGTCTGCAATTCGTGGAGTTCGCCGAGAATCGCCAATTTTGTCGGCTTTTTTACTGTGCAACTACGTCTGGGGACCTAAGGGCTTGATCGAAACTCGTCTCGGAAAATTGAGGGCTCCTCGGCAAGTATCGCAATCAATTCGCTTAGCATGATCGCGGTCGCTCCCCAAACTGAGTCGTGACCGACCTGAATGGTTCGCGCGGACCAACAAACGTTACCGCGAGAGAAACCGGCGCGTCCAAAATGCGATCCATCGATCAAATATTCGACGGGCAAATGAACGACTCGGGCAACTTCACGCTGGCACGGCCGATACAGGCATGTCGTTTCGCTTATCGCCAAGAATGGTCGCACATAGTAGTCGCTGTTGTAAACGTTGATCGGTTCCAGCGACGCGAGGACACGGGCGGTAAAAGGGACTGGTCCCAGCTCTTCGCAGAACTCGCGTTCCGCCGCCTGCTGGTGTGTTTCACCCAATTCAACTCGCCCGCCGGGCAACGAAATCTGCCCAGGATGATCCGGCAGATGCTCTGGGCGAACCGTCAGTGGAATGGACCAAGCAGACGGTTCTTCCGCGCAGCGCCCTCGTTCCAACACGATCAATACGGCTGCTGGCTTGGACGATGGAGAGGGCGGCCCAAAGTGCCTTCCATAGGAAAGCGAAGGGCTGAATTGCCGTCGCCATGCGCGTGCAGCAGCCTTGACTGTTGGCAAGGCAAGTCTGCTCAAAAGCAGCTCTTCCAATTGTCCAGCTGTCAACGATGAAAGCATTTCCGGACGCCTAAAGCTCGGTTCTTCCGTTCGTACGGGTTAGTCGTAGCTGTAACCCAAATCCCGAATGTAGTCGATGGCTTCTTCGAGTTCGCTGGTTTGAACACCCGCAACTCGACCAGCTCGATCACATTGGCTCAGCAGCACCAATTCTTCGTAACTCTCATTATCCTTCAGTCGCCGATGCGCGCGAGCACCTATGCTGTGGTCCAAGATTTTGTGGGCGATCATGTGATGTTCAATCAACCAGGCCGTTCTGACGCTCACGAATCCATCTAGCGCTTCCAGCCCTGCGGTTACGTGATCCTGCGGGTCGATTCCCTTGCCAACGTCATGCAACAGAGCTGCCAGCAGGAATTCCTCGTCATAAGGTAATTCTTCACAAGCCAGATCAAAAACTTGCAGGCTGTGGTAAAGCACATCACCCTCGGGATGAAATTTGGGATGCTGCTTGACGTTTTCCAAGGGCAGCAGCAATGCGGTGAACAATTGGAAGCGATCGGGCAATTCTTCCATTTCTTGCAACTGCTGCTCGACCAGTAGCTCGGGATTTTCTTTGGCCAGCAGATCTTCCAGCTGGACAATGGATGCGCGCTCGATTGGTTTTCCCGTAATCGAGCTTTTGAAGACATGGTTGTTCAAGCTAGCCGCGTAGATCGTCAGTTCGACAGGGAATGCGTCCTTCAGGTGAATGTGTGTGTATACAGTTTCCTGTCCGTCCTTTCGAACTCGTTTGCGCTGGACATCATAGAAGAGTTGCTGTTCGTCCAGTGCCATGCAAACCGCTTCGATGCTGTCGGAAAACACATGAACGTCGATATCAGAACCCTGGCGGACATGGCCGGTCAAAGTGCTGCCGATCAATTTGGGGCGGAAACGATCGAGCAGCCGCATGACTCGCAAAGCTACCAGGCGCATCTTCTGGAGATTGTCAGTTCTGGATTGTCCCTCGTGCAACCGAGCTAGCGACTGGATTTCATCGCGAATCTCCGCATTGCTGGGCAAATCCGCAGGTTTGACCCAGCCTTTGCAGATTCGTTTGGCTGCCTTGTTCTTGGCTCGATAGTATTCAGATTCTTGGCGAAAGTACATCGCCCGAGCGGCTTCGAAGCAGATTTGCCGCCTTAGTTTGCTCGATTTCATCAGCTTGCGCCTTAGAACTGCTTTCCATGAAGGCTGGCACTCTCCGTCTGCACATCCCCGCTTTACGCGGGATTTCAGGAATTTGACTGTTCCCGAATTCAGTTAGCGTAGAGTGTGCCGCTTCTTTCAAAAACGTTCATGGCCCATATTGGCGCGTTGTGTGGGCAGAAGAATAAACCATACTTAGAAGAATGACAATTTGTCATTCACGTCCCATACTCTCCTTCAGACTAGCGTCTCTGCTCGGTCGAGAAAAGTCTAAATGTGTGATCACTCGACACAAAACTCTGGCGAATTCGAAGCCTTTCGGTCCTATTTGCACGTGCTAGCTGAGACCCAGTTGCACGAGCGGCTGAAAAGCAAGGTGGATGCCTCGGACATCGTGCAACAAACCATGTTGCAGGCATATCAGGCGCGAGACCAGTTTCGAGGAAACACCGACGCCGAAAAGGCAGCATGGCTGCGCACGATCCTGGGAAATGTACTCTGCGGTTTGGCGCGAGGATTCTCTCGGCAGCGGCGAGATATTACGCGGGAGCAGTCGATTCAAGCTGTTGAAAAGTCTTCTCTACAGCTGGCGGGGCTTCTGTCAGCCACGACATCTTCACCAAGCGCTGCCTTGCACCGGCATGAACGAGCGGACCAACTAGCCAAGGCCATGCTGCAGCTGACTGAAGAACAGAGGCGGGCAATCGTGCTCAAATACTGGCAAGGGAATACCTTGGTGGAAATCGCCGAGCAGCTGGATAAATCCACCGAGGCTGTGGCAGGTCTGATCTTTCGCGGTATGCAAAAGCTGCGGTCAAAGGTCAAGCTGGAATAACAGCAATATGGCTTCACGGCTGCGGGGGCCAAACTGCTGCAACTGCCATGGTTTACACCCATCAGCCCGTTGACGACAATGGATGTCAGGGAAAATATAACTTCACCAGCCAAAGCAATCGAGTTCCGCGTCCCCATTCCCCTCCCGCCATTGCTGCAGCTGAACAGCCTGACAAAGCTATCATGACACGAACCGCAAGCCAGGTCTTGGAGCAAGAATTTCTGCAAGTCCGCGCAAAGATACTCGAAATCGCCGCCTTTTTTGATCGCTTGAGCGAGGCCCCTGAAAGCCCGATCAATGAGCAGCAATTGGGCCTGTTGAGAAGCGGTTGCAAAATTCTCGACGACGAACAATCCGACAAAGCGGCACGCGTGCAGCTGCTCTTCAGTCGGCAGTATGATGAAAATTGGCGCGAAAAATTCGGCCTGTAGATTTACCGGCAACTGATAATAGAAATAGAGGAACGGCTGCTGAGGCCAAAGAATCTCCATGTACTATGTCGACCCCCATATCCATATGGTTTCGCGGACCACTGATGACTACGAAACACTGGCCAAAATGGGCTGTGTGGCCCTGAGTGAGCCCGCGTTTTGGGCTGGCTTTGACCGAGGAAGTGTGGACAGCTTTCGCGATTATTTTCGGCAACTGACCGAAACCGAACCACGTCGCGCCGCTCAATACGGCATTCAGCACTTCACGTGGTTGTGCATCAATGCCAAAGAGGCAGAAAACGTATCGCTTTCCCGCGAAGTGATCCAAATGATTCCCGAGTTCCTGGACTGCCCCAATGTGTTAGGCATTGGAGAAATCGGACTGAATAAGAATACGAAGAACGAGTCCACGATATTTCTCGAACACGTTGAATTGGCCGTCGCGCATGGTCAGCAGATTTTGATTCACACTCCACACTTGGAGGATAAGTATCAAGGAACCCGCATGATCATGGACATGCTGCTGGGACACTCGCGAGTCGATCCAAGTCGCGTGTTGATCGACCATGTTGAAGAACATACTGTTGCGCCTGTGTTGGAGGCGGGTTTTTGGGCAGGCATGACGCTGTACCCCATTAGCAAATGCACTCCGCAGCGGGCGGCAGATATGATCGAAAAATACGGCCCCGAGCGACTCATGGCCAATTCGGCTGGCGATTGGGGACCGAGCAAGCCAACCGCGATTCCCGACTTAATCCTTGAATTGCGCCGCCGCGGGCACAGCGAAGCAGCAATTCGACGAGTGGTTTACGAAAACCCGATTCAGTTCTTTTCCCAGAGCGAGCGTTTTGGTTTCGTACCGCCTGAATCGCGGCCGGAGTAGGCGACCGCTAGTGTCACAAATCGTAATTCCGATGCCACATCAGCCTCTAGCGCGCTTGCGTGCGGTTCCGTCAAAAACCGCGTGCTAGCGCACTGCGGCTAATATTGCGCAAGGATTATGTGGAACTGAATTTCCAATTCCTGACACTAGC
>JAGQPR010000184.1 GCA_020426625.1 Planctomycetales bacterium
GGCTGGAAGCGCCTGCTGGGGCTTCACGGGTCATTATTTTTCAGATTCATGCACTCCGGCTGGAAGCGCTGGGCCTAGGACGATCTTGTTCTTCGTAGGCTAATGGTCTTCGAGCAACATCAACGGAACACCCAGGTCATCTCCGTTAGCGCGGAAGCCTCCGCCATCGATGTCCAAGAAAATCGGGTTCGCCACCGCTACGGGCGGCAATTCGCCCTGCTGTGGTCCCATCACAGGTCCAAGCTTGAGACCTTCGCCGATGGTTGCCACGATCAGATGAGTGTCTTCCTCGAACGTGGGCAAATCCAACAACTGTTCGAATCGAATCACTTCATTGGAAAAGTAGGCAGGATGACTTTGGCGGGTGAAATTGAACCCCTCCAGCGGCCGCCCGTTGGCAAACACTTGCACGCGATTGACATCTAGCCAATTCGAACACTGAATCCGCACGTACAAAGCAGCCTGCTCTTGACCAAGCAGAACCTCCTCGCCGACGCCATGCAGCTTGCCAACCTTATCATTTGCTACCAAGCCTACCTCCAGAAACGGCCCGGTCGTCATCACCATTTGCCCGTGTTCACAGACATGAATAACTTCTTCCACAGAAATCTCGCTGGGGGTCATGGCGGAAGACCTCAAGTAGTTTCGCAACCAGCCTGAGCCGTGGAAATTGTAATGCGCGTCGGTATTGACCACGCCAGGAATTCGATAGCCAAGATTGAGCAGCTGCATCCAATAAAACATGCGATTGTTCTTGTCCTTGGGGGCGATCGTCAATGCAGGAGTCTCAAAGATATCTTGGGGTGGATGAATCTCCACTACGTCCATGAAGTCCAGCATGCCGTGGAAACCACCGTCTGGCTTTCCGTCCAAGTCGCGGTCGCCCAGAATCTGCGGTAGATTCGGGTGATTCGTCTGGACCACTTTCGCATTGGAGTTATCCCACAAAGCTAGTCGTTCAATCTGCTTGACGGGATCGGCATCAGTATCAGGCCCGCCACCATCTTGGAGATGCGGATGCCGATGTATGGGAAAAGCATTTTGGTGGTTGATAGGCAACGGGCTGCCGGTTAGCTCCATGCCGGTACATGTAGCCATCGCTTGCGTCGCGCCCAGCAGCTGCAGATCGTCGGCATAAGTGTCAACGCGATTGTGTTCGGTGCAGGGAGCGAATTCTATGTGCTCTGCCAGCAAATTTAGTACGCGACCTGTCTGGTGGGAGACATTGTCGCCAGATGGACTTGAATGGCTATGAAACTCAGCGCTGATCCAACCCGTAGTGTCGACAGTCCGTGGTAAACGGCAATTGATATCATGCAAGCCCCCAGGTAAGACCTCCAGTTCCAAAATCTCCGCATCGTATTCCGGTCCGTGGCTGACGATCACTCGATATTTTCCAGGATCAATCGGCTGACTGAAGTTGCCATGCGCGCAGTACACAACATTCTTGATCGCAGCGATCGCCGAATCTGGACCGAAATCTGGCGTTTCCGTACCGTCGATGCCGACGAATTGCACCTTGGCCGCTATGGGTTCATCGTCAGCATCGGCAATATGCGCTCGTACACGACTAGCGGGTTTTAGAGTGATTGAATTGGAAACCGGTTTTGATTCAATTTCAAACTCATGAATCCGCTGTTCACGTCCAATTGCATTTATCGTTGCGGTGTACTCTCCCGACACGAGTTCTGTTCTGACGAAGCCCTGTTCATCGCTTTCCATCAGGCCCAGTACTTCTGCACCCCGCCGAAACTCAATTTTGGCGTGCTCGACTGGTCCGTCGGAGCTCTGCAGTTTGAGCTGCATGGGCACCGTCTTGGCACTTGAACCGAGGGTGGCACCCCAGCTTTGAATACCAGGCAACCCCTGCGAACTGGTTAGCTGACTACTCCAATGCTGTGTTTGGCCAGGTTCTACACTCAACTTGCGACCATCGCTGTCGCTCTCGGAATGGGCACGCAGCACGATATTGCGCCCACTGCCGTTTCGCACAATCTTTTCGCCGACTAAGGCAATCCCATAACATTGTCCAAAGTATCGATCTTCCGCGAAGAAGATTCCCAATTCATCAATCGCGTCCGTTCGAAAGAGAGACCCGTCGCATCGCAGTGCCAGCTCAGGAACAATTTGTTGCGTCTGTGCGCCTTGGTTCGTAACCGCCACATCGCAGTCCAACCACGCCTGACCATCGCGCAGCGTATAAGTGACGACGGCAGATGTTCCATTGCCGCTAATATTAACTCCAGCAACCGACAAGCTAATCTGCTTGTCTTTCAGCGGACGTGACGCATCAACATCGAAGCTTGAGTCATCGGCGCGTTTCAGCGTGAGCGAATCCGGTTGCTCGAACAGATAGAGACTGCCAGCCGGGTAATAACAGCTGAGCTGATCACTCTCACGGGACTTTCTCGTAAAGTCGATGACCATGCCCCCGACGCCGCGCACTGTCATGTTCGCTTTACGTCCTGGCGTAGGATGGGCAATTACCACAGACACTTGATCATTCCGCAGGACCCAGTCACCAACGATGGCATCAATTTCTTTGCCCGCAGGGACAATATCGTCGTAGTTTTCCAACGTAATCCGTATGGCCTCAACGCCTTGCACCGGTGCCCAGCCCGACAAGGATAGTGCAAATAGGAAGAGTCCAAAATGTTTTAACGAGCTGCTCAGTCGCATGGGTCGAATTCCAATGTCCAGAACAAAGGAGGAGTTGTAGTGGAGGATGCAACTCAATCTACCAGAATTATCTAGTGGATTGGGCACGCAATGTTAATAAGGGCTGAAGATCTGCCTGGCACATTGTGGTGAAGATGTGCTGGGGCTGATGATGTGCTGGACACGTCAGGCCAAGGCCAAATCAAGTTGCTTGGCATCCAAAGTGCATTGGTCAGCTCAACGAGCATCAATCGCAAGCCGGTTGGGCCGCGCATTTCACAACTGGGATAATCCTGCAGCCAGACGCAATGAACCAAGCACTGGATCGGTGACACGAACAGCCTGTCGTGGCGCATAATCCATCCGCTGGCAACAGTCTAAGACTATTCGCTCGTAACTTGGCTGGTTGCAGATCAATCCGCCGGCTATGGCAAGTGCAAAATCCTTCACCAGCAATTGCCGAGCGGTGGCCACCACTGCTTCGGCTAGCTGCTTTGCGCACGATTCCACAATGCCTTGTACGGCCGGGCATTGCAACGTTGGCTCAAAAGCAAGGCGGGCGAACGCGGCGACACGTTCACGAGTACCGGCAACATCGTAAGTCCATCCGATCAGTTCACTGGCCCCAGCGCAGCCAGTTGCGTCTAGTATCGCGTCCAGCAGCTTGTGCTCGCTTTCGAGTCCATCTGCAGTGCGACAAGCCAAGCGCAGCAACTGCAATGAAATGTCGAAAGCGCTGCCCTGGTCGCCGAGCAGGAATCCCCAGCCACCACAGCGTGCCTGTTTCCCCTCGGTTGACTTACCAAAAACGATCGATCCAGTGCCAGCAACCAACGCGATGGTCGCCCGAGATTGGATACCGTCCGGCTGTTCGCATGCCGCCAGGATGACTTCAACATCAGATGAAATCGTTACCCGCCGAGAATCTAGCTGGGCCTCGGCCCAAGCTTGCATTGCTCGTTTCTCTTCCGGCCTGCCGACTCCAGCCAGGGAAAGATGCAAACCTTCAACCTGGCGCTGGTCAACGCGAGCATCCACGAAAGCTTGGCTTATTGCGTATTGGACATTCTTCGCGACTGCTTCAAGTCCAATCACTCGGGCATTGCCACAACCGGCGTTACCACGACCGACAATGTTCAGCTCGTTTCCGCACCGTGTGCCCAGCCAAGCCACGGTTCTGGTGCCGCCTCCATCAATGCCCAAGTAAAGTTGGTCTTGTTCCACGTGATGTCTTCAAGCTAGGCCCACGACAGATCGTGGTCGGCAATTGGCAGATCACGGATCCGCTTTCCAGTAGCCGCAAAGATCGCGTTGCAAAGTGCCGGGGCATAGGATGCAATTCCGGTCTCGCCAACTCCAGCGGGCGCCGCTTCGCTATCGACGACATCAATATGGATATTCTTCGGAGTGTCTGCCATTTTCACCATTTGATAACTGTCGTAGTTCGTCTGATCGGCGCGACCGTTGGTAAACGTGATCTTGCCGTATCGGGCCTGAGTCGTAGCCATAATTGCAGCACCTTCAACCTGTGCCCGCACTCGGTCTGGACAGACGATTGTGCCCGCGTCCAGGGACACCCAAACATTCGGGATGTGCAAAGTGCCATCGCGATCGACCGACACTTCCACCACGTGACCTGTGTAGCCTAGGAACGAACGCGCGCAGGCAATCCCCATTCCCCGCCCCTTGGGCAGCTCGCTCCGACCATTCCAATTGGAATCCTTGGCAACGCGCCGCAGCACGTTCTTCAGTCGGCCGATGTCGCAGGGGTAGTCTTCTTCCGACGCACCACGGTTAGCCAGATTCGCGGCTTTCAAGTCCATGTGTCGATCGGGGCCGAGCAGCTTCAACAAGTATTGAAAAGGATCCTCGTCCGCAAGGTGCGCCAGCTCATCGGCGAACGAGCTGACCGCGAAATTTTGTTGAATATGGCATACTGACCTCAGCCAGCCTATGCGGACGTGCGATTTTGCCGAACCGACTTCCAGGCTCATGTTGGGAATGTCGAAGGGCAAATCGGTATGCCCCATCTCCGCTTCCCAGGCTGCAGGCACGTCGGATGCGGCGTTGAATGTGGAGTCAATGGTTGGATAGGCAGCCCGTTGCAGCCATGCTTTCGGCATTCCCTGCGAATCTATGGCTGCTTCAAGATGCATGGCGGAGATCGCATGATAATAGTCATGTTGCAGGTCGTCTTCGCGAGTCCAAGTCACGTGGACGGGTCTGGCCAACTGGCGTGAGAGCAACGCTGCCTCGACGCAGTAATCGGGCTTGCTCTTCCGTCCAAATCCCGATCCTAGCAAAGTCACATTTACCAAAACTTCACCTTGCTCTATTCCGAGGGCCGCCCCAACAGCCTCCTGAACGGCCTGTGGATTTTGGGTAGCCGCCAAGATATGGCAGCGGGTGATCTTACCATTCGTTGCGTCGACCTGCACATCCGCGACGGCACAGGTTGGTTCCATCGGGGCGTGTGACAGATGTGGCACCGAATAATCCGCTGAAAAACGGTTCTCGGATTGCGCCAGTTCCCTTTTGGTATTTCCCACAGCCCGCAGCACTTGACCGGGTTTGCGGGCTGATTGCGTGAGAAGTTTCGCGAACTCAGCGGTGTTGTAATCAGCGTTGGGGCCGTCATCCCATTGGATCTCCAAGGCGTCGCGTCCCTGCCAAGCGGCCCAGGTGCTGGTCGCGCAAACCGCAACTCCACCCAGGGCCTGAAACAAAGGAGCTCCTTCGAAGCCAGGAATTTGAACAACTTCGACGACTCCAGGAATCTTCTTGGCAGCAGCTGAGTTGACCTTCTCAACCTTGCCACCAACTACTGGTGGTCTGGCAATCACGGCAAACAGTTGGTTGTCCATCCTGGCGTCAATTCCAAAGACGGCTTTGCCAGTAACGATATCATCCAAATCCACAATGGGCGCGTCCTTGCCAATGTATTTCCATTGACTACGCGGCTTAAACTGCAATTCACTTTGTGGTGGGACGGCCAAGGTCTTGGCGGTCGCCACCAGATCACCGAACCCTAGCATTCGGTTACTATTGCGATGCTTGACCTGGTGCATCTCTGCGTAGCAATCCTTGGCGGGCACACCCCATTTTTTCGCCGCTGCTTGTTCCAACATTGTCCGTGCCGTGGCACCAGCGATCCGCATGCGATCGAAGAAAAAGCGAATGCTGTTTGAGCCGTCCGTGTTTTGGTCGCCCAATCGCTTGTCGCCAATTGCTTGTTGTATTTCGACGCGTTGCCAATCGGCCCCCAATTCGTCAGCAATGACGCGCGGCAGCCCGGTTCGAATTCCGGTACCCATTTCCGAGCGATGTGCCAAGCAAGTGACTGTGCCATCAGGCGCAATGGCCACAAAATAATCTGGTGCGAAGCTGTCTACATCGGTCTCGGCGGCATTCGTTAATCCAGCTTCCTGGCCGCGCGCCATCCGCCCCATTAAGACTAGCGAGCCAGCTGAGGCGGCCTTGATAAATGTGCGACGTGAATACCGCGATGCTGGTTCAGGACAATCCACATTAGTCTTCATTGATTCATTTCCTTGGCAGCAGCCTTGATAGCAGCGCGGATTCTCGGATAGGTTCCGCAACGGCAAATGTTCCACATCTCGGCGTCAATGTCGTCGTCCGATGGGTTGGGAGTCGATTTGAGCATCGCCGCCGCCATCATGAGTTGCCCAACCTGGCAGTATCCACACTGGGGAACGTTCAACTCTTTCCAGGCCTTCTGGACCGGGTGCGAACCATCCTCTGAAAGACCTTCAATTGTTGTTACCTCCGAGTCGCCAATTTCAGACAACAGAGTAACGCATGATTGCACAGCTTGACCATCCACATGCACGGTGCATGCACCGCATTCGGAGATGCCACAGCCGTATTTCGTGCCCGTCAGCCCCAGATGATCTCGCAACACCCACAAGAGCGGCGTTTCCTCAGAAACGTCCTGCAATTCGTGGGTTTTACCATTGACCCTAATCGCTGTCATATCGATTTCCGGAAGGTTACTAAAGAGGTTGGTTGTAATGACCGGTCCAACGGAACGATAGAATAACAGTAATCCGTCCACAATGCACCATATCCGATCTGCCTCGTCCTGAGTTACCCCGTTGCAGCCGAGCGAATCGATGCATTTATCTATTTGCCCAGCTTTGGGGCAGTCGTTAAACTACATGGCAGGAGTAAGATGCGCGGGATTCCGCAATAACACCCTAAAGAGGCACCCTACCATCGCAGGGCTAGCTGGAGTTGCCAAGTTAACTTACTTCCAAACAACACAAGGTTGCCATGAAATCTGGGGCACGAGGCAGGAGAGCAATCTCCGCTCCACTTTTCACAAATCGGTGTGATCTTGTCGACTTTTCTCCATGGAACAGAAAGATGAAGGAGACTCTCTATGCGTGTGTTGATGGTTGGTATCGTGCTCGCGCTGGCCGCTTGGCCAGCTCCGAACATTTTCGGTCAATCCAGTTCTGGGGATTCCTCAGGCTCTGGCGGGCTTGGGGCTGATGGACTTGCAGGTTCAGGAAATGGAGTTGCTGGCGGAGCTGCAATGGCAGATTTCCAAACCTTGATCAACCTGATCGAGACGACAATCGATCCGTTGGGTTGGGCCGTAGCAGGAGGGGCGGGCGAGAATTCGATCACGCCTTATCCGTCTGGAGTTTACGTAGATCCCAGAGGACACCTTTCGCGAGTGGTCGTGGAACCGCTCATCGATCAAGAACACTTCATTGCCCCGGACCAACCACGGCACCCTTGGCGAACGGAGAGCAGACTGCGGACTATTTCCCTGCATGCACTCGACCAAGCATTGCAACAATCATTTGCATCTGGAGTCCCCCCGGGTGCTGAGATTCTCAAGCTGGCTGGATTGTCGCGAATCGAATACGTGTATGTCGCACCGGAGCAGGAAGATGTTTTTCTGGCTGGACCCGCTGGTGATCCTGGCTTCGGATTCCATCTACAAGACTTGGCCATTGTGACAGCGTCTGTCGATCACAACACGAGCCCGCTAGGCTGTACGATCGAGGCGAGTGATGCGGGTGTGATCGCCGCCCAACAATACCTGAACCAGCCGGGGGTGATGAAACAGCTTTCACAGCATCCAAGGGCAATCACCGCAAAAATCGAAGAAGCCATCGGGCCACACCACGTGCATGTATTCGGTATCAGTCCTACATCGGGAACGGCACTCGCGTTGGTGGATGCAGACGAACACATGAAGCAGGTCGGCTTTGGCGCCGTGCGCACTGCGCCGCGCATCAAGAACTATTTCGACCATCTCGATCCCCAGGCGAACGTTCCACCACAAAGCTTGATACGTTGGTGGTTTGCATACTCGGATGAATCTGTGAAAGCCAATCCAGATCGACGTATGTTTCAGCTGCCCAAGCAAAGCGTTTGCGTACTAAGCGAACAGCAGTGGATGAGCCAAAACGGCCGAGCACCAACGGGACAGCACGACGCTGCGTCGGACGCATTTGCCTCAGAATTTACCGCGAATATCCCGCATCTGCGGGCGCAACATCCTTCGTACGCGCGACTCTGCTCGGTGTTTGAGACTGCTCTTGCTCTGCAACTAGCGCTGCCAGAAACCGGCCAGCCTTCGTTTAGAGCCTGGTTTCCCCATTTGTGCGCGATCGGAAACGCTCAAGAGGACGACGACGCCGAGCCGAAAACGGTTGCGGGCTTGGCAACGTCGCATCGCCTGCCCAACGGCTCAGTTGTCGCAGTGGTTAGCGGCGGTGTGAAAGTCGACCCTGTGCTGATGGCAGACAATCGCGCTTGGGAATACGCCAATGGATTAAGCCATACGTTGTTGCCCCAAGAGCCGAAGGTACCGAGTTTGAGCCACGATGCATGGTGGTGGGATTAACCAGCAACGCGCCCACACGGCTGATTTATTCAATGCGAAGTGATGAGGGACTTCTGAGAAAGGAATGCCCACATCGCTTCGTTATGTCGGCGTGACCACGCGTGACGCAACCCCGATACCGCGATCAACTCAACCTCGTGTCCATTCTCTCGATACAGCTGAGCATCTTCGGTCAGCACTGGAGCCGCCCAATCCTCGGCACCGACGACCAACATGATCGGAAATCGGTTTTCGAGTGCGCTCAACCGACGAGGTCGTGGGCCTGAGTGGGCAACAACTGCCGCGATCTTTTCAGATCGAGCAATCGCTAGCAGCTGCGCGAAGGATGCGCCGTTAGACATGCCCAGCGCATACACCCGATCGCGATCAATGTCATAATTCTCTGACAGGTGTTCTATCAATTCGTCCACGCAAAGCACATCGGGGTTAGTCAATATGTTCTCGTTGGTCGCGTCGATCGTATCCCACATTGATTTGTGGGTTGCTAGATAGACCAATAGGAATCCTTCGCTAGCCGCCAAGCGATCGAGGCGACTATACTCCGCCATCAATTCTGTGGAATCTCCGACTCCGTGAAATGCCAAGACAACAGGCGCGCGGCTTGGAAGTGAATGTGGCAGAACCACTCGATACTTTCGCTGGATGCCATCAACGGAAAACTGTTGTTCCGGAAGAACGTCTGCGGCGATCGGTCGAGGCCACAATAGATACGCTGCAACTAGCGAAGAACACAACAAGATCGATGCAATCACGATGAAGCGTCGCATTTGACTACCTTTCCGACTACAAAATCAAATCCACTCGCTGGCCGCGCCCCATCAGTGTAGCATAACAACTGCAACGGTTCCTCCAACTTGTATTCGGGAGCGGCAGCTTGAGACACATGAATTCCTCTCAGTCGCAGGGTTGCTGGCATCACGCCCCATTTTCACGTCGCAATGCTCTGCAAGCGGGCGCCATTGGTATCCTGGGACTGGGCATGAACCATCTGGCTGGTTTGCGTGCGGCGACGGCGTGGGAAGTCAGTAGGACTGGAGGTCAAGCAAAATCCTGCATCTTCATCTTCCTTTCCGGTGGACTTTCACAGCACGAAAGCTTTGATATGAAGCCAGCTGCTCCAGAGAATATTCGGGGCGAATTTCAGCCTCGCCCGACGAAGACACCCGGGTTGCACATTTGCGAACACTTGCCGATGCTGGCCCAGCGCAGCCACTTGTGGTCGCTGTGTCGCTCGTTAACCCATGGCTCAAATGAACATTCCGCCGCGCATCATATTCTGTTGACCGGACATTCTGAGTTGCCAACTGGCTTCAGCCCCAATGCACCAAGCCGCAGCGATCGACCGTCGATAGCTGCCGTTGCAGGCTACGCGCTGCGTCCGCAGCAGCAAAATAATTTGCCAACGGCGGTGATGCTTCCAGAGCGACTGGTCCACAACAGTGGCAGAATAATCCCGGGACAGCACGCTGGTTTGATGGGCCCACAACACGATCCGTGGCTCATAGACGCCTCCCCTTTCCATAACACTTCATATGGCGCTTTTCCAGAATATGCATTCGATCACCAGGATCGCGGCAATCCAGATGAACGAATTTTCCAAGCACCACAGCTCACTCTACCTCAGGGTCTCGGTTTGCGGGCGGTCAATGGTCGCCTGGCGCTGTTGGAATCGTTGAATCGCCAGCGGGACCGACTGGCAGCGCATGCGCAAGTAGAAAACTTTGATCGTCTGCGCCAGGGAGCTGTGTCGCTGCTCACGGAGTCCACAGTGCACCAAGCCTTAGACGTTACCAACGCGGAAGAAAAGCAGCTTGAGCGCTATGGGCGTAACTCGTTCGGTTGGTCGCTGTTGATGGCTAGGAGGTTGGTCGCCGCAGGTGTCAGTTTGGTACAGGTGAACCTAGGCAACGACGAAACCTGGGACACGCATGGCAACGCGTTCCCCCATCTAAAAGACAATCTATTTCCGCCTACGGATCGAGCCGTTTCGGCATTGCTTGACGATTTGCATGCTTCCGGCGAACTGGATGAGACCCTAATTGTGATGGCTGGGGAATTTGGAAGAACGCCCCAAATTACCCTACTTGAGAAAGACTACAAATTGCCAGGACGCGATCACTGGGGCGCTGTCCAATCGGTGCTGTTCGCTGGCGGTGGAATTCATGGAGGCAATGTAGTTGGCAAGTCGGACGCGCATGGCGCGTATCCCGACCAACAACCAGTCAAACCGGAGAATTTCGCAGCTACCATCTACAGTGCACTCGGAATACCAGCTACCGCAGCTTGGCACGATGCCGAGAATCGCCCCCACCAGATTTATCATGGCGACCCCATCGCCGGATTGAGTTAGCTTTCCTCGCGATTTAAAGCTCGGCGATTCTTACGTTGCGGTACTCACACTTCATTTCAACGCCACCGTGGATTTGGAATCCCAACGGAGCCGCACCGGAGAACTTTGGGTCGGTGTACTGCGAAGCTTTTTCGCCATTGATCCAACAAGTGAACGTATCTCCCTTGGCTTGGATTCGGAACTTGTTCCATTCACCTTCCGGGTGCATTAATCTCTTGGCTTCCTTGGCTTGTCCCGCTTCGGGATAAGCTGGCTTGCCGCCGGTATAAAAGGAACCGGTCATATCTACACGCAAACTACCCGACACGCCAAGCTGCAATTGCAACTTGGGCTGTCGCATTTCGATGCCCGTGTCTACCCCCCGATCTGTCGCTGCCTTCCAACGCACATCAAATTCCAGCACAAAATCCTGGTAGGCCTTTTCTGTCCACAAGTAATGGCCCTTCTTTTCTGCATTGTTCTCACCAACCAACACATCGTTTTCTATTCGCCAAAATTCGTCAGCTCCCTTTGCCTGAAAGTTCTTA
Source organism: Planctomycetales bacterium (assembly GCA_020426625.1). Taxonomy (GTDB): domain Bacteria; phylum Planctomycetota; class Planctomycetia; order Pirellulales; family Pirellulaceae; genus Aureliella. The sequence goes on from JAGQPR010000184.1 coordinate 11,420, forward strand.
AGATCCTTACCGTTGAACAGCGGTTTTAACTCGGGGTCGTCAGCGCGGCCAGAAGTTGCGAATAGACATACGAAAGAAACAGCGCATAGGAATCGATAGAAGTGCTGCATGGTTCGAACTCTGCATTCAATTGGAAGTGGGAATTGGAGGGACAAGAAGACTGTGCTTTGTCTTAACAGTACGTTCAGCTTGTCGAGCAAGTAGAATCGACTTTCCGAGCAAGTGGGCTCCGCTGCCGTGCGGAATCCAACGTTTGGCTGGAGCCACCATTCTCGCCAGGAACCATCCGGCAAAAGGCACCAACGCGGGTTTCGAGACAAAGCCTAAGATTACCAGATTCCTACGGTCTAGTGGGACATTTTCCAAGCCCAAGGGTTTGCAGGCGATTTTTGCTTTCAAACTAACGTCTCGTCTCAGATCCAATCACGCGATTAATTTTTCTCAAAACTGCACCGCGATCCGCAAATCAACATTACGTCATCTCGGGGCTGAGCTTCGTCCAAAGGCTGGTGGTTAGCATGCTCCCATTTACGCCGAAAAGTGTGCTCTTATCTCAGATGACGAAGATGAAGCAGACAAGTAAATAGAACGTTGAGAATCGCCGCTAATTCTCCCATCGCCTCCCATCCCCAAGTGCTGTCCCCAAGTGCTGTCCCCAAGTGCTGTGCAGTCCCCAAGTGCTGTGTCCGCATTTCCTCTCGTGTCCGCATTTCCTCTCGCGACTATCACACCGGCTTGCTCGGCAACCCACAACTATCAATCCGCTTGTTTGGCTGTTATAGTCAATCATATTTTTCAACCCAGTGGAGGACAGAATCATGAAGAGCCGTGTTTTCGCCATTTGCATGTCGATACTACTGATTTCAGCGAACGCTAATGGTGACGAACCAGTCAAAGGTGAAAAGAAGACAAATCATCCGATATACAGTCAGAAGATGAAGTCACTTACGGGCGAAGAAGTTGATTTAAGTAAGTATCGCGGAAAGACGCTGCTCATTGTGAACACCGCCAGTCGCTGCGGGGCGACACCTCAGTACGAACCCCTGCAAGCCCTGCATGAAAAGTACGGTGAAAAGGGATTGGCGGTACTTGGATTTCCATGCAATCAGTTTGGCTCTCAAGAGCCCGGAAGTGCTAAGCAAATTGCGGAATTCTGCGAACGGAACTACGGTGTCAAATTTGATATGTTTTCAAAAGTCGACGTCAATGGCGACGATGCGGCACCGATTTACAAGTACCTGACCTCAAAGCAGGCGGGAATTGATGACACAGGTGCAATCAAGTGGAATTTTGAAAAGTTTTTGGTGTCCAAGGATGGAAATGTACTTGCCCGATTCAGAACCGGTACATCCCCGGACTCCCCCGAGGTCATTGAGCTTATTGAGAAAGCCCTTAGGTAGGCAACGCACCAACACCTTTGTTGAAGTTGTGGAACGACGATTCGATGTCGAGCTGGCCTCTGCTTGAGCTAGCTCGATTCCATTTGCGGTGTCCTCTTCCTAGATCAAACTCCGCGCTAAGTGAAGCGCTGGCATTTCCTGCAGCTCTTACTCATCCTGAACAAAGTAGATCAGCAATTCCTTGACCACGCCGCTTGTGCCGCTGCCGATCATGGTTAGACCTGAAGAAATGAGATACAGCAATTGCTCTTTCAACGCATCTGATATTTGTGAACGCGTAAAAACTTTTGGGATTTCCCCTGCTCGGGCAAGGCGGATGAATTGCTTACGCGTTGTGGCGTCGGATGTATACTTTGCCATTTCTTGAGCAAGTCGTTTTCGGTCAGTTCGATTGAGCCCTTTAACGACCTGGGAGATCGGCTTGCCGGTTGTCCGAGCTGTGCGAACCACCAACTGAGCCATTTGTCCCAGCGCGGCTAATCCTCCTGCAACTGAAACTGCGTCCAAAATGGATGAAGTCGTATTGAACCCCTCAAGCGAATCAAGGATATCATTGGCTTCAGGATCAAATATCTCATTCATCAAGCGCCCAGTAGAAATACCACACTGTGCTGCTGTTGCCAATGAGCCAGCGTAAGCAACAGTACTCAACACTGCTGAGGTACCGCCCGTTACCGGCGCTGCAATTACTCCCGCAGCGCTTGCCATACCTGCTGCCACAGTGGCGCCACATGCCAAGCCAACATTGAGAGTTTCCCAAGCGATATCCCAATTCCATTCGTCATCAGCAGGAGGACCAACCAAAGTGTTGGCAATTTCGCGTTCTCTAATCACGATCCAGCTCTGAAGCCCTCGCGGCAGTTGCGACGACTTGACAACCTGGCACATATTGCCACCGATAAAGGCGACTCCAAAATGATTGAATTCTGGAATTTGGTGCAGATTCTGTAACAATCTTTCTTGGTCACTACCTGTGAGTCCAGCCATGGGACGCCTTTCGCTGTTGAATTGCTCCGGGATTGTCGCACAGAAGACCATAGCGGTCAATCAATTGCACAGCAAAGGGAATTGCGGCGGTGCGGTGAGCGTCCTGCGAACCGCATCTTTGTCCTTGACTCAATAGACGAAAAGCCCGATTTAGGATCAGAGGAAAAATAACTTGGGTGTTTAGTGTGGGTGGAATTGATAGTTCGATCGTGGAAGTGTTTTGTCGCGGACGGTGGTTTCATTTTCGCGAAATTCTTCCGA
>JAGQPR010000185.1 GCA_020426625.1 Planctomycetales bacterium
CACTAGTGTCAAGAATTGGAAATTCAGTTCCACGTAATCCTTCCGCAAAATTAGCCGCTGTGCGCTAGCACGTGGTTCTTGACGGAACCGCACGCAAGCGCGCTAGAGGCTGATGTGGCATCGGAATTACGATTTGTGACACTTGCCCAACGCAGGACAATGCATGGAAGGCTGGGGATCGATACAAATGGTGCAATCGATCCTCTTTCGCAATTCTTCGATTCTTGCCCAACCGTCCGACGATACCTAGGACTGCAGGTCAACGCCTGTTTTGAATCGTTCAGTCAGACAACCGAAATCGCGTAAGAGACGAGTGGATTACCACCAGGGTTTCGTGCGAACCGGCCATTTCAGATCTCGCTCAACGACTCATAGTCGCCAAATTTACAGCGACACAATTGAACTTGTACGCTTTGGGAACCAGGTCGAAGGGATGCACATTGACTGGCCCGAGTAGGAGACACGCGTAACACTTTGTTGATTTAGGTTCGGTATGTGCCATGTCATTTATGGCAGAGCCATGCGAACCAGCCTGTGGGTGGAACCTATCGGCGAGTGTTAACTGACTTGAGCGTTTGCGAACAGAACAATCGCCGCGACGCGTGTTACTTATGGCAATCATGTCCCCCTTGGAAAACACTGAAAACCCATGGCTGACTTTATTGATAATATTGAAGAATTGGAAGAAGCCCGCGAGGCGTTGAAGGCTAACCGGAGGAGGCGAGACGGAGACGAAGTTCATCCACAATCGCCACTGGAGACCTATCTCCGTGAAATCAATGAAACGTCGCTGTTATCAGCGGAGCAAGAACGCGACCTGGCTCGCAAAATTAGTGATGGTGATGTTCGAGCCCGAGATCACATGGTCCGTGCCAACCTGCGGTTGGTAGTGAACATTGCTCGTGGCTATGTCGGTAAGGGCCTGGGGTTGCAAGATTTGATAGAAGAAGGGAATTTGGGCTTGCTTCGCGCTGTCGAAGGATTCGATCCCGATGTAGGTACGCGGTTCAGCACTTACGCCAGCTACTGGATCAAACAGTCGATAAAGCGAGCCTTGATCAACTCAGCAAAAACCATTCGTATTCCGGCCTACATGGTTGAACTGCTGAGTAAATGGCGGCGAGCGTCAGCGCGATTGACAGAAGAGTTGGGACGCTCGCCCACGCAAGAGGAAGTAGGTCGAATCCTGGGCTTGCCAAGGAAGAAGCTGCCAATCATCAAGAAGGCCATTCAGATCTACAACAGCACGCCACAAAGCGATCAATCGGACGCGGGCTGGTCACTGGGCGAAATGGTCATGGATGAACGATTGAAAGCGCCGGATGAAGAGTTATTGGATCACGACGTTTTGAGTACTGTCCTGGACTTGTTGGAAACGCTCGATACGCGCGAAGCGACCGTACTGCGAATGCGGTTTGGGTTGGGAGATACCGATCCGCACACGCTGAAAGAGATTGGAGCAGAGCTTGGACTGACTCGCGAAAGGGTCAGGCAGATTGAGACGGAGGCTCTAGCTCGACTGGCCGATGGACTGCGAGACCCGAAAGAGCGAGCAGGCTTGGCTTAGTGGGCACCGCCGCGGCTTGCCGGAAGGAACCATCGCGCCTATGAGAGGCAGTCGAGAAAACTGAACCGGGGGGGTAGGTTTTCTCGACTGCCGGATTTTGGATCTGCGGAAACAACTTGAGCGTTTTCGTTGTAGTGATAACGCTCCCCATCGTGGTCATCACGCTCGCCCACGATGATTGACCGGACAAGCATGCCGCAGATCCCAGCAGCGCAAGCGTCTTACATGATCAAATTACTTCGATTCGAAACGGTAAATAGCGTCTCCCTTCGTCGTCTCGATCATGTAGTAGACTTCGCCCTGCGGATCTTCGCCGAAGGCTAGCACGGGAATTCCTCCCGCAGAGATCAAATCGTTGCGAGTTGCTTGCCCAGTTGCGGCGTCGTAGGTCAAAGCCCAGACGGCCCCACTGACGTAGTCGGCATAGATATACTTGCCAGTCAGCTCAGGTATCCGTTCCGAATTGAAGACGCGACCACCCGTGATCGACTTGCCGATGGTATGATCGTAAACCCAAACTGGATCGATGGATGGTGGTACGCCTTCAACGTCATCTCGATTACCGAATGCATAGTTGCCCTCGCGGTTGCTCCAACCATAGTTGCCGCCCTTGGTAATCACGTCCACTTCTTCCCACAGTTCTTGGCCGACGTCGCCCATCCACAGGCGACCAGTTTTCTTGTCAAACGCAATTCTCCAAGGATTGCGAACGCCAATCGCATAGATCTCTGGGCGAGCACCAGCACGACCGACGAACGGGTTGTCTGCAGGAATGCCATACGCCAAACCCTCGCTCCTGGAATCGACATCGATTCGCAGGATGGAGCCTAATAATTGGCCAAGGTCTTGACCGGAAGCCACGGGGTCATTCCGCAACCCGCCGTCTCCCAGGGCGACATAGAGCATTCCGTCAGGGCCGAACTCAATGGAACCACCGTTGTGATTTTGGAAAGGTTGGTCGATTTCCAGCAGCACCTCCTCAGAGTCGCGATCGGCTTTGTTCGGATTATCTTTGGATACGTGGAACCGCGAAATCACAGTTTGATGGTTTCCGCGACGCGTGTAGTAAACAAAGAATTGTCCGTTCTTTACGAAGTCGGGATGCATGGCCAAGCCCAACAGACCTTGTTCATTCGCTCCGCCACTTGGAAAAAAAGTTACCGGTTCCTGTAGGTCCAAAAACAAATTGGACTCGGTGACATCAGGTCGATTTTCAAATGTGTAGATTCTTCCGCGCTGAGTCGCCGCAAATAGCCGATTTCCATCCCCCTTGGCATAGGTCAATTCCAGAATTCGCAACCCCTTGCTCACGACGTTCCCAGACTCATCAATCGGTTCCCAGCCTTGCCACTTCAGGTTTGGAAAGGCCAGCGTTCCTTGTACTGCCAGACTTCCATCGACCGGTTGCGGGGCCTTGCCATCTTCGTCCAACTCGCGAATCTTGATACTGCGAAACGAAACCAAGTTTCCGTGGTCTTGCAGACAAATGTGGCCAGAGCCTGCAGAACCGAAACCCTCCCAATTGGCAAATTTGCTTTCGGCAACTCTGCGTTTCCAATCCGCGTCCCCGATATTGAATCCGTAATAGTTTTGACCGTTCATTGTCACAGTGCATTGGTTCGGTGCGATGCGCACGTAGATCTGATTCCACTGGCCAGCGGGGCGCGTGGCATCCAGTACACCTGACTCTCGCGCAGCGGCCCAAGCTGGAGATCGAGGCTTGTACAGCTGGTACAGCCAGCCGGATTTCTGTGGATCGTGGCCAGCGACGTTGTCCTGAATTTGAATTTCTGGTCCGCTCTGGTAAGGTTTGGGGTGGTCCTCGGTTACGTGAAACATCAAACCGCTATTGCCCGCTTCGGAAATCTTGTAATCAAGCAGCAATTCAAAGTACTTGTATTTCTTGATTGTGATCAAGTCGCCTGCGTTCTTGCCTTCGCGAATCAGTTCGCCGTCCTGGACTTTCCAACCTTCTGACACACTGTCTTGTTGGTAGTTTCTCCAACCTTCTGTCGAATTGCCATCGAAAAGCAATTGCCAGCCGCTTAGAGATTCCGGCCGTGTGAGTCTGTTGGTCGAGTTGTCGGCTAAGAGAGGTGAGCAGCATGCGCCAAGCACCATGCTGTAGGCCAAGATGTGAGTAGATTTCATACTTTGGGGACACTTGTCATGAAGTAGTTGGTAGGAAGCAACGCTCCGCTTGCACTAGTCAGAAATTCGCGCCGCGCATTGCGCAACGCGAATTCTTGACGACTTTCGCAGCGGTTTAAAGACTCACGATTGTACTACACATTCGACGAAATGACATTCCACCAAATGAACCATTCTTGCGTCTTCAGTGGCCAAAATGTCGATCTCGATGCTAATCAGTCACTCAGAAGGTTTTCCGCATAGCCGCTTTGGCGTTGGCCCACGGTTGTTCCAATATCCAGAAAAGTTGTGCGCTGGCGCTCGCGGGCATTTTCGTCGCTTGTACAGCCCCTCGCTCTCCGGCGCTCTCCGGCCGGGAGAGACTCACACGCGAGGCGGACGCTACTAAGACTGCGAGCTTAGGCGGCAACAACCGCAACCGCCGTTGTAGGTCAAGTAAGTCTACGACGGAGATTTGCATTGCAGATGCCCGTCTATCGGACGTTTGATTTCTTTGCACGCGGCGCCATATCACAGTGGCTTTTCTTCAGCTGGAAGAACCAGAGACCGCACAAAATTCACGAGATCCCAGACCTCTGTTGGCTCAATTGCCGCAGCTGGCATGGGCGTACCTTCGATACCAAGGGCAATTCGCTGATAAAGCTGTTCTGGCGAACTTCCGGCACGGAACACTCCTTCCTGGAAATTCCTCGGCGAAACCTTTCGAACTGGAAATGCCCCGCGAGCGATTAAGGGGATGTGTGAGTCTTTGTCCTCCGGATCGATCCCGAATTTCTTGGTCCAATCGGTCGTCCATTCGTCATAATCATTGGTCTGCCCGTCACCTCGCCCAGCGAGACCATGGCAACGTGAGCAAGAAGCCTTTTCGCTCGCAAACAGGCTGCGACCGCGGGAAACCGAGTCCTTGATTGGCGAATCGCCTGATGAATTCATGGCAGCCAAAACTTCCTGAATCGTATCTGGCACCAGAGCCGGATCGCGGCTGGGCATATCGATGACACGGTCCGCTGCGGCCAACCATTGTTCAGCCACCTCGACCGTATAGTCCTCGATTAGCTCCCATTGTTCTTCGAATGCTTCCGGATCAGCCTCCTTGATGCTTGGATCGTAGAGTGATTCTCCATCGGCAAAATATATGGCCTCACATTCCAACAACAAAGCCCGTTCGACTTCGCCACGCCAAGACAAGTAGACGACGTAGTCGGTCAGCGCGTCCACATCCGATTCGGTCAGCTCGGGAATCTTCACCATCGATGTTCCGTGGATGCCCTCGCGAATCAAATATGCGATGTCTTGCTTCGTTGGCTTCGTGCCGATGGGGGTGCTTTTGAACTTGAACCTGCCCAACCGGTAGTCTCGGGGATATGGGTTGAGCAGGGCAGCGGCTGTACCACGTCCATCCCCAGTCAACCCATGGCAATTGGCACAACGCTCGCGAAAAATTCCACGCCCTGTTTCGTTCGCAGCCCCAGACGCGTGGTCAAGTTTTTCAAGGCTGACCAACGCAGCTAGTTCATCGTCATCCAGAATGAATTCGGGAATCTTGGGTTCGTCCGGGGTTCCGAATAGCACTTCGAGCGCAGCACTTGTTTGTTCGATGGCTTTATCCATCGGCTGCTCAGCCATCTTGCCAACGTTGTACGCGAACACGCGATTAGGTTCGAATTCGACCACCACGACTCGATCCTTACGGCAGGCGATGGCTACCGGCAGCAGTAGGAATAAACAGAATCCAGTTACTTTGTTCTTCATAAATGACTTACAGGGAAACCAAGTTTAGGAACCATCGAATTGCGGGCATTTTGAGACTTCTTGCTGAACGCCGGTGGGCAAACCACTTGCTGCCAGTCAGAGCGGCAGAGCCTGGGAACTAGAAAAAAGGGGTTAATTATGTGGAAAACTTCTGCGTATATTCTTATTGGCTGACTTCTGGTTCGGGCGGAACAGGTGGCCAGGGCGGAATCTCAGCTCCCTCAGGTGACTTGCCACCGGCTACGTTGGTTCCTCTCAGCGACGCGACGTAGGCTGAAACGAGAACAACTTCATTCGTTTGTAGCTTGCCTTCCCAGGCTGGCATAGCATTGTTGTTCGCTCCTTTGAGAATAACTCGTGCGATATCCTCGATACTGCGGACGCTCTTGTAGCTATCGTCTGTCAGGTTGGGACCGATGATGCCTTCGCCCGAGCGTCCATGGCAGGCAATGCAGTTCGACTTAAAGATAGCCTTACCGACTTTCACCCAATTGTCCTTGGCAGAAAACCGCCGAATTGTATCGGCGTCAGGATTCAGCTCACCGATCTGCGCGAACAATAACTGTGCATTATTGAATACAGCTTGATCGTATGCATCGGCCATCGTTCTTCCAGGTGCACCAGAGTGAAAATAAAGCCAATACACCGGACACAGTGCAAGCGTAGTGATCAGGATGCTTTTCCACCAACCAGGCAGTGGACCTGATTCCAGTTGGATACCGTCATTCAAGAGTTCAATGGACTGATTCATGGTGGTCGAAATGGTTGCTCGGTACGAGGTGCGTGGTCGGTGATATGAACTAGTCGGAAGTATCTACTTGTCGGCAGTGACAGGGGCGGGCGCGTTGCCAAGTCTCTGCAAGTACGCGATCAAGGCAATTGCCTGCTTGTCAAACTTGGCTGCGGGTCCTCCGGAAACAACCATGTCGGCCGCGACCTCTTCCGCTTGACGCTGCACCAATGCCTCCAGCGGCGTGACATCACCCGCCAAACGATCTTCCTCGGTCAAATTATGCTCAGCGACCAGCTCTTCGTCGTATGCAATTCCACTCTCTTTGGCTTCGATAAGTAGTGAGCGGATTTCTTGAATATCGAGATCAGCCTCCAACAGATGCGCGAAGTCGGGCATGACCGAGCCAGGATTCACCTCGCGAGGATCTGCGAGATGCTGCCAATGCCAAAAGGCATTTTGCTTTCCTCCCTCCTGTGCTAAGTCGGGACCAATCCGGCGATTTCCCCAAAGGCTGGGACGGTCGTAATAGTAATCCTCGGGCTGACTGTATTCTCCATAACGCTGTGTGTCGGACAGCAGTGGTCGAACCACCTGGGTATGGCAGCTCACACAGCCTTCGCGAACAAACATCGCCCGCCCGCATAATTCCAGCGGCGTATATGCCACAGCTGTAGAATCGTTAGGTAGCGGCCTACGCGCCGCCCACATCGCGCCAACTTGCAGGGCCATGCCAGACGCGAGCACGATGAAGATGAAGGAAGTAAAGCGAATTGCCGAGCGCTCCCAGCGCCGGTGCCACGCAAGTCGACTCCAAACGTCCAGTTTAATTCCCAGCTGTAGAATTGGCGCTCCCTCCAGGACGCTGGGCGGTTGCGGCGGGTCCAACACCTCGTCGTCCCGCACGCAAACCAACCGTTCAGATTCTTTCCGTTGTTCCTTTACGGTCAGCCAGGCCAGAGAAAGGGCAAGTGCAAGCACGCCGTATCCCACCGCTAGCAACATGGCCCCCAAGAGACGGGCCCACCAAAGTGGCGTTACCGTTCGTACGATTTCCAAGAATTCCGGGTAAACCAAAGTTCCAGAAGAATCCAACGAAGATGCCATCCACCCTTGCGTTAGTCCCGATGCGTACGTCGAACCCACTAGCAATATTGTCCCTAGTCCAATCGTCCAGCACTGAAGCTTGGCACCTGGATCAACGGTCACGTCTGCGCTAAATATCTTGGGGGCCAACCACAGGGAAAATGCCACCGCAAATGCGCCAGCCCAACCAAATGCAACTGCGTCGGTATGCGCGAGTGTCCAGTCGGTAAAGATCGTGTAGGCACCTAAGGACTTAAATGCCGTCAGCCCGCTTTCTAGGCTGATCAAGGTGTAGCAAATCAAAGCCAAGCAAAGGAAGGGGATCGACCGCCGGGCTACGTCCAAGTCCGCTCCGAGTACATTCCACGGGCGCCGCAACATTGAATAGCCGTTGAGTACGCCAGCCCAATACGGCATCAGCAGCGCCACACCAGCCAACATGCCTAAAGAACTCGACCACTCGGGAACACTTGTCAAATGCAGCAGTCGGGAACCTGACAATGTACCTAAGAATATCATCGTCCAGAATTGAACGATTGCCAAACGGTAATTGCCGACCGGGCGCCCGGTTATCTTGGGAAAGAAATAATACATCGCGCCGACGAATGGAATAACAACCAAATACATCAGCGTATTTTCGCTGCTCCAGGATTGCATGAATCCATCGAAAACCCCGCTATACACCCCAAGACTGTCATATCCGTTCTCCGGAATCACTAGATTGTTGAGTACATGAACGGGTAGAAAAGCCAACGCGGAAGCGGAATAGAACCACAACGAAATATACATTTGCTTTTGTCGGCGTTGCCAAACCGTCATTAAATAGTTGACGATATAGATCAACCATACAAAAGTGATGGCGCAATCGATGGGCCACACCGGCTCAGCGGCGTATCGATGTTGTGATTGGTCGAGCGCGAGGGTAGCAATCATCCACATGACGACCAGCTGCCAGCCCCAAAAATGCAGGATGCTTAATGTGCCACTCCACATCGGGCGCCAACACAAGCGTTGTGTACTGTAGTAGACAGCGGCGAAAAGCGCGTTTGCAGCCAGTCCAAAGATGGCCACGTTAATGTGCAGCGGCGAAATTCGGCCGAAGGCAATCTCCGGTACACCGCTCGTCAACTGCGGTTGGACCAACAGCAGCGTCGTCAACGCAGCCGTTAACGACGCAAGCAATCCCCAAAACGCAGTTGCGACGAGAAACCACCGTGCTGCACGATCGTCATAGCAAAACCGCTTTGTGTGGTCCGCCAATTTGTCCTGTTCTGACTGCAAATTGTTCCCCAATCCAGATTCATAGTCGGTAGATCTTCGCGCTGTAGGTTGAGGACTTGGCGAAAACGACTTGGCGATTTATCGTCCCTCACCTCGATCCTCTCCGCTATTCGCTGCGCGGCATGGGATGAGGCAGGTGGAAATGCCAGGTTTTTTCTGAAGTCCTAAGCGTTTCGCTTGCCAGAGTCTCTTTACCAGAAGTGACAGTGCTAGGAGCTTATCCCACGTAACCACTGCACCCTAAACCGTCATGTTGGCAGAGCACTAGGCTGTAAAGCAACGAACCTGAGGCTGCGTCGGGACTCGGAATGCGATCGCGCATTATAGAAGAAAAAACAGATATGCAAAACGGCATCATCGCTCTGCCGGGGGCAGTGGTGGAGGCTGCCCCTTGCCCTCGGCGATGTGTTGCCGACGCCCATCGGCATAGTTCTCTGCCCTGGGGTAGCATTGTTTCAACCACTGCTCGATGTCTTCAGCGTTAGGCGCCGACTCTTGCATGCGATCAACCAGACGCCGCATGGCCGCGCGGCACCAACCGCAACCCGTGCCAGCGCTCTGGCAATCGGCCAACTGGCTGGGGACCTTCACGCGATGAATCCGCGCGTAATTGATGACCTTCCGCCAGGTGACATGAAAACACAGACACAACTCGTCATCAACGTGCATTGCGAACTCTGGAGAACAGATGCGGTTGGACCGGAAACTTCAATAGGCTTTTGCGGTTGGCTTCGACACCGCCTGGATATTCTGTACCTTGCGGAACCGGAGGTTGCGCAAAATTGATTGTCCCCTTCAAACATCAGAGCTGGACGCGAACTGAATGATGCTTCTGGCAATTTGGTTTGCCGCCAAGAATCCGGGGATATCTAGCCATTCTTGATTGGTATGAACCTCGCGTTGCCCACAACCAAACGTTGCCGTGGGAATGCCGTGTTTAACCAGCCAATTGGCGTCGACACCACCATTGGAGATGGCATGCTCTGGCGCGCCTCCGACAGCCTGGATTGCTTCATCTCCCAGTAGGATTGGCGCAGAATCCTCGGGCAGGCGGAACGAATCGTAGTCGACTCTTCGTTGCACGTCGGCTTGGACCGGGACGCCCGTGCTACTGACTACCGAGCTGGCAGCGGCATGGAAGGCGTGTTCGATGGCATCGGCAATGGCCGTGCGAAAACCGCTATCGTGGCTCCGCGCTTCAGCTGTCAACTCAACGTGCTCAGCGACTACATTAGTAGCGACTCCGCCTTGGATCGTGCCAAGGTTGCTAGTACCTCTCTTGCCACCTTTCTTGACTGCGCCCAACCAGCGGCCCTTCCGCAGCGATGCGATGGCCAAGCCAGCTGCATCAATGGCACTCGCACCAGCCTCGGGCGCCAGACCAGCATGCGCTGGCAATCCCTTAAGTACGATCTTGATGCGCTCGCCACCTGTTGCGCCAACGGTCATCTTGAAAGGATTACCACCATCAAAATTGAAAGCCATCGCAGGCTTGCCAAGCTTTGACAGCGTCAGGTTTCTGCTTCCCTGTAGACCAACTTCCTCCTGCACGAAGAAACAAAGAGTTAAAGGACAGCGCAATTCCGCTGGTCGCTCAAGCGACTCGATGGCCGCAGTCAAAACAACAGCGACCCCCGCGCGGTCATCCGCGCCAAGTCCAGTCTTTGGGTCTGCTGAACGGATGACAGAGCCAACGCGTTTAGGCTGACAGCCGACACAAATGGGAACCGTATCCAGGTGAGCGCTCAACATCAATCGCGGCAGCTTGGATGCTCCCGGCAGTTTCACTATCAAATTGCCTACTTGGCCGGGACTGGGGGTCTTGCGGTGTGCGTTGTCAAAGGTAATGCACTTCTCGGAGACTCCCGCGTCCAACAGTATCTGACGTACCGAACCAGCAATCTTCCCTTCTTCGCAGCTGCGTCCCGGGACTGCCATCAACTGCATTACCAGATCGATCGCGCGCTGTTCGTTGATTTTCGCCATGCTAAGTTTCTTCCCATCCCTGCCGCTTACTCTGCCAATAGAAATTTTACCGCCGATTCAAGATAGCTGTGCTCTCGTGCTCCATCGAGTCGCAACCTTATCGTGCCTCTCCGGTCAATGAACAATGTTGTCGGGAAGACGGCCATCTCAGGAACCTGATTGTGAATTTCCTCTGTGCCAAGCAGACACGGATAATTGATGCCGAGGGATCGGATCATATCGGTAACCAGCTTGGTGTTCTCTGCGAGAGTTGAAGCTCTTTCAAAGTTGACACCGATGACTTGCAGCCCTTGATCCCCATATCGTTTCTGAAGCTCGATGAATACTGGCACTTCGGCCCGGCAGGGTGGGCACCAAGTGCCCCAGAGATCAACGATGACGACTTTCCCCTTCAGCGACTCGAGGTTCTGTTCTATCCCGTAAACATCGTTAGCTATAAATGAAAACGGAAACGCCTTTGTTGCTTGCAGATCCGCTTGTACAAGTGCTGCAAAGTGTTCTGCAAGGATACTCTCCCAACGGGAGAGATGTTTGATGTAGGAGTCCGTGTTCCAAAGCGCTTTGAATTCGTTGGATTCCGTTACCAAATCCAGTCGAGTAAAGCCATTGTCAAATGCATCATCCAACGCACCAACTGCCGCATCCAATTGATCACGGGCAGTCAGCCCCATGGCCTCAAAGACGAAGATCGTTGCTGGCATCGACTCAGGAAACTCCGCAAAGCCACCCGCCAAGGCCTTTCTAAGTGCCTGCCCCGATTGCATGAAGAAATCAATTGAGGAATCCACCTGGTTCGCTGTGGCAAGGTCCACGGCAATCTGTTGCGAAAGTACCGCCAAATTCGCCCATGCTTGCGGATCTTCACTGGCGACAGCGCGGGATACCGAAGGATAAATCAGCGAGATTTGGGGATTTAGCCCCTCAGGCAAAGCAAGCGTGGGCAAAGATCCAGAAGTGCCAACACTTGCGTCGCCAGCACTCTGATTACCCATATCCAACCTATCCAGCTCTGGCTGAGAAGCACTGGAAGCAGAACTCGCTGATTTGGCTGTGGCGTCCGTTTCGCCTCCTGCCTTGGCCTCGCCAGCCGCCGACAAATTGGAATCTTCGGCCGTATCGTTGGAGGATTTAGGTGCCCCACAACCGCACACAACCGCGAGTAAGCAGCAAGCAAGTGCTTGTTTGTACGAAACATCCATAAGTTTATAAACCCAGCATCAAACAAGGAGGCAAAACGCAATAAGCACTTACGCGAGACGACTGGCGAGTCATACTCGAATTTTGAAATAGCATCGAAGACACCAACAGGTGTCATCTGCAAGTTTATTCCTGAACCGGCAATGTCAACGACTTGGAAGCACCGTTCCGCAATACTCTGACTTCGACTCGGTCACCGGGCTTGTGGTGCCCGTTTACGTAGGTGAACAACTTTTGCTCGGTTTCTAGATCGTTTTGCCCATCGAATTTGACAATAACATCTCCCTCCAAGAATCCAGCATTCTTGGCTGCGGCATGTTTGCCGAATCGTCCAACGCTCAGAACTTTCAAAGCCATGCCATCGGCAATTCCAATTTGGCGACGTTCTTCATCCGTGAGGGCAACCAGCCTCATTCCTCCGGTTGCAATACCTCGCATGCCCCACGAAGCCACGCGCCAGGATGTATCATCGGCTCGACGCCAGCCAGCAGGCAACTGCAAATCCACGTCCATTAATTCGTCTCCACGTTGGATGCGTAATGCGACTTTCGAACCAGCTGCATCTTGTTGATGTAGCACCCATTGCACGTCCGCCATGGATAGGATGGGTTGCTGGTTCATGGTTAGGATCCGGTCACCCGCCTGGATGCCAGCTTCTTCAGCGAGTGAGTCCTTTACAACTGATTTCAGCAGGGCCCGCTCGGTAGGGTTGAGTATCAAGCCGATCGACTTGGGATGTGGGTAGGGGAAGAGCAGTTGCTCTGGGATCGGCTTCGATTGACTCCAGTAGAAATCGCGACGGGCATCACCGATTTGGTGGCAGTGAATGCAGCTCTTGACGACATCGCCCGCGTAATTCAGTTGGTCGTTGTATTTATCGCGAAGCGACGGATACATTTCCGGGCTGGCGAATTCCAACGGTTGGCCTCGCTTGGCTGCCAATATCGATTTATTGGCTGGGTATTCTGCATGCAACTCCAATGCCCCCTCCAGGGCGCGGGCCATGCCGTCGATGGAGACATCACCGACCCATTCGGTGCGGTGGGAACGCGTACCAAACCGACCATAGATGGTTTTGTCTGCATTCAACATGAACATCGCGAACGATTGGTCGGTATCGTATTGAAATGTGTCAAGATCCAGCCCGTTCGTGCCCACAACGCGGACGCAAACAAACTGGTCCAGCAACGGACGTAGCTCAGGATTGGTGTCGATCAACTCGTCGTCCAACTTGACGCATTCTTCACAGGGAATGCAACGCAGCGCCACCAGAATTGGCTTGCCCGTTTCGCGTGCCTTCTCAATTGCTTTTGGCAGATCGTTATAAAGCCAAAATCCTTCCGCTTCGACTCGAGCCTTGTCCGCCCGAACTTTGACCTCGCGCGGGTTTGGGTTTTGACCGAAGGTATATCCTTCGAAACCAATACAAAAACCAATCAAACAGAGTAAAGTAAAGCCGGATATTCGCATGGGAATTGCCTGTCGTCGAAGCCAAGATCTCAAATTTATGCACTCATTGTAAGGCAAACGTTAGATAAGTTGGATTGGGGCTGATCAAACTCGGCAAAACTGGCACTGCTCGGAAAGCGCCACCCGGAGGTTTGCGGTAGGGACAATGAATCACCAAGTTAATTTTCTCCAGGCCCCAAGCTAAGAAGCTAAGCATAAGAATCAGTATCCGACGGAAGTCGGAGCAAGATTTATCGCCACAAGGAAAGGATGTGTGGCCTAGGCCTGGACGGTAAAGGACAGTTCCTCGCTTGAAACGAGGATCAAATCTCTGTAACTATACGATTCGATACGCCACACTGCCCCAGGAATGGACATGACGCGAATTGATCGATATATCTTGGCACTCTATTCGCGGACGCTATTGATTTGCTTTCTGTCCGTTGCGGGGCTTATGGTCGTCGTCCAGATTTTCACGAATCTGGATGAATTCATGCGCTATGCAGACAAATTGGAAACGAGTCTGCTGGAAGTGTTGGTGGACTATTTCACACCTTACGTGGTGATGCTGTTTGAGCGACTCAGCGGAATGCTGGCATTGCTCGCCATGTTGTTTGTGATTGCTTGGCTCAATAAGACCAACGAATTCACCGCACTCCTGGCTGCAGGCGTTGCCAAACGCCGCGTAGTCAGGCCACTAATGCTCGCCTCCGCATTCGTCGTGGTTTCCGCGGTCGCAATTCGAGAGTTGGTAATCCCCAAATACCAAGATCAGCTCGACCGACAACCTCAGGATTTATCCGGTGACCTAAATAGACAATTGCGCCCCATGTACG
>JAGQPR010000186.1 GCA_020426625.1 Planctomycetales bacterium
GTGGGATGCGCCAGAATTCCCCGATTGAGAGGAATTCTGGCGAATCCCACTACCCTAAAATTAGGCTGTAACAGACCACTAGCAATAAATTCATTTCTGCTGGATGGGCGACAGCGGTTGTTCGATATGTCGCGCATCCCAGTTATAGTTACCGCCACTGCCCTGGGCCCACACAACAGCATTAGTGATAATCTGTTGAATCTGCGGGTGGTGATAGATCGGATATGTCTCGTGGCCCGGACGGAAGTAAAAGATCTTGCCTTGCCCGCGGCGGAATGTACATCCACTGCGGAAAACCTCACCGCCTTCAAACCAACTGATCAGCAGCAGTTCTTCGGGTTGGGGGATGTCAAAATGCTCGCCGTACATTTCCGCATTAGGCAGCTCGATGTAATCACCACTGATACCGGCCAGGATCGGATGACCGGGAGCAGTAATCCACAAACGTTCCTTTTCAGCTGCTTCCCGCCAACGCAACATGCAGCCGGTGCCCATCAGTCGCTGGAAGATCTTTGAGGCATGCCCACTATGCAGCACGATCAATCCCATGCCTTGCAGAACACGCCGATGGACCTTACTTACGATCGCATCCTCGACTTGGTCATGTGCGGCGTGGCCCCACCAAAGCAATACCTCGGTGCTGTCCAGGACGGAATCGGTCAACCCGTGTTCGGGTTCATCCAAGGTTGCACAGCGGACAATGGCTTCATCAGCCAAGTGGCTTTCAATCGCCGTGCGAAGGACTTGGTGGATACCATCCGGATAAATTGCGGCAACAACCGGATTGGTTCGTTCGTGGACGAATTCATTCCAGACTGTCACTCGTATTGGTTTGGCGGTCGTCATGTCTAAGTGCTTGCATGCATGGGCTGGGCGATTGGCGATCTACTCTTCGTCATCTCTCAATTTCGCGAGAACCGTGTAGTCTTCCAGGGTAGAGGTGTCGCCACTCTGCTCCTTGCCTGACGCAATATCCCGCAGTAGCCGTCGCATGATCTTGCCGCTACGAGTTTTGGGCAATGCACTGGTGAATCGAATGTCATCGGGTTGTGCCAAGGCACCGATTTCTTTGCGAACGTGAAGCTTGAGATCTTTGCGAAGTTCCTCTGATGCATCTCCACGTAACGTCACAAAAGCTGCAATGGCTTGGCCCTTGATCTCATCGGGCTTACCCACCACAGCTGCCTCCGCGACAGCGGGATGCGAGACCAGGGCACTTTCGACTTCGATCGTCGATAGCCGATGTCCCGAGACGTTGATGACGTCGTCGATACGTCCCATGATCCAGTAGTAGCCATCGCTGTCTTGGCGTGCGTTGTCGCCCGTCAGGTACATGCCAGGTACTTTGGACCAGTACTGATCTTGATAACGCTGCTCATCGCCCCAGATTCCGCGCAACATCCCTGGCCACGGGGTATCGATGCACAGCATTCCTCCGCGGCCGCGATGCACTTCCATGCCATCTTCACCGACGATCTTGGGAACGATCCCTGGAAGTGGCTTTGTACAACTGCCCGGCTTGGTTGCAATCGCGCCTGGCAGGGGAGACATCATGATTCCGCCTGTCTCTGTTTGCCACCAGGTATCGACGATTGGACATCGGCCACCGCCAATTTTCTCGTGATACCACATCCAGGCCTGAGGGTTGATACCCTCGCCAACGCTACCCAGCAACCTCAGGCTGCTCAGATCATGTTTTTCGACGTGTTCGTCGCCCCATTTGATAAATGCCCGAATCGCAGTCGGTGCCGTGTACAACACCGTCACCCGATATTTCTCCACGATTTCCCAAAAGCGATCCTCAGCTGGGTAATTCGGTGCCCCCTCATACATCAGCACGGTAGCACCGGCCGAAAGAGGCCCGTAGACAACATAGCTGTGCCCCGTAATCCAACCGCAATCAGCCGTACACCAGTAGATGTCATCCGCCTGGTGGTCGAAAACCCATTGGAAAGTACGCTTGGCATACAGATTGTAACCAGCGGTGGTATGCCGTATTCCCTTGGGTTTACCGGTGGAACCGCTTGTGTAAAGAATGAACAGCGGTGACTCACTATCGAGCTGTTCAGCGGGGCATGTACGGCTTTCCTGACTGGCCAACTCGTGCCACCAATGATCGCGGCCGGCTGTCATAGGGGTCTCGTTACCCACACGTTTGAGCACGACACAGTTTTCTACAGTTGGACTCTTTGACAAAGCTTGGTCGACGGTTTCTTTTAGCGGCAATACTTTACCGCGACGGTACAAGCCGTCGCTTGTCAGTTGAAGTTTTGCACCGGCGTCGTTATTGCGATCGGCGATCGCCTCCGCCGAAAACCCAGCGAAAATGACGCTATGTACAGCGCCGATCCGCGCGCAGGCCAACATGGCAATTGCCAGCTCTGGAGTCATAGGCATGTAAATGCTGACCACATCACCAGCGTGGATTCCCAATCGCTTGAGAACGTTTGCGAACTGAGAAACTTCCTCCTGCAGCTCGCGGTAGGTGATCTGACGCGTCTCACCAGGTTCGCCTTCCCAGACGATCGCAACTTTGTCTCCCAACCCCGCATCAACGTTTGCATCCAAACAATTGTAGCTCGCATTCGTCTTGCCCCCCAAAAACCAGCGGGCATTGGGGCAATTCCAATCGAGCGTCTGAGTGAACGGCTCAAACCAATGCAAGTGTTCCTTGGCTTGCGCAGACCAAAAGGCAATTGGATCGGCCACGGCAGCATCATAGAATTGCTGGTATTCTTCTAGGCTCTTGAATTGCGACTTGGCCCGGAATTCGTCTGCAGGGGGAAACAGACGCTGTTCGACCATCACGGTATCGATTTCGCCCTCAGAATTCGAATGATCGACGTTTTGACTCATAAGACTCTCGCAGGTTGAATGAGGAGGGGATGGTTAGCTCGCGCTGCTTGCTAGAAGAGTTGTCACTCGCGCTGAGCCGTAGAAAATCAAAATTCTCAGGGCGAATTTGCCTGGCCACCGTGACCAAGGTGACCTTGCAGATAGGACGCCCGTTCGATGTTCCGATCTGCGACGGAAAGTTGTTGACCTCGCAGCTTTTGTAGGTGGGCGGGTTGTGTGTGCACAAACAATTTGTTGATGGTTTCTATCGCGATGGAGCGGATCAAGCCCAAGTTGACGCCCATGCGGACCTTGGACAAATAGTGTAGCGTTTCTTCGCTGCTAATTTTCTTGGCAGTGCACAATATTCCGTAGGCCCGACTCACATCGTCGTGAAGATCTTGTTCGCTTTCGTTGATCAAGAAATTCCGAGCCTTGCGTTCGTATTCGATGATGCGGGGAACGACCTCATTGACTGTGGCCACCAAATCCTGCTCGGTCCTGCCCAGCGTGATTTGGTTGCTAACTTGGTAGAAATCCCCCATGTACTGCGATCCTTCTCCATACAGACCGCGCACAGCCACATTGATTTTCTGCAAACTACGAAAAACCTTTTCGATTTCCCGCGTAATAACCAGGGCGGGCAAATGCAACATCACACTGACTCGCATGCCTGTGCCCACGTTGGTCGGACAGGCCGTGAGATATCCCAAATTATCGTGAAACGCGTAGTTCAATCGACTTTCGAGCAAATCATCAATCGTGTTGATGGTTTCCCAAGCCGTGTTCAAATCCAATCCACTGCACATCACTTGAATGCGCAAGTGATCTTCCTCGTTGACCATAACGCTAAAGCGTTCCTCGGTATCGATTGCAACGCCCCGGTCTCCCTCGGAATCAGCCATCTCGCGACTCATCAGCTGGCGCTCGACGAGAAACTGTCGATCGATTTCGTCCATGTTCTGCAATTCGAGGTAGAGTAGGTGGTCCCACTCCTTGATCGACTCAATCTTGCCGCGAACCTTCTTCGAGATTTGACTGCGCTCATCAGCATTGGCGCGGCGAACGAACGGAAACTCAGCAAGATTTCGAGCTAGTCGGATGCGACTGCTGATGACGATATCAGGCTCCGGACCCGAGCCACGTAGCCACTCACCACACTTACTTGCCAGTTCTTCGAGCTTCACAGCGTTGATTTCAAATCTGTTTGTTAATAACTATTCAGGGACGTATATCAAAAAGTGGTCTGAACCTGGCCCAGCGCGTCTACCCGCGCCTTGCGGACCGAGAATTCAAGTTTGTCACCCATAGGGAGACCAGCACCTTCGAATGAACAGGTCTTCAGATTCTACAGTCCCGACTTGGGTGCAGACAGGGCCACCGCTGCAACGTTCGTCCGGCTTTGAATTAACCCTCAATTTCACCACCGTTTTTTTCCTCCTGAATACCGGCCGAAGAATCGGAAGCTTCCGAAGAACCAACAGATGACCTTGCAGAGCCAGGATCGACTGTTTCGTCTTGTCCATTTTCAAGGTCGCGAATCTGGTCTCGCAGCTCGCCAGCGCGCTCGTAGTCTTCGTTGCTGATTGCATCTTGCATTTCTCGCCGCATTTGGATTATGCGATGTTGCCTGGCAGGCGATCCGCTGGCCCGCCGCGGGCGCTTGCCCCGATGAGTCTTTGCACCATGAATGTTCAAAAGCAGCGGTGTCAGGTCTTCTTCAAAACACACGTAGTCGTAACCACACCCCAACCGTCCCTCCTGGCGAAATTCTGCAAAGGTGATTCCACACACCGGGCAGGTTTTCTTGTCCAGTTTTGCCAGTTGCTCAGCCGTTTGCTCCAGTTTGAGTTGCTTGGCCAAGATGCCCGCCAGCGCATTGGTGGGCGAATCTGCGGATTCCTGCGATAGATAAACTCGCGCATGTTCTTCGCACAAGTGAACCATGACCGGCCCGGTAGGCTCCGTCAATTCCGTGATATGAAACGTGGCTGGTTTTTCGCACTGTTGACATTTCATGCTTGCACGACTGCCATGATTGGACTCGTTTTTGAAGGTACTTTTAGGTTAGCAAGCGGCAATGTGGTTGAAAACTCTCAAAAGAGCCATTGCTTACTTGCATCTCCCGTCCATTGTCCGCAACTTCGACGAGATTCGCCAAAGTGCAAACAATGCCAGCCGCAAGTCGCCAAGCGGATAAGTGACCAAGTGACTGCATTCAGTAGATCCCATCATAACGTTTTCCGACAATGACGACGACTCACCCACTTTCCCTGAGCAATCTGCGGGCGATTCATGTTTGATAGGAGATCACCCGCTTATTCCGGCTCAAACCGCGGAAGCAAGAAGAGCATTCGCTCAGTTGTACCAAGGATGCTCCAGTCCTAATTGAGAATACAATCCGACTTTAGATTCCTTAATAGGCTGACTGGCAGATATTTCGCTGCTACCGCAATTTGGGTGAGGGCCTGCCAAATCGTCGTCATGCGTTACAATTCTGCCTGGACTGAGTTTGCCTGCTCTGTTGTTTGCAACCCAAAAAAGTCCGGCAGCGGTCGTCCCAAGAAGTGGGCGTGCGTTTATGCATACGTGTGGACACTTGGTTTGTTGGACAGCGTCTAGAAGTCAGCTTCGGCAGTTCTGCCCGATTGGTTTATTCGTAAGTTCCCGTGCCTTCTACGCCAGTCAATTGCTGGATCGAAAAATATGACAGTCTATCCGACTTTTCAACGGTTTGACGAATTGGCGCGGAGTTTCGAACTGGTGCCAGTTTATCGCCGACTCTTGAGCGATTCACTGACTCCAGTGTCCGCGTTTGGTCTATTGGACGACGGTAAAACTGCCGCCTGCTTGTTTGAGAGTGTCATTGGGGGTGAAAAAGTCGGTCGGTACAGTTTTATTGCAGTCAGCCCCCGAGCTCGTATTTGCGCCAATGGCCGTCAAGTCACCACTTGGCTTGGTGACGAGCAACAAACGCAGACTGTCGACGATCCGCTGGATTGTTTGTGGAGCCGCGTGGCCGGAAAAAGTGTCGCCGACCTGCCCGAATTGCCACCGTTAACCGGGGGGGCTATCGGATATGCTGCCTACGACGTCGTGCGTTATGTAGAGGACTTGCCCAACGCCCCCAATGACGATCGCGGACTACCCGACTTGGATTTTTCACTTTTTGATGACTTGGTTATCTTTGACCACGTTACAAAATCGTTGTTTGTCGTGGCGCATATCCATTGCGGTGAATTCAAATCAACCAAAGAAGCCTACGAAAACGGCACGCACCGTTTGGCCGAACTGGCCACGAAACTGCAACGACCTTGCAATGCGGTGAAGGTTTCGGATTTTGAATCGGCGGCAACCGCTTCATTGCGTCCCGTAAGTAATTTTACCCAACCCGAATTCGAAGCGGCAGTTGAGAAATGCACCGAGTACATTCGAGCTGGCGATATTTTTCAAGTTGTGATCAGCCAACGACTTGAGCTTCCCCGACTCTGCGAGCCGTTCGAGGTTTATCGAACTCTGCGCGTAGTCAATCCGAGCCCTTTCATGTTCTACGTCCGCACGCCAGCTGTCACTCTAGTCGGCTCGTCACCGGAAGTAATGTGTCGCGTGATGGACGGCATTACCACAGTGCGTCCCTTGGCTGGCACGCGGCCGCGTGGCAAGTCGAAACGCGAAGATGAGCAGCTCGCAGAGGAACTACTGGCTGACCCCAAGGAGCGTGCGGAACATGTGATGCTGGTAGATTTGGGACGCAACGATGTGGGCCGCGTGGCAAAATATGGCACGATTGAACTGAGCGACGTCATGTGCGTCGAGCGTTATAGCCATGTGATGCACATCAGCTCCAACGTCCAAGGAGAATTGCGCGAGGATTTGACCGCCATGGATGCTTTGAAAGCTTGCCTACCCGCTGGAACCGTAAGCGGTGCCCCAAAGGTTCGAGCTATGGAGATCATCGACGAGATTGAGCCTCATCGCCGTGGCCCCTACGCCGGTGCAGTCGGTTACATTGATTACTCCGGTAACATGGATACTTGCATCGCGCTCCGCACCTTGGTGTTCGCGGGGGATAAGATTTACATTCAAGCTGGGGCTGGAATCGTCGCTGATAGCCAACCAAGTTTGGAGTATCAAGAGACGTTGAACAAAGCTGGCGCGATGCTCAAGGCAATCGAGGCTACCGTAGCTCGCGCATCTGCCAACTAGATCACTTATTCCAGACGGATTTTCGGGGACTGACTGCTATGGACGCATTGCCTTCAATCGCCGCAACGCTCGCTGCGTTACCGCAGCCACGAACAAAAGAATCGCAAAGTCCACCAATGAGAATTGCCAGAATTTTTGCTCATCGGGTCGAGCTGCCCCTAACTGAGGGTTCCTACAATTGGTCCGGTGGCAAGTCGGTGTCGGTATTTGACAGCACTGTAGTCGGTGTCGAAACCGAAGATGGGCTGGTCGGTTACGGAGAGGTGTGCCCATTGGGCCCATTCTATCTGCCTGCCTACGCCCAAGGAGTGCGCGCTGGCTTGCAGGAATTGGCCGGGCATGTGTTGGGTTACGATCCGCGTGAATTGAAAAAACTGAACATCCGTATGGATGCTGCGCTCAAGGGGCATCCCTACGTCAAGTCTGGTATCGACATGGCTTGCTGGGACCTGCTGGGAAAATCTACAGGATTACCCGTGTGCATGTTGATGGGTGGGCGATATGGTGAAAACGTACGACTGTATCGAGCGATATCCCAGGTGCATCCAGATGATATGGCTGCCAATGTCGCTCAGTATCGCGAGCAAGGTTACACGCGATTTCAGTTGAAGGTGGGAGGCGATCCAGACACAGATATTGCCAGGATCCATGCTGTCCGTGCAATCCTCCCATCTTCGCACCGCTTGGTTGCCGACGCGAACACCGGTTGGACGCAACACGAGGCTATGCGTGTGGCCAGATCAGTTCACGACTTGGATGTCTACATCGAACAACCGTGCTTGACCTATGAAGAATGTTTGGCAGTTCGCCGTCAGACAACGCATCCGTTTGTTCTGGATGAGAACATAGATGGAATGGAAATGCTGATGCGAGCCCGTCAAGATCTGGCCATGGATGTGGTGAATTTGAAGATCAGCAAGTTCGGTGGATTGACGAAAGCCGTTCAAGCTCGGGATTGGTGTGTGTCGATGGGCATCGCAATGACCTTGGAGGATAGCTGGGGCGGCGACATCGTAACTGCCGCAATCGCGCATTTTGCTCACAGCACTCCGGAACCATTCCGCTTCACCAGCACAGACTTTAACAGCTACAACTCGGTCAGCAATGCCGATGGAGCACCGCAAAGAGTCGATGGCCACATGCAAGCCAGTGTGGCACCTGGCCTAGGCGTCACACCTAAATTCGATGTGTTAGGCCCCAAAGTCGTAGATGTCTCGTAAACCAGCAAACGCGAATTGCCGGTGAGCCGTTCGGTTTACATAGCCTGCGGTATGTTATGCGAGTTTCAACGGTAGCGATCGCGAACGCACACCGGAAGCGTGGGCAATAGCATTGGCGATCGCCGGGGCGACTGCGATGATCGGCGTTTCACTGCCGCCGACGGAAGGCAAGTCCGTCCGATTGAGCAAGACAATCTCTAATTCAGGCACGTCGCGAAGACGGGGAACGCGGTAGGTGGAAAAGTTATCCGTGGTGATTTGGCCCTTGCTGAATTCAACTGCTTCGTACAATGCCCCTCCGAGCCCCTGCACCAGTGCCCCTTCCACCTGCAATCGCAGATTGGCCGGATTCTGAATGGCACCGCATTCGTAGGCTTGACAAATTCTCAAAACGCGCGGCTCTCCTTGCGTGACTTCGACTTCGGCACACGCTGCCACAAAAGAGCCTTTTTCAGTACCGCACGCGATACCCACTCCGCGATTCGGAAGGCGAGAACTTACCGCACCAGACCAGTCGAAATTTCGAGCTGCAGCCCGCAGTACGTCTTTCAGTCGGCCTTCATCCAGATGCTTCAGGCGAAATTCGAGTGGATCTGACTGGGCCATCGCCGCCAATTCGTCCATTGCTGACTCCCGGGCAAACACGTTCGCCGTGGATGCGAGCGCCCGATACGATCCCTGCCTGAGCGGGTATTCGCACTGCGCAGTGCGAGTTACCGTAGTGGGTATGCGATAGGGTGATTCGATGGCAGAACCGCCGGAATTGTAGTTCGTAAACTCCCAGCCAATGAGGTTTCCTGAGGAGTCTAAAGCCGCGCGAATGTCAATGACGCCCGCAGGCCGAAAATAGGCCCAAGTAAACTCCTCTTCGCGCGTCCACCGCAGACTAACCGGGCGCCCGGCAGCCTTGGCCAACCTGGCAGCTTCGACCGCGCATTCACCGGTGTGCTTTCCTCCAAACCCGCCTCCGGTATCAGGGACGATGACCCGAACGGATTCAGCTGGCAATTGAAAGGCGCCTATCAACTCACTTCGCACCCGATCGGGTTGTTGAGTCCCCGTCCAGACGGTCACAAGATCGCCGTTCCATTGGGCAACAGCGGCGCGAGGTTCCATCGGGGCATGTTGAATATAGGAAATTTTGTAACTGGCATCGAAACGCTTGGTAGCCCCGGTCCATGCGTAGAGGAAGTCGCCTTGCTTTCGCGGAGTTCCAGGTGACGTGATGTTACGGCGAAGGTGCGTGAACAGGTCAACGCTAGCTGGGTGGTTGGGGCGGTTCCACGCAGCAGACGCGGCAATGGCGTCTCGCGCCAACGCGGCTTCGTACGACGTCGCTGCCACACAACCTATGAAATCGCCATCGCGGACAACAACGACATCGGTCATATCGCGGGCAGCATCCAGATCAATTGATGTAAGCGAGGCTCCATAGGAAACGGGACGTACAACCTTTCCATACCACATTCCGGGTAGAACCGTGTCGGACGGATATTGCATTGCGCCAGTGACCACAGCCCGCGAAGTTAATTTGGGAACTGGCGTACCGAGCACCTGCCAATCGGCAACTGGGATAACGGTGCTACCTTCCGCAAGCGATGTGCGTTTCAACGCGTCAACCAAACTCTGATCGCTGGCAAGCTGGCCCAGAGTCATTTCCTGGCCGTCCTGGCTGCGAAATATCCCACCTGCGTATTGAATCTGCTCTGGTTGGCTAAGGGTCTGCTTGGCCACGTGATTGATCAGCGTTTCGCGCAAAGTAGCTGCGGCTGCTCTTATCCGGGGCACCGTAGAGGGCGTGGTGCGACTGCCCGCAGTGCCGCCGTCATTCGGGCACAGTTGCGTGTCCGCCATCACCAGCGAGATTTGGTCGACATTCAGTCTGAGCTCTTCAGCAGCTGCCTGGGTTAGTTGTGTTCGAGAGCCTTGGCCGACTTCGACCTTGCTCGTAAATACCGTGATCGTACCGTCCTGAGCCAAGAAGAATCGCTCATTGAGATATTCGTCGCGGCGCGCCGTACCGCGCTGCGCTTCGACTCTACGTGGTTTAATCGCAACAGCCAGCATCAATCCCGTGCCAGTGGCTTGCATAAATCGGCGTCGATCTGTTTCGAACCTGAAACGGGTAGGTTCACGCAGCTCGTACCGCTCGATTTCTAGTTCCAATTCGTCGAATGACTCGTCCATCACCCTGCACCTCCAGACATTACATGCCGCAAGAATGTTGACTCTTCGCGCTGCTACCCGACGACTTGCTCTACTGCTGCAAGAATTCGCGAATAGTTGCAACACCGACAGATGTGTTCGCTCATGGTTGCCACAATCTCAGCTCGCGGGCAGTTGGGCTTGTTGCGCACAAGCGCCAAGGCCGTCATAATGTGCCCCGGCACGCAATAGCCGCATTGCACAGCTTGCTGATCGATGAATGCTTGTTGAATTCGATGTAGTGCACCGTCGATCTCCAACCCTTCTATGGTCTCTATCGCTCGTCCTTCAACCTCACCAATCGAGGTGATGCACGAACGAGTAGCCTCTCCATCAACCAACACGGTACAAGCGCCACACTCTCCCTCGCCACACCCAAACTTGGTGCCAGTCAGGTGAAAGTCTTCACGTAGCACATCCAGCAACGGGCGCTCTGGCTGAGTAAGAGTCGATCGCTGGGTGCCATTGACCGACAAATTCATTTCGCGTTTCATTCGCAGCCCCTGGGAGTGCCAGACTATTTAGACAAGGAATCGTCCCAACGAGTTTTCCCATTTTCAACGCAATGGAAGACTGTCATCCGTATCCCGCAAGATGGGAATTTACTGCAGTAGTATACCCTATTGCGTCTGGTGCGAATTCAACAACTACTGTCCCATTCGATGACGCCTATGTAACACTGCTTACACGATGCGGAAAGTGACATTGGACTACAATAAAGGGTTCCAGAGCCGCAAAGAATGCTATTATTTGCGCGACCAAATGTGGGGCGGACGCAATGGATACGTGTAAGATAGGAGCATCAGAGCTGGACGCGACCAGCATGAGAATCTGGCACTATGGACCCATGGAAAACTTTTCCAGTTTCGGAATCCAGGGTAAACTGTCGGCGGCATCCTTGCGACTCGTTCTTCAGTATAATAAAGCGCGAAAGGCAGCGAAGCTCAGCCCACCTAAGGCTTTGGATCGTACTCGATTCAAGGTCTTTGTATACGAGTGCCTGCAATTAAGCGAGAAAATAAAAAATTTTTTTTGGGCGTATCATCGGTATTTTTCACTCCAGATCCAGCTTGGTTTTGGGTGCCTGTTGAGCGAACGCTGACGCAAGTTTTTTGGGCGACGTTGACAACTATTTCCAGTGCTGAAAACTCGCGCGAGAATTGCACCCTCAAGGGGCACGAATCTCTGGTTGGACTCGATCCTTGGAGGCATTCCCACCGGGTATCTCAATCGTGGCTGGGGAAGTCTTTCAGGAGAGTCCACACATTAGCTAGCAACCAGGTTGAAACCCAAGCCTCCCATAGATTTTGCGTGTGGTGAATGCCCAAAAAGCATTCACCACACTCTGCCATGGCTTTGCAAATCGTGACAATTACCGATCACTTTTGTTCACCACACATTCACCACACATTCACCAAGCGTCAACACCATGAAGGAAACACGACTAGATCGCTCACATAGCGTCAGTTACCCCAGCTCCCCCGATAAAAGGGGCTCTGCTCGCGTCAATCTCATGCGCCGAAATTACTATTTGGGACCGCATGAGTCACCACTGAGCTACGTCATGTTTGGTATCTGGAAGAACCAGATTCAATTGACCGGTTCAGCACCCTCTACTGCCGAGATTCGCCCCCTTGCCGAGCAGCTCTTGAGTGACGGCGCAACTGCCGTCAAGAGAGCCCGACGAGTTCGTTTGCTGGCTGGTGCAACCGGCTTATTAGCGTGTGCGGCGCTGATAGTAGGGCTGAATTTTCGCTCAACCCCTGGGCCTCCCGCTGTCGATGGCTTAGTCCTGACGCAGGACGAAATGGAATTCGTCCGAGGAATACGCAGGTCTGACGAAGCGTATGCCAAGGCAAGCGTCGGTAAAGTCGCACGAGTAGTCTCGATTGCGAAGTCGCTCATGGAGGAAGGAGGGTCGAACTATGAAGCTCGCCACACGGGGAGGACGCTTCGTTGATTCGGTAGCGTTGGGATTGGGCTTGGGAGCCGTCTTGATTACGGCGGGGGCGGTATTTGGAGATCGGCAAGAAGCTAGTGCGGAAATCAGGGGGCGCTATCACAAAATTATCCTTCCTTCCAATATCAGCGATCTTTGCGAAGGTTGTGCTGCGGAGGCTGCAGCTTATGCCAGCGCTCTCGCAGCCTTAGAAGCAGCCCAAGACGTAGCCGACGAGATGTACGATGATTGGTACAACTGCCTGATGAATGAAGATCCGCAACCGGAACCGGATCCCGGCAAGACGCCGAAAACCATCTCCATCCTGGAACATGCTTCCTCGCCTGGCAGCTGATGAAAGTTGCGATCGGTGTGTTGTTGATGGAAGCATCAACACTGAACGCGACCAATATAGGCTTGGGATGATTTGACGGGCTCGGTACCGCGGGCAGGATGGTGGGGCACCATCGTGCTCGCGGTCCAGCCTTTGAATTGCCACTTTGTTTTGACCAAAACAAACAGCTAGGCGGCCCGAAACAGTGGATCATGCTGGCTGGCATACGCGTCCCAGTTGTACCGCAGGACGCTCGATCGAATATCGCCCTCAAGCTCCATCGCCCTGCGGACTAACTGCGCAATAACCGCGCTTTCAGGTTCGTCACATGCGAATAGGAATCCGTTCTGCCCATGTTGGATTACATCAGGGGCGAAGCCAGTGTCACTGGCAACAGGTACCACATTGCTCATCATGGATTCTAGCAGTGGTATGGGGCCACCCTCCAATTCGGAAGCAGAAACAAAAACATCCAGTTCCGCATAGAACTGAGGGTATTCGGAATAACTAGCTTCTCGATATTCAAAGTTAGGTAGACTCAACATGTGAGGCAACTGTGGCGACTGCTCCCAGTTGCGCCCCAAAAGTACAAATTGAAACTCGGGCAGCATGCGAACCAACTCTAGAATGCGGTTGGGATTCTTCCGCTCGTAGTAAGCCGTACAGAATCCGACTTTGCCGCCTCCCCGACGGTGAGTTGGAAATAGATCTGGATCAGCCGCTCCGACGATTGTGGTGACTCGCTCTGGATGAAGGCCTTTATCAATCAGTAAATTGCGCCACTTAGAACACATTGTTACCACTGTGGCCTTCTGCAGAGCCGCAATGGTTTCTGGGGCTCCAAAGTCAGCTTCCTTTGGATGTGTGAACCATACCACGCAATTCTTGCCTGCTAACCACGGATTGATCCTGAGTGCAGATAAGTAGAAGTGGTAGTGACAGAAAAAGTAGGTCTCCACTTGCGGCAAGGCTTTGTAATTGCCACAGAACTCTGAAACGCACTGCGAGCGCTGCGCAATTTCGTGGCAGACAGCGTCCAGGATCCAGCCCTTGCTTTTATCTGGAACAAAAAAGCAGACACGCCCGCTGGACGGCGTCGAAATAGATTTACCTATTAACCGCGACCACCACTGGCCGACCTGGTAACCCCTAAGACGACGAGAGAAGAGACTCATTTCCGCTCCGTTAGCTCTTTTGCCATGGGAAGTTGCATTCCCGAAATTGTAAATATTCGCCGAAGGGGTGAACGGTACCCAGGAACCTTACTTTGGGGCTTTGCGGGATGTAACCTTCC
>JAGQPR010000187.1 GCA_020426625.1 Planctomycetales bacterium
TCACAAATCGTAATTCCGATGCCACATCAGCCTCTAGCGCGATAGCGTGCGGTTCCGTCAAAAACCGCGTGCTAGCGGCTAATATTGCGGAATGATTATGTGGAACTGAATTTCCAATTCTTGACACTAGCAACACGCCAGACCTGCCACGCGTCCTTGCAAAGTCACAATGGTATGAGCAGTAAGCCGAGGGGTCTAGTAGTCCGCTGACGAACCTGCGCCAGACCTCCTGGGTCAGAAGAAAGACAACTTGGCAGACTTACGCAGCCTTTATCATGGCCAAGTGTGATCACGGACGTGCGAGACGCTTCACAACAAACACTAGTATTAGCAAAGTCGATATTCAGACGGCCAACCAGTTAGCATTGACAACAGCAGCAAGAAATCGGATCCCACCAGTGCAAATTCCCATAACAAACGACGCTTGCCAGGCAGATGACGTCGTTTCGGTGCGTAACCCACTGCCTACAGAATCGCTGTTGATCGATGCCCTCGCGCCGCGCGTTGCCGACTGGTCCATTCAACGAGCTATCGTCGTTTCGCCCGGTCGCGCCCAAGTGGCTGGTTTCCTGACCCAATCGCTCCCCATAATATCAACGATCGCCTGGTACCAAGACTTGTTCTCCGCTACCCAGGCGCGAAAAGAGCTCGATGAGCGAGTCATCGTAGAATGCAGTTCCGACCTGCCCGAAGGAGAAGTGGACTTGGTTGCAATACCGCTGCTGAAACGAGGTGAAGCGGAGCTATCCCGCGACCTCTTGCAGCAAGCCCATCAACGATTGGCCAATGGCGGTTACCTAGCCGCCAGCGTAGACAACCCCAAAGATCAATGGCTTCACGGTCAGATGCAGCGCTTACTCGATAAAGTCACTTGCCACCGAACTGACGGCGGTTGTGTCTATTGGGGCTGCAAGTCGAATTCGACGATCAAAATTAAAGATTTTTCATGCAAGTTCGTTTTTCGCGGCGAAGACGGAACTCACCTCCAGGCCTACAGTCGGCCAGGTGTCTTCTCGCATCGGCGGGTTGATGTTGGCGCAAGACAACTGATGCGCTCCGCAGACATTGAACCTGGCAACAACATTCTCGACTTGGGCTGCGGGGCCGGGACCGTTGCCATTGCCAGCGCGGTGCAGACCGATGGCCGAGTGTTCGCAGTCGATTCCAACGCTCGAGCTATTGAGTGCACGAATGTCGGGGCGCAATTGAACGATTTGCAAAACATAACCAGCATACTGAATGCCGATGGCCAACTGACATTTCCCGTAGATATCGATCTGGTGCTGGCCAATCCGCCTTACTACGGAAACGATGCGATTGCACAACATTTCGTGGACGTTGCCAGGCGGGCGCTGCGACCTGGAGGAGCCTTGTTGGTCGTGACGA
The DNA here is from genome assembly GCA_020426625.1 of Planctomycetales bacterium. GTDB lineage: Bacteria > Planctomycetota > Planctomycetia > Pirellulales > Pirellulaceae > Aureliella. Next base: position 1,387 of record JAGQPR010000187.1, read on the forward strand.
AACGCCCACGTTGGTATGCAGAGTATTTTGAGGATCGATTCGTCGATACAGCGATCTTTGAATCGTCACGATATTTTATCGCCTGCGGGCGCAAACCTTGAACTGGTATTTTCTCACTTAGCCTGCAAAAGACGAACGGCGTGGGAAAGACGGATAGTGCGCGAAGGCGGGGAGCCAGCGTGATTTGTTCCTAGGGCATCGAACCAGACACGAATAGGTCAACAGAGGTCAACAAAGTAAGCGTTCGGATGCCGTCTACTCGGGAAAAAAGGCGAGGTCCTCGGACAGGAGCCGAATCTCGGCTTCGAGCCGCCTCAATACGCGAGCCTTGTTCACGTAAACGGCATGAACTGCTATTTCTAAATCATCTGCAATGACTCTCGGTGAAAGGTTTTCGATCCAAGCAGCTTTAAAGCATCGCCAAGTCCGATCTTCGAAGAACGGGCGGATGTTGTTGCATGCCTGTGTCAGGACAGCTTCAGAGAAAAACTCAATCCACTGTCCGTCGGGGTCGGAATACTGGCACAGATTTTGGTCTGTCGGTTGGAAATCGAGCTGTTGTTTCTTCTGTCTCAAGCTCCATTTCTTTATTTGGTTTGCGGTGATCGTACCGAGCCAGGCCCTAAATCGACCTTTGCCTGGATCGTACTCGAATCTCTTAATTGCCTGCGAAACGGTAAGCATCACCTCCTGAGTCACATCTTCTGCGTCGGCAGCCTGCAACTGTCGGTAGACGCAATACTTGCGCACAATCGGTCTGTAGAGTCTTTCAAACTCCCTCCAAGAGTCTAGATCCTGCGCATTGCGAACTCGAACCAACAAGCTGGGCGATGTTTCGTCCGCGTAGTTACCTGTCCCAATCATTCTACCGTTGTCCGCAGTTTCGACAGGCCCGAATGCATTTTCGCCGCTTAACACAAAGCCACAAAAAACTTGGATTCAGCTGAGAGAATTCCCTCGCAGGAAACTAGTTACCGATAGAGCAATCACCAGCTGCAAATTCCGTGCAGACCGCTGTGACTACGGGAAACAACAGAATGAATTTCGTTCAATCTCTCTCAATTTGCCAGGTTAAGTATAATCAGCTGCGCAGCTTGATTAGGCGCAGGAGAGAGTCCCAACGAGAAAAATATATTTCTCGAATTCGAACATTTGAGACACTTGAGGCCAGGCACGTACTAGCAGCGGCTATCTGGAACAACGTCGGAAACCCACGCAACGCCGATGGAGACGCAGCGGGCTTTGTCTCCCCCATCGATGCGCTAGTAATTATCAACGAATTAAATGGACCGCGATATAGCGACCCGGCGACCGGCAGACTGCCGCGAGACGTTTCGGTCCCAGCCAACAAGTTCTTCGACGTCAATTGCGATGGCTTCGTCAGTCCTTCCGATGTTCTGCCCATCGTCAATGAACTCAATGCGGGAGGAGGTGGCATCGGTGGCATGAACGGAACGGGAAAATTTCCCAATCTAGCTTGTTCACCGCAATTGTCCGAGGCGACAGCGTTTGTTAGCGAGTTGCAGCAGACGCTCACGCTGCCGGATGATTCGTCGGCGGTGAAAGTATGGTTCCGAGCGCCAGAGTTCGACTTTGGCAGTCGGCAATCGATCCGCGACGCGTTTGAAATTGAGATCACCGACTTGGCAGGTAACCCGGTGACCTTACCCTACGTAGCCGGTCGCGATGCAGTCTACAACTGGAGCGAGTCTTTGGGGCCACTGTTCGGCCCGGCCACACAGACTACAACCGACGCGATGGGCGTCGAGGATTCCAGTGCCATGATCAATCTAGCGGGCTTGCCCGGTGGCACTCAGGTGCGCGTCACGGCGCGGCTAGTGAACAACGATACGGACCAGGGAACGCAGGTGATCTTGCGCGGCTTCGAGATTTTGGATGCCACGACGCCAGCTCCTACAGGCGCGCCAGGAGCGGTAGCTCGGTTTGCGGAAGTTGCCCCCGTGGACCTGCAGCGTCTGAACGATGTGACCGGAAGTCTCAGACCCAGCTACGGCCGGACTTCGCTCAGTGGGAACAATACCGATTTGCATACCGAACTGGTGATTACCAATCTTGGTAGCCAGACCGTGGCGAGTCGATTGATCGTCGCGATCGATAACATTTCCGAGCTGGAGGCCTCCGTTCTTCACCCAGATGGTATTTTGCGCGACAGTCGCCCGTTCTGGGATTTGACGCATGAGCTGGATGGCGGTTCGTTGGAACCTGGGGAGAGTCTGCGGTCGAGACCGATCGATTTTCGGAATCAGAGCGGCCAACGATTCTCCTACAAGTTGTCAACGTACGCTGAGTTGAATCTAGCACCGAGCAAATTCACGTCCACTCCGGTCGGCACGATCGAGGCGGGCAAGATCTATCGTTACTTGGCACAAGCGACCGACCCGGAGGGACAGCCGCTGACATACTCGATCTTGTCGGGCCCCGAGTCGATGACCATCGATGCAACCCGAGGCGCAGTCACTTGGCTTACGGATAACAAATCGGTGGGGAATCACCGCATCACCTTGCGTGCTCAAGACCCTTATGGCTTGTCCGTCGATCAGACGTTTGATCTTGCGGTTGTTACTGGTCTTGCAAATCGTCCGCCGAACTTTGTTTCCGATCCGGTCACCGAAGCGATCGCATCGAGCGGCTTTGAGATCACCACGGTAGCCACAGGGGACTCGCCGTCGGGAGTGGCGGTCGTCAGCGGCTTTCAAGGGCCGCGATTGGTGACGGCAAATGCGGGTGAGCAGACGATCGGCGTCTACGCGGGCGAGAACAACGATCGCTTCGATGATGTGACGACCTATTCAACGGGTGAATCGCGTCCGACTGATAGCTTGTTCGACGTCGGCTATGGGATCGATGTCGGTTTGCCGGAGTTTGTGACCGCCCAAGATGAAAACGCCGTCATTGGACTCGACCAAGCCGACTTCAACGGTGACGGGATTCTGGACTTGGTGGCGCTTTCGTGGTACCGCAGGTACCCTGTCGACGGTGGTTCTAGTGAAACCCGATTTCAAATCACACGAGTGTTAGGCGATGGCAATGGGCAGTTCGGTGAACCGTTGTTGCTGGGGGACATCCCGCTCAGCTCCGCTTCTGTTCCGTTGGTGCACAATTTGGTCGTCTCGGATATCAACAACGATGGCCACGCGGATGTGCTGGCGTTACGTCGGCCTACGGGGAACCCGCCTGAGTCTGAGTTGTTGGTCGTGACGGGGCACGGTGACGGAACATTCGCTCCCATGACTCGCACCGTGCTCGATATTCCTCTGCATGATTTCCGCATTGTGGACCTCGATCAAGATGGGAATGTTGACTTGATCGGACGCCGCAGTTCCGCCGGCCCGAGTCCGCTCGACCTGAATTGGAAACGCGGAAACGGCGACGGTACGTTCGGAAATGCGATCCAGATTGATTCCAACGAAGGGTCAAATAACTTTCGTATAGATCGCCCCTACGATGTAGCGGATCTGGATGGGGATGGAGACCTGGATGTCGTGGTGGCTACGGTAGGCGGGCTTGGCACGCTGCGAATTTATTTGAACGACGGCGACCAGCAATTCGCATTGGTCAACAGCCTGGCCGCCAGTTCTTCCGATTCCGGTTTGTACATCGTTCACGTCGCCGATTTTACTGGGGATAGCATTCCGGACATCTTTACAGGCGGGCTTGGCAGTGCGGCAACGCTTTACATCGGTGACGGAAGCGGTGCGAACTTCATTCGCGAAGAACGCGGTGAGGCCTTTGGCCGCCCCGGGAACTTGGCCGGCAACGACAGTCCCGTCGACATCGATGGCGATGGTGATCTCGATATTCTGTTGGGCAGTTACGAGCCCTGGTTCCCCGTCTTGGCCAATGACGGACAAGGCAATTTTGAACTCAATGCCTATCCGATCGCTGATGTGCCGGGACAGCGCAACGTCTTCGGGCATGAATGGAATGACGCGGTTGGTATTCTCGCGGGAGACTACAATTCGGACGGAGTCATGGACGTCGCCTACATGACGTCGCGGCAAGGTAATTCCCCGGTCCTGTCGATGGACTTCGACTTCGTCGGCATTGCCTTGGGCACACGCCCAGGCGAGTTCGGCAATAGCGGAACCGTGCCGTTCGAAGGGGGGGAGTTTTCAGGACTGTCCGGCGACTTCAATGGCGATGGGTTCCCAGACCTGTTGGCGCTGGATTATAGGACGACCTTTCTGGGTAATGGTGATGGCACGTTTTCTGATGGCATTCCGGCAGTGCAGAAAAACTACGCACGACCTTCATTTGGGTATGTAGCCGACTTCAATCAGGATGGCCTCGATGATTTCCTGAGTACGCAAGGCGGGGGAGCGTTCTTTGTGGCACTCAGCAATGGCAATGGCACGTTCGAAATCAGCGATGATCAAATCGCAGGTGGGTTCTATGGCTACTACGGTTTTCGTGTCGCCGATTTCAACCAAGATGGCTATCCGGATTTTCTAGCCAAAGGCTTTGGCGAGGCCCGGAAAGTGTACGTCTATATGAACGACGCCGATGATCCAGGCAGGTTCGATAATAGTTTTGCCGTAGATATCGATTCTGAAGGGATCAATGTTTCCGGGTTCCTGCACGCGTACGTACCGGGCGACTTCAACGACGATGGGCATATGGACTTTGCCGCTGTCAATGGAGACAACAACGGTGGCGAGCCGATGCGAATTGAGATCTACGCTGGAGATTCAACGGGGCAGTTCACGTTGCTTCATCAGTTTGAACCTTATAACGAATCTTTTGTTGTTTCTAACGGCCTTTCTTATGGAGGTAGCATTTATTCTGGCGACTTGGACGCCGGTGATCTGAATGGTGACGGCCACCTGGATATCGTGTCCTTCACCTATAACGGGCCGCTGGTAATGCTGGGCCGCGGTGACGGCTCCTTCGAAATCACCGACTACTACGTACCGGACGGCCGAATCTCAGGGAGAGAGCGGCACGGGTTTATCGCGGATGTCGACGAAGACGGCAATCTTGATCTGATCAACGTGATGGAGGGTACAGAAACCGTAAATACCTATCTTCACATCTATCTCGGATTGGGTGATGGCACCTTCGGCAGCGAACAAAGATTCGCCATGCCTGCGGACGTGGCAAATCCACTCAATTTCGCGGACTTCGACGGCGACGGGCATCTCGATCTCTTCCATAGCTTCAAATCCTCTGGCCGGAGTTACCAAGGTCAATCGATTGCTCCTTTATGGGCCGGTGCTCGCGATGGCCTGGTCGACGTCTTGGCCATCGACCTCAACGGCGACGGCAACGAGGAAGTCTTGGCCGTCAACGAGAACAACGACCGCCTCAAACTGTTCGTAGGCGACAACCTTGGAAACCTCACTCGGCAACGCGATCTGTTGACGGGGCGGGCACCGAAGGCAGTGACGACGGCGGACTTGGACGGAGACGGTCAGCTTGAGTTGATCACCGCCAACCGAGCCGATCGATCGGTGACTGTATTCTCCGGTGATTTAGAACAGGGTTACACCGGAGTCGACTACGCGGTTCCAGGAGCGACCATCGATGTCGCCGCCGCAGACATCGACGGCGATGGAAATGTCGATGTCGTGGTTCTCGACGATGCGAACAACTCTCTTTGGGTATTCAGCGGAAACGGAACGAATACCCTGGACACGCCGACCGCCATTCCGCTTGGTGACACTCCGAAACGACTTGAGCTGGCCGATGCCACCGGTGACGGATCGATCGACGCCGTGATCACGTTGCCGGATTCAAATCGCGTCATGATCCTAAGTGGGATAGGCTTCCAGCCTGTCAATCCTCCTGTCTACGTTGACCTGGCTTCATCGCCCGACGACGTAAAAATCATCGACCTCAACGACGACGGACATCCAGACTTAGCCGTTACCTTACCCGAGGGCAACACCCTCAGCGTTCACTACGGGCGCGGAAACAATCAATTTGCCAAGGCACAATTGATCAATGTCGGCGCATCTCCCACGCGTGTCGCCGCCACTGATGCCGACGAAGACGGACGCATGGATCTTGTCGTCACCAATTCTGGCGATTCGACGGCCAGCGTGATCTACAATCGTTTCGATCCTAACGAAGTCTACCGTTACGATGCTGACGCCATCGATCCCGACGATGATCCATTGACGTACAGCATCGTTGATGGCCCGGGTGGATTGATCATCAACGAAACGACCGGTGCATTGCTGTGGGCTGCGTCGCCAGATCAAGTCGGTGTCCATGACGTGTCGCTCTCCGCCGATGATGGCCGCGGAGGCATTGCCACGCAGTCGTTCAAGATCGAAGTCGAAGCGGCGCGTGAAAATGCTTCGCCCCTGATCGCCACCGAGCCGGCCTCCAAGATCGGTGCCGGAGAATCTTTCACCTACAACATCGATGCCATTGACAATGACCGCGATACGATCCGCTATCGTCTGGTTGATGGCCCCGATGGCGTTCAGCTCGACCCAACCACGGGCGAGTTGACTTGGGATGGTCGCCAAGACATGGCGATGCGATTCGATTATGGTTCCAGCGCCATCAGCACCGGCGGCATCGTCGTGCCTGCCGACGAGTCGTTCAAAACGTCATCGGTGACCGTCGAGGGTTGGTTCAACTTTCACAAACTGCTTGGTCTCAATCAGTTCAACGTTCTCTTCTATTTGATCAGTACCCCCGCCAATGGAAAAGCAGCTTATCAACTGCGTCTCCTTGGCAATCAGTTGTCGGTATGGAGAAGTATCGGCCCAGCGCTGAACGTATCATTCAACGCTGAAATCGATAAATGGGTTCATTTAGCGATGGTCATTGATGACGATCGAGAGCTAATTCAAGTTTTTGCGAACGGCCGGTTGCTAGGTGAGCGAGTCTTGGACATTCCTCTCGAGCACGATCCGGCAGGTAACTTTTTCATTGCGCAACAAGCGAATACAACCATCATCGATAACTTCCGCGTTTGGAACGTTCCGCGTACACAAACCGAAATTATCGAAGGTATGTCACGGCAGTATGACGGCGACTCACGCGTCGTCGTGGACTATCGATTCGATTTGCCCGATACTCAAACCGTCCGTGACTTCTCGCCCGCAGGCAATGACGGCTATCGGGGTTATTCGTCCCTCTACCCTGAATTGGTTCCGGGGCTCGCCGAAGTCGGATCGCATCAATTCACTGTCGCGGTCGAAGATGGTCGCGGCGGCTACGACGAGCAGAGCTTTACACTGGAGATCGTTCCCGAGTTGCGTGGCAGCATCGTTGGTCACTTGTTCGAAGATCTCAACGGCAATGGTGTCCAGGACGACGGCAGTGAAGAAGGCGTGCCGGCTGAAGCATCGTTGGAAGGCTGGCATCTGTTTATCGACACTAACTACAACGCCTATCCTGATCCTGACGAGTTGCAAACCGTCACCGATGCGGATGGCAATTATCGCATTGGTAACTTGCTACCCGGTGAATATCCGGTGCGAGTTTCGCCCGTTGCTGGTTACGATGTGCCAACCGTTCCTGTCGATGTCACAGTCGAAGCTGACATGGAGACCGCGCATGACTTGGCCATCGAACAACTGTCACTCAGCCAAATCCGTGGCCAGCTAAGAACCGAAGACGACTCGCCAATTGCCTACTGGAAAACTTTTGCGGACCTCGATGGCGACGGCACCCGCGACGACAATGAGCCGATGGCTGTGTCGGATCGCAGCGGCAATTACGCTCTCACAGGATTGGCCGCCGGTACGTATACCATTCGCGCCGCGGTTCCCGCAGGTTGGAGCGATGCAGCCGGACGTGACGGATTGCAAGTCACTCTCGGTGCGGATGAAGTTTCAACAGGCAGCGACTTTACGCTCAAGCCCACCAACACCTCGGTGACCGCTGGCATTCACTTCGTCACGATGCCAAGCACGGCAATCGAAGCTCGCGAGACATTCCGTTACGCGGCCGTTGCCATGGGCATTATCGACGAAGCCATCACATACGACATATCGCTTGCCCCCGACGGCATGACGATTGATCCCGAAACAGGACTTGTCGCCTGGCGTCCTACGATCGATCAGGTTGGCGAGCATCTTGTCATCCTGCGTGCCACCAGCCAGTCGGGCTCGATCGCCTTGCATGATTTCTACTTGCAAGTCACTACACCGAACACGGCTCCGGTTATTCGTGGGATAGGCTTCCAGCCTGTCGAATCTTCAGTCCAGCCACAGTCTGCTTATGCATATGTAGATCGAATCTACTCTTACCAGGTCATCGCGCAAGACGCCGAGCAACACGCTTTGACTTTTGCATTGACCCAAGCTCCCGCCGGTGCCACGATCGATTCACTGACGGGACAGATCGACTGGACGCCCGCGGCTAGCTCTGTCGCCTCACAATCGTTCACTGTCGAAGTGACCGACGAACTCGGTGCGACGTCCCAGCGAACGTGGACTGTCACCGTTACCAGCACCACCCCCGACGCATTCCCCCTCGACGTGACCTTGCCGCGAGGCACCGCCACGGTAGCCACGGAGTACCTCTGTCGCATTGTCGCCTACGATGGCTTGGGCCGGATGGTCACGTGGTCGGTGGACACTGCCCCCAGCGGTTTGACGGTCAGTAGCACGGGCGCCATCAGCTGGCGGCCCAGTGCCAGTCAATTGGGCGAACAGAATATCGTGTTCACCGCCACCACGGCTGACGGCGCGACCGATAGTGTCAGCTTCAACATCGCAGTTATTGGACGAAGCCTAAACTCGGCGCCACAAATCGCGTCGCAGTCGGTCACCTCCGTCGCGCTCGGACAAGCCTTTAACTACGACGTTCAAGTCGTCGATAACGACCGAGACATACTTGCCTTCACCCTGCTGGAAGCTCCCATCGGCATGAGCGTTCATCCATCGCTGGGCTTCATTCATTGGGAACCTGCCAGCGATCAACTGGGCGAACACGACGTGGTAGTCCAAGTCAGTGACCCTTTCGGAGACACGACGGAACAAAACTTTACGCTGAAAGTCAGTCGCTTCGGCGGTCCACCGCGAATCGCGAGCATCCCGCCGACCGAAGCGAGTGTGGGGACCGCTTTTCTCTATTCGATATCAGCCATTGATCGCGAAGGCGACCCGCTGAGCTACACGCTGCTTACCGCGCCGAACGGAATGTCGATCGTCGAAACCACGGGCGAGCTTGTTTGGACTCCGGCTGCTGATCAACTGGGCGAACACGATGTGGCTATTCAAGTCAGCGACGGAATTGGCGGCGCGGCCACGCAAGCGTTCGTGGTTTTGGTTTCTGCCGGAGCCGTCAATCGACCACCTGCTATCACCAGCATTGCGCCCCGCATGACTGCCGTCGGTGCGAGTTACATGTACCATTTGACGGCCAACGATCCTGAGTCGACGACAATTAATTTTTCGCTCGGGCGAGGCCCGGTCGGCATGACTGTGGATGGCGAGACAGGAGAAGTCACCTGGACGCCTAGTGCAGATCAAGCTGGCAAACACGTGGTCACGTTCATTGCCACTGATGCTGGTGGAGCGAGTGCCATCGAGTCCTTTGAGCTCGACGTACTGGCCGCCAATCAGACTCCGGTCATCACCAGCACTGCGCCTAGTGAAACCGTGGCGGGTGCTCAATTCATGTACGACGTGCTGGCTCGCGATGCTGACTCTGATCCTTTGCAGTTTGAATTCACGACTGCCCCCGCGGGAGCTACGATCGACAGCTTTGGCCGCATTCGCTGGACGCCCACCATGGCACAGCTTGGCGAACACGATTTTCTGATCCAAGTACGCGATCCGCGTGGCGGCGAGGCCAAGCAGTCGTTCTCCGTGGTGGTTATCGAAGATACCGTTGCTCCCAAACTGTCATTGATCGTGCGACCGACTCGTTTGTTTGTCTGGAGCGACCAGCCCTATACGCTGTACGCCAAAGCCATTGATAACGTAGCCATCGCATCTTTGACGCTGACTGCCAATGGCGAAGAGATCCCACTTAGCCCCAGTGGCACTGCTCAGTTCTACGCCGAGCAATGGGGCTTAGAACGCATTGTAGCTACAGCCATAGCGACCGACACTAATGGCAATATCACGGAGCGCACGATCACTTTCGGATTCAGTCTGCCCGCCAACCTCGAAGGCGTCGATCCCGCGGAGATTCCCACCGCCGAGATTACAACACCAACTCAAGACGCCGCTGTAGTTGGCATGGTCACGATTGAAGGCACCGCCGAGCACGCTCGCTTCGAGAAGTACACACTTTCCTATCGCCGCGCCGATCAAGACACTTACACCGAGTTTTATCAGTCGTCGACATCTGTTTCTAACGGTGAGTTGGCCGTGTGGGACACCAGCTTGCTGGCCAACGATCACTATTACATCAAGCTCGATGTGCAGACTGAAGTCGGGGTCATCAACACCACCGAAGTCAGCGTTGGCTTGGCCGGAGAACTCAAGCTCGGCAATTTCCGCTTAAGCTTCACCGACATGGTGATACCGGTTGCTGGCATTCCGATTGAGATCACGCGCATCTACGACACGCTCTACGCCGATCGCCAAGGCGACTTCGGCTACGGCTGGCGACTCGAATATCGAAACACCGACTTGCGAGTGAGTCTCCCCAAGAGCGGTTTGGAAGACATCGGCATCCACACGCCGTTTCGCCCTGGAGTGAAAGTCTATCTCAACATCCCCGGCGAAGGCCGCCAAGGCTTTACGTTTACACCGGAGATCCGCGTCCTACCCGGTTTTGGCAACAACAACCTTGTCCTCGCCCGCCCAGTCTTTACGCCCGATCCCGGTGTCACCAGCACACTATCGACGGGTGCCAACGGCTATCTTTTCATGAATGAATACGGTGAGCTGAGTGCCTCGGGAGGAATTCCGTACAACCCAGCCTCACCCGACTTCGGGGGAGCTTACGTGTTGAGGACATCTGAAGGAGCGAGTTACCGAATTGACGGAATAACGGGCAACATGATTTCTGCTTCGGACCGGAATGGAAATGTGCTCCGGTTCACTACGACAGGGATTACGTATGGCGAGCAGGTTACTAGCGTGAACTTTGTTCGTGACTTAGCAGGGCGGATTACCGAGATTTTAGATTCAGATGGAAGTGCGATTCAGTATCAGTATTCACCCAGTGGTCAGTTGGTGCGTGTGGTTGACCGTGAAGGCTTAGAGACCGAATTCACATATCTCGGCCAGGTTGAGCAGTACCTCGATGAGATCTTGGGCCCTCTTGGAAAAACAGGGACAAGAGCATCCTATGACGAGCAGGGACGTTTGGTTCGCGTAATTGATCTCCAGGGCAACGCGATAGAATTCGCGTCTGACCCAAACAACCTAGTGCAGACCATCACGGATGAAATTGGGAACCAACTTATTGTCGAGTACGACAACAGCGGCAATGTAATCAGTCAAATTGATCAGAATGGAGATGTTACTCGCAAAGCATATGACGCGAGTAACAACCTTGTATCCGAAACGGATCCTCTAGGGCGCGTCACTTCTTATACGTATGACCCCCAGAACAATAGAACCAGTGAAACTGACGCACTTGGAAACAGAACAGTTCTCAGTTATGCGGATGCGTTTCGTGGGCTTCCCACATCGATAACAGATTCGCTTGGAAACACGACTGAGTATGTTTACGATTCCGCTGGCAATCTTACGCGCACAACCAAATCTGATGGTTTTGAGTCTACCGCAACTTTTGATGCGCGAGGCAACGTCACCTCCCTCGTTAGCCCGGTTTCCGGCCGAACAGAAGCCTCGTACAACAATAAAGGATTAACGTCGAGTGCGACCGACGCTTCGGGAAACATTACAAACTACGAATACGATGGAAATGGAGAATTACTTTCCTATTCTTGGCAACAAGAAATTGCCGGTCAGTTAGAGACGCTTCGAGAGACCTACGATCGAGACAGGAACGGTCGCTTGATCCGGCGCACGGATGCACTGGGAGGCGCAATTGAAATCTCCTACAACGAACGCGGGCAGCTGAGCTCACAGATTGATGAGTTGGGTCGCACAACACAGTTTACTTACAATGTCCGCGGTCTGCTTCAAGAAATTGTTTATCCAGATTACACACCAGAGGACCTTACCGACAATCCACGTGTTTATTTTGAGTACGATGCGTTAGGCAGACCAATCAAGAAGACCGACGAGTTGTTACGTTCTACAACTTTTCAGTATGACGCAACTGGTCGGCTGCTACGTCAGATTTTCCCCGACGACACTCCCGACAATATGTCAGACAACCCGAGTTTGCGGTTCTTGTATGACGCAGCGGGGCAATTGCTGGAGTATACGGATGAGAATGGAAACCATCATGAACAAGAATACGATCTCAACGGAAACTTACTCGTATATCGAGATCCAATGGGAAATATAACAACCTATCAATATGATTCGGTTGGCAGATTAACGACTGAGATCAACGCGCTCGGTTTTGCAACGCTGACATCATATGATGATGTCAGCAGATCCATTTCTACCGTTTTACCCAATGGCATGCGAGCGACCAATTTCTTCAATGTTGCCGGACAAATTGCCGTATCAATCGCCCCCAATGGTGCTCAAACCGTTTTCGACTATGACGCGATGGGCAATCTAGCATCGAT
>JAGQPR010000188.1 GCA_020426625.1 Planctomycetales bacterium
CAATTTCTTCCTCTTTGGCCAGCAGGAAACGATAGGCCTCCTCCACAGCGTTTTCGGCCTTGAGGACCTTCTGGTATTGAGCTTCAACCAACTGGCGTTTGGAAAACAATTCCTGCTGAGATACCAGTCCCTGAGAAATCACCTCTTCAGCGATTCGCAATTGATTGCGTTTGTCTTCGAGTTCGGCATGCAATGCGGCTTCTTCATTCTTGGCTTGTTCCCATTTTTGGGCCGAAGCTTGATACTCTTGCGTCAGCGAGAGGTTCATCCTCCGCCCGCTGTCCGCCTGCAGGGAAACAGCCTGCTCTGCGAACAGCAAGCTGGACTGGGATGCCGCCAACTTGGATTCGATAGCGGCAATCTGCAAGTCCGTTTGTTGCACGCCTTCGGCAGAAATAGGCGTGACTCGCATCAGCAGCTCACCTTTTTCGACATAGCTGCCTTCGCGCAGTCCAACCTTTACATAGCTGATGACTCCTTTGACCGCGCTAGTCACAGGTTGCGCTCGTTCCTGGGGGTCGAGTGCAACGACCGCGCCAGTGCCTGGTGCGGTTTGCCTCCAAGGCACGAAAAGCATCATCACCACTGCAGCAGCCATCAGGATAAAAGTCACCCGTGCAAACACGCGGATTATCCGACCTGTTCTGACCTGTTCCAATGCAGGAAAGTCGGACCAAATTACGGCAATGGATTTCATGGGGCTTAATCAATCTCGATATGCTGGGTGCAGCGATTTATGATCTCTGGCCGGTCGGTGGTCACGAAACAAATCCAACCGACAGGAGGCGAATCCAACAGGTCCATCACACAGTTCCGCGCAGTCAAGCCAAGCGTGTCGATCAGTCCATCGATAACCAAAATCTTGGGGTGCGAGGCGGCGGCGCGGGCGATGGATAATAGACTGACCTGACTCCGCGACAAGGGAAAGCCACCGGTTTGTAATTGCGTTTCCATTCCCTCATCCAGCTGGTTGATATCGTCCCATAGTCCGACGCGTTGCAGCACCTCTCTTACTCTACCACGACGCACTGAAACACGCGCCAGATCTACATTTTCGCGAACCGTTCCATGAAATATTTCTGGATCGCCTGCATATCCAACTACGCTTTCGCCTTGAATCATGCCTAGCTGAATCGCCATTTCATTATTCAATTCCAGCGTTCCCTCGGCAGGCTCTATCAAGCCAGCAATGGCTTGCATCAATAGTGAACTCTTGGCCGGATCTTTACTGGAAACGGCAACCAAGGCTCCAGCTTGAATCGTGGCTGGCAAAATTTCAGTGGAGAGGGAACCATGACTGATCGTCAGGGGCCCCCAAGTAACGGAAACCCGTTCCGTTGCGTCGAGCTCAATTGCACGGATTGGATCGGCAGGAATATCCAGCAGATGTCCAACTTTATCGACACCTGCCATGAGGTCATAGTATTTTTCCAATGACTTGCCGATCTTCGCGAAAGCACCAACCACAGCGGTCACCACCAATTCGCTGGCAACCAATTGTCCCAATGTCAATTGTCCTTGGATCACCAACCAACCGCCAAGTCCCAGCAGCGCGGTGGACGCGATTACTTGAATCCCAAAAGCAAAGGTGATCTGCCGAAGTACAACTCGATACTGTCGCTTTCTCGCATAGACGTATTCCTGGGCCAAGCGGCTTGAGCGATCGATAGCCAGCGTTTCGCCACCGTTAATCTTAAAATTGGCGGGCTGAGAAATCACATCCTGCAACCAGTGCACGATAGCGTATTTGGTCTTGGACTCATCGATGGCCGATCTGATACCGCCACGGCCCAGCAATCTGGTAACAAAAATCATGCTCAGCACAAGCACGATGTCGAAGCCGAGCAGGAACGGATGGTAAAATGCGAGCAAGATCAGACCAAGAACGGTTGTCCAGACGATACTGATCCCATCCAGCAACAGTATCGAAATGGCCTTTTGGATGGTCATGATGTCGAAAATGCGATTTGCGAATTCGCGTGGATAGATACCCAGCAAGGCTTGGCGATTGGCGCGAGGAAATCGGTGCGCCAAATCACCCACTAGGCGAACCATCTGACGACGCTGGATAATTTCAACGACCCAACCTTGCAATATTTTCAGGATGGCAGACATACCCAAGCACACCATCAAGAGTCCTGCCAGGATAAACAAGGGTTGTAGACGTGTACCCCAGCTGACCACATTCACCAGCGACTCGACGGTAAGCGGCGTTGCTAGTGTCAAGAAGCTGGCAACGATCGCGAACAACAGGATCATGCCGATGTCGCGCAGCTCGTATTTCAACAGCCCGAGAAACCGCCTGGTAGGACTTAGACCGTGATGGGCTGCATGCTGTTTTTTCGTTGGCTTGGCGGTGGCCGTGGAAATAGCACTACACTCTAATTCTTCTCTCGCCACCAACATCGCAACATCTGCTGCTCGAACTAGAGAATTCACTTCCCGCCAAGACATAGTGCCACGCGTCGAATTTGTCTGTGCGGTATCTGAGTCCAACCCGAGCGGTTGGCGAAAGAAGCTAATTCTGCTGCCAGAGAATCGCAGCAGAACGTACATTTCAGATTTTCCAAGTAGCAGGGTAACCGGATATCCTTCGCGGAGTAATTCTCCCAGCTCGCGTGCATGTACGATGTCGGTGTGATGCACGCCAACTCCAACTGCTGCACATATTCGCTTCAGTGAGTCGATCAAATCCGCTTGACTCGCTGGTGCATCTTGTTGTCTTGAGTAGACATTGCCAATTACTTCGGAACGGTCGATGCCGATCCCCAAGCCATCGCAAATTGCCCGCGCGATAGCAAACATTCGCTCTTCGTTGTTAGCCGCGTTCACAAAACCTCTTGTCTAGTATTAGTTGTAATGCTGACGGGAGCCAGCATAGCAGCAACTGCTGCTTTTGCAATTCGTCCTAGCGAGCGTGATTGTGCTGCTGAGCGAAGGCTGCGGAATGGAGGAGATTCGATTGAACTGTCCGAACCATCAGCAAATACGTGGCAGGGGTGCACCCGCTGGATCGTCGATGGGGTGTAGCGTCCCAAGCATGCGCTCGATCACTACCGGTGAAGATATCTTGTCGATCACTTTGCCAATTGCGCACGCTCGCGAAGAAATTGAAAACTCGCGCATGACCTCTAATGCTTTTTCGAAGACTGACGGGGCCACTGCGGCGACAAAGGTGCCTTCGTTGGCAACATAAAGTGGATCCAAGCCCAACAATTCACACATGCCGCGAGTCTCAGCGGTTACAGGAAGCTGGTTTTCGTAGAGCTGCATGGTTGTTCCTGAGGCTTCGGACCATTCCTGGAGTACGGCCGACACTCCACCTCGAGTTGCGTCGCGCATCGCCCGCAAGTCCTCGCCAAGTTGGTTATGCAGAGTGGCACATACGATACGAAGATTGCCGCAGTCCGAAATTGGCTCGGGTGTCATATGCAGTTTTTCTCGCGCTGCCAACACGGCCATTCCATGTTGTCCAATGGGGCCGCTGATTAGCAAAAGGTCACCGGACTGAATTTGCTGGCACTGTAGATGTGATGCAGGACGATACTGCCCCACACCTGTGGTCGTGATAAACAGCTTGTCAACCGCTCCGCGTGGTACCACCTTGGTATCTCCAGCGACCACTCGCACGCCGCATTCGTTGGCTGTACGTGCGACACTGCTCAAGACCTCATCGAGCAGTTGGAAGGAAAGGCCCTCTTCAATGATTAGACTGAGCGTAATGGCAATGGGGTCGGCACCTGCTACGCTGAGATCGTTTACTGTACCGTAGACTGCCAGTGAACCAATATTGCCGCCGGGAAAGAACAAGGGCGAAACTACAAAGCTGTCGGTGGTAACTGCCCAATCGCCCTTCATGGCCGAGATTCTCGCGGCATCTTCATTGATCGCTGCCTGCAAAGTGGGAGCTATACGCTCTTTCAGCAATTGTCGCATTAGCCGCCCGCCTTCGCCATGGGCCAGCTGGATGCAATTGCTTTGGTCGACTGCCGCAGGGCATGCAGAAGAATAGGGAAGCACGAATTCTGTTCGTCGGTCGTCGTCGGCCATAGTCAACTTATCGAAGTGCCACGTAGGTGATATAGCATGTAGGCAGCACATGCACCTTCGCTAGAAACCATGGGGGCTCCCAATGGATGTTCGGTAGTACACTGTACTCCGAAATACGGGCACTGTGGCGGCTTGATACGTCCTGACATCACTTCAGCACTCATGCAGATATCATGTCCCATTGAACTAGCAAGTGGCATAACTTGTTCGAATTTAAAACGCTTTGATGCATCAAAGTGTCGGTACTGCTGCCGGATTTTCAATCCGCCATGTGGAATCACGCCGAAGCCACGCCACGCCTGGTCAGCGATCTCGTACACTTCATCCACAGTGGCTTGAGCCTGCTGATTCCCCGCGGGACGAACACTGCGCGCGTAGCAGTTGACGATCGAAGGAAGCTCACTTTCAAGCATGCCTACTGCTTCCCAAATAGCTTGCAGCAAGTCAAGTGGTTCGAAGCCAGCAATTACGATGGGAATTTGAAATCTCTGAATCAACTGTTCGTACTGCTGGTAACCAGTGACTGTACATACATGACCGGCGGCCAGGAAAGCTTGAATGCGACATTCGGAATCTTGCAATAGGGCTTCCATGGCAGGCAGCACTCTAACGTGCGAGGCCAACACTGAGAAATTCTCAAGTCCGAGTTTCTTGGCGTGTAAAATCGCCAGCGCTGTAGCGGGTGCAGTCGTTTCAAATCCTACTGCAAAGAATACGACATGCGAATTCGGATTCTGCTTGGCAAGCTCGATTGCGTCGATTGGCGAGTACACAAACCGTACTTCGCCGCCTCGGGCGCGAATATTCATGAGTGTCTGCTGGCTGCCCGGCACTCGCAGCATGTCTCCGAAACTGGCCAGGATTACACCCGGCTGCAAGGCGAGGTACTGGGCCGCGTCGATCGCATCGGAAGGAGTCACACACACGGGACATCCCGGACCATGGATCAGTTCCACGCAGTCAGCCAAGGCCGCTTCGATACCATAGCGCATCAAACTATGCGTTTGACCGCCACATACATCCATCAGCACCCAACGTTGCGTAGCACGACGACGGATCTGCTCAACTAACTTGCGGGCTTGCTCGGGGTTGCGAAAATCGTCAACGTATTTCATTCCTTCGGCCTCGCATCTTTCGCGGTGCTACCGAGAACGTCCACGCGATCCAATTCTTCAAAGATGCGAGCTGCCTCCGCTTCCTCTAGCCGGCAAATCGCGACTCCCGCATGCACAATCACATAGTCGCCAACGTTCGCCTCAGGCACACAAGCCATATGGCACTCACGGGCAACGCCGTCGAACTGTATGATCGCGCGGGCGAACAATGGATCGCGGTCAATCCATTGCTGAACTCGTCCTGGTACCCCTAAACACATGGGCTCTGCCCCAGTGCAATTCGACTGGCCGCCACAACCAATTGCCCGGCTGCCAGACCGCCATCATTTGGTGGGATCTTGCCAGGCAAGCCGACTGGACACGGATGGCTGGCCAGTCGTCGTTCCGCCAATTCGACCAAGACACGGTTTTGAAAAACGCCTCCAGTTAGCACGATCGGAAGATGTGCATAACTCTGAGCCACGTCGGCGATTGCGTTTGCAATGCATCGATGGAATTTCATGGAAATCGCCGCCTTGGCGACCCCATTGCAGATGTCGTCAAACAAGGCCCTCATGACCGGGCGCCAATCCCAATGGATAAGTGGCCTCTCATTCGGCCCCTCAACGCAAAATCGCTCACTGCAATTCAAGTGATAGCTCTCGCCAACCGTGCGATCGCAAACGGACTCTAAACGCATGGCAGCTTCACCTTCGTAGCGATTGTGGCTGCAACCGCAGACGATGGCACCCACTGCGTCGAACAATCGCCCCATGCTGGTCGACAGCCTGGCGCAGGAGGCGTTATTGACCAATGGGAGGAGCGCCTCTAGCACTCTTCCTTCAGTTTGCCACAACTGACAAAGCATGGGATTGCACTTTGCCCAAACGTTCGTGTCGAGTGCTTCGCGCAGCATGACGACAGCCACTCGCCATGGCTGGGCGATGGCCGCCTCTCCGCCAACAAGAGGAAATGGTCGCAAGTGGGCCACCCGCTCAAACGAATCGGTCCGGGCCACCAGCGCCTCGCCACCCCAAACGATTCCGTCATTCCCCATACCTGTTCCGTCGAAGGTAAAACCGAGCACCTTGCGATCAAGCCAACTGTGCTCCAGCATTCCACCTGCCAGATGTGCATGATGATGCTGCACAGATTGCTTCGGTTTGGAAGAATCACATGCTATTGAACTTGAAGTAAAGTAGTCTGGATGCTGGTCATGAGCGAAAATTTCCGGATCGCATCCGAGCAGCGTCTGCAGGGCAGACATTTGTTGCGAGAATCTCTCGCGGCTGAGAACAGAATTCAGATCACCCACATGTGGTCCCAGCACCGCACGATGGCCATTGGAAAGCGCGATGGCCGATTTCTGGTGCCCTCCGAGACTTACCAAAGGTACGGAGACTTCCATGTTCAGTGATATTGGCGCCAAGCCACGAGCGGCACGTAGCGTGACCTGCCGCCCCGCCATATAGCAAACCACGCTGTCGTCGATTGGTCGAACGATTGGCCGATCGTGTTGAAAGAAGCCGTCAGCCAATGCTGCCAGTCGCTTCGCTCCCTGAAGCTGATACTCTAGTGGTTCACCCTCGACGTTGCCACTGGTCACTGCCAATGGCCGAGCCACTGCAGCTAACAATTGGGCATGCATGGCCGTGGTTGGCAACATCACACCAACTTGGTTCAATTCTGGGTGGATGTGCATGCTGAGTCCATGATCGGACTTGGCGCGCAGAATCACTATTGGACCAGCCGGTGATTCCAGGGCAGTTTGCTCCAGTGAATCAATGTTTGCCAGGTGTCGAGCGTGATCCGCCGATAGCACCATGACCGCTATTGGTTTTGCCGGTCTTCTCTTCCGCTTGCGTAGCCTCGCGGTCGCTGAGTCACTGGTAGCGTCACATAACAATTGGTAACCCCCGAGGCCCTTGAGTGCGACGATGCGACCCGACATCAACATGCCTGCAGCAGCCTCAATCGCGTCAAGACCGACGCAGCGTCCACCATTAGACTTCGCGCAATCAGAATCTTCAAACCAAATACTCGGTCCACATTGCGGACAGCAGTTCGTTTGCGCGTGAAATCGCCGCTGCGAAGGGTCGTGGTATTCAGACAAGCAGGCAGCACACATAGCAAACGACGATAGGCTGGTACGAGTGCGATCATAGGGCATGGAATGAATGATCGAATAACGCGGACCACAATAGGCACAACTATTCAGGCCGTATCCGTATCGTCGATCGCCTTGCGTCAGGCATTCTTTCAGGCAGGCTTGGCACACCACACGGTCAGTCGGCACCACAAACTGGCAAATACCATCGGTCTTGCTGTCGATAATCTGAAAGCCGCTGGGAAAAACTGAGTCTGGAGCCGGCGTACTGCTCAGGAACGCGTTTGGATAATGTATTTGCAACGCCCCAAAAAACTCGTTTGTCGCAAGAGAATCTCCGGCCACGACAATCTCCACACCGGACCGACTGTTTCGCACGGTTCCCGACAGACCGTAGTGCGTCGCCAGATTTGCGATCTTCGGTCGAACCCCCGCTCCTTGCACGTCGCCGTCTAGGTGAATTGCGGTACACTGCCGCGCACATTCGACCACGGTTTTGTTCATTGCTCGCGCCCCACTGACTCAATCAGTTGTTCGCGCTGTGCGTCCAACCAATGGCACCAAGCCTCGATGCCCCTGCCGTCGAGCGTCGATACCTGGAGCACATCCAGTTGACCTTGGATTCGCAAGGCGTCGTTGATAACTGCATCTACCGAAAAAGGCACGTAAGGCAATAGATCTATTTTGGTGACCAGCAGAGCCTGGCTAGTACGAAACATCTTTGGATATTTGCCCGGTTTGTCGTCGCCTTCCGTTGTGCTGACCAGGACGACTCGCCGATGTTCCCCTAAGTCATGAGACGCGGGACATACGAGATTGCCAATATTCTCGATAAACAAGAACTGAAAATTCTCTGCGGGCAAACTGGCCAATCCCTGTTTGACAAGCTCCAGCTCAAGGTGACAGGCACCGCCGGTCGTCAATTGTCGCACGGGAGTGAAGGGTGCTAGCCGCTGCGCATCGCGTTCGGTGGCAATATCACCTACCAACACAGCCATCCGTCGGTGCTTGCCCCAAAACTTGGCCGTGGCCTCCAACAAGCTTGTCTTTCCAGCACCTGGCGAAGAAACCAAGTTGACCACCAAGGTACCTCGACAAGCAAGCGTCTTCCTAAACTCTGCCGCAGCCTGCTTGCGTTCACTAGTGATGTCGCGATCGATCTGCACAACTCGACTGTGGATGTTATTCATCCTGAGTGCCTTTGTTGGATGTGGTAGTGCTTGAGCATGCAGCCAACATCTGCGTTGTTGCCTGCTCTTCGACCTGCAAGCTCACGAGTCGCAACTCGTCGCCCTGCGTAATCTGAATTCGATCGCAATTACAATTCGCACAACGAAAGACGAAGTTATTTATTTCAAAGTCGGCACCACATTCTAGGCAGACGGCTGTCAGCGGTTGCTCGAGGATTTCCAGCTCGCAGGTATTCAGAGCTGTTGAGGCTTTCAATGACTCAAATGCCTGCTGTACCAGTACTGGCTCGACACCAGTCAGGGGTCCCAAGGCTACATGAATCATCCGGATACTCTCTGGTTTTGCCGGAGCGGCGGCCCGCACTGCCTGGGCAATGAGTAATTGTACCAGGGAAAACTCATGCACGACGCAGCTCCTGGCGAATGCGAATCGCACACTGACAAATCAGTTGCATCGTGCGCGCGTGAATTTCATCGCCTCTTGCCAGATTCAATGCGGGCACGACCCAGAGCACGAGTTGTCGAGGCAGTTGTCCGAGCTCATTTGCTAGCTGGAGCACCGCACGTAAATCGAATTGATGCGAGGAACTTGATCGCAGATTTGACAGAGCGCCATTCAATGACAGTTCGTTTCTGTCCTCTCTCGCCGCGTATTCACCCAGCGCAGGGCCTAGTAGATGACTACCCGTGTCAGGCTTCGAGTTTTGGGCTATCAGCTGGTAGCGCTCTACGCTTGAAATATCTGAAAGACAGGCATCAACAATGTGTGTCAGCGTGTTTGGTTGGATCCAGTCCAGGATGTCATGGGGTACCGCTGCTTTACGAACCTGGCAAACACTGGTTAAGGCACAGTCACTGCTCAATTGTTCCGCAATCGCCCAACCAGCGCGATCGTCTCCGTGGGGACTACCAATACCGATCACTAATTGCGGTTGGCTGCGAATGCATTCCTCTGCCAGTCCAGGTCTCGTGCGAGTCATCGACGCTGCATCTCCAGTTTCAGGAAGTGTGTAGCACAGCTGATGCAAGGATCGTAGGAGCGGATCAGCTTCTCGCATTCCAGTGCAATGGTCGCGTCGTCTGAACTCAAGAGCCTTGGCAGGTAGGCAGCCAGATCCAGCTCAATTTGTCGCTGGTTCTGTGAAGTTGGTGGAACAATCTTTGCGAAAGCAAGCGTGCCATCGGAACAGACGCGATATCGATGGTAGATCAATCCCCGCGGAGCCTCCGTTGCCCAGGCCCCTTCGCCATCGCGATACTTGTATTTCAGACGAGCGGGCGTGCATCCACGGTATTCTTGTACGATGTTCAAGGCAACCTCGAAAGCATGCACGACTTCCAGGGCTCTTGCAACGATTGATGCATAGGGATTGAAACATGGCCAGTCGAAACCAAGGTCGTCGGACAACTGGCGCGCCGTTGTCGCGAGTTTATCCCGATTCAGATTCATGCGTGCCAGGGGGCCGACGCAATATGCCGTTTCCGCTGGTAGCCGCACGGCTTGCAAGGCCGTGCTATGTCGCACATGTCGCTCTACAAAACTCTGCTCGAAATCGCAGGCTGCTACCCTCAAGCCACCAGTCGAAACGATATCGCCTTCGTTCATCGGATATTCAGTATCGTGGCACAGGGCAACCATTTCGTAGTCACCAACAAACTCCGGAAAAGTAAAATCTGCCACCCAGCGGGCGACATCAATGGCCGCATCAAGTCCCCATTTCAGCTCATTCACCAGCGAATACAACTCAGCTCGAGTGGGCGCTCGGAAAAAGCCACCGACGGTAACATTGACTGGGTGAACTGCCCGACCACCGAGTACTTCCAGCAAATGATTGCCGATCTTCTTCAGTTGTAGTCCACGATTCACTTCCGCCGGATAGATCTTCGCGAGCTCGATTGAACTGTGGCAGTGGAAAAAATCTGGAATGTGTAACAGGTGCATGTGAACGCCATGGCTCTCGATCCACTCACCACAATAGAGTAGTTTGCGCAGTTCCCGGATTTCTGGTGTAATCTCGATTCCAAGGGCTACTTCTAACGCATGTACAGCCGTCATTTGATAGGCTATGGGGCAGATGCCACAGATTCGAGCAGTGATATCGGGCGTGTCTTCCACCGGTCGTCCACGCAAGAGTGCTTCAAAGAATCGCGGTGGTTCGTAGATCGCAAGCTGGACGTCCACAACTTTTTCGTTTTCCAATACAACTTTCAGCGCGCCTTCCCCTTCGACGCGCGTGATCGAGGCAACCTCGATGGTTCTAGTTTGCTGAGGGCTCACAGAGATTCTCCAGAATCTGAGTTGGGGTCGATTCGATCACCACAGTCGCGGAACTCGGGTGCAGCGGCATTGAAGTTTCTTAGAAGGGGCACCAATTTGGCGGCGGACATTCGGTCTTGGAGATACCAATCGGCCAAATAATCGCAGTTGGGTTGGGCAGCGGGTCCAAAGCATCCATAGCAACCGCGATTGTAGGCCGGGCAGATCGCACCGCACCCAGCTTGAGTGATCGGTCCGAGACAGGCTTCATCGCTAGCGACCGCGATGCACACCGTTCCCCGTCGTTTACAATCTAGGCAAACGCAGTGTGCGGGCGTGCGTGGTCTGCGGTCAGCTAGCAGAGATTGCAACACTTCGATTAGCTGCAGGCGATTGATCGGACAGCCGCGCAGCTCGAAATCCACACGCACGTGGTCGGCAATGGCAGTCGAAGTTGACAGAGTCTCTACGTACTGAGGGTTGGCATAAACGCTGCGGGCAAATTCGGCGTGGTCGGCCCAGTTCTTTAAGGCTTGGATTCCACCAGCGGTCGCACACGCACCGATCGTGATCAGAGTTTTCGACTGTTGCCTGATGGTCTGAATACGCCCGCGGTCCGAAGTGGTTGTGATCGACCCTTCCACTAGCGCTATGTCATATGGCCCCTGTTCGATTTGGCTGGAAGCTTCGATGAAATGCACGATTTCTAGCTGATCAGCCAAACTTAACAGTTCGTCTTCGCAGGACAACAGCTGCAATTGACATCCGTCACAGGACGCAAACTTGAAGACGGCCAATCGTGGCTTGTGACTTTTGGTAACCGTTGGAGAGGAATTGGGGATCGTGCTCATGCTAATATTCCTGCACCCGGAGCCATGAGGCAACTTCGTCGAAGCGGAATACGGGGCCCTCTCGACAGATGAACTTGGGCCCAAGTTGGCAATGGCCACAAAGACCGATAGCACAATTCATGTTGCGTTCTAGCGTGACCCAAATATTCGATTCGGGAATACCCCGTCCGATAGCTGATTTGGCCACATATCGCATCATTACTTCTGGCCCGCATGTCATGACAAAAGTCGTTTTGGGACGTGGTAGGTCTAGGCGTTCCAGTAGCAAAGTGACAACACCGGTGTGTCCCTTCCAATCGGGCGGACCGCGGTCAACGGTCACGTCAACCGCCAGCTGTTGTTCAAGCCAGCCACTGTGCAGTTGACAGTACAGTAGATCGGCTGGTGACCGTGCGCCCAATAAGACATGTACTTCGCCGAATCGATTCCGACTAGCTGCAATGCGTTCGATCAGGACGCGCAACGGGGCGAGCCCGATTCCGCCTGCAACAATAACCAAGTCCGCTGCGTCGTGGTGTGCAGAAATCCAATCCAGGGGCCACGGACGTCCGAAAGGACCTCGTAGCCCCAACTGCATGCCGACGCCCCCAGATTCTAGCTCGCGAGTCACCGAACCCACAGCGCGGATCGTATGTTGCAACCATCCTTGTTCAGTAGAGCCAGCAATCGAAATCGCGGCTTCGCCCACGCCGGGTGCGTACAGCATGTTGAACTGACCTGGAGCGAATTGAAATTTCTTGCCAAAACTAGGGTCATCGAATTCTGCTTCGATCGTAAAGACACCCGATGATTCGTGCTGTACGCGACGTATGGTGACGCTTGACATCTTCCATGGATCGTGACGATCAACCACTGCGGGCCTTTCAAGAATGTCGCTCATGGCCTGGCCCTTTCGGGCACAACACAAATCGTTTTTTCGGGCTGCGTGGCAGGCAACTGGCGATTTGTACTTGGCTCAGCGCGAATGGCCGCAACTTCCTCCGTCAGATCGATGCCGACAGGGCACCAGGTAATACAACGCCCACAGCCCACGCAACCTGACGAATCGAACTGGTCGTGCCAGCTGGCCAATTTATGGGTTAACCATTGGCGGAAGCGGCTGCGGCGGCTGTTGCGGACAACACCGTCTGCCATGTAGCTGAAATCGATGTTGAAACAGGAATCCCACACGCGTTCACGTTGCACGCTGTCGCCTGTCAAGTCCGATACTTCGTGAACCGAACTGCAGAAACACGTGGGGCAAACCATTGTGCAATTGGTACAGGACAAGCAACGCGACGCGACGCTGTCCCAGCGAGGGTGCTCGCTATTCTGTTGGAGCAAGTCGCGAAGATCACTCGTATCCATGTGTTTCCTGATCTGTTCCGCCGCCCGCTGTTGTAACCGCTCCGCGCGTTTGCGATCTAAGTCGGCCCCAGCCACAGTGACCAGTTGGTCGACAAGTGCATCGCCTCGGTTCGATCCAATTTCTACCAGGAAGCTGTCCTCCAGTTCGGTAAACGCCAAGTCGAAAGGGACCTGGCATTTCGGCCCAGTTCCGGTGGAAGTACAAAAGCAAGTCGCCGCAGCGACAGTGCAATTAACAGCAATCAGCATTAGGGACTCGCGCCGCGCCCGGTAGTCGGGGTCGACGTAGGGCCCCTGCATGAATACACGATCTTGCACGGCAATTGCGGCCAATTCACATGCACGGACACCCACGAACGCCATTTTCGGTGGCTGCTGGTTGGGAGTCGCAAAGGTCCAACCGCTCGCCGGATCGCGCTCAGCGGTGCCGACGGTCAGCTTCGGGGGAAACAGAAATTGCTTCCAAGATTGAGGGCCTACATTGAATTCAAAGTAGTTGTTGTGTCCAACTTGCGCGACGCGATACCGCCCTGGCTGCTGATCGTCGCGGTACCCCTGTGGCAAGTCAGCTAGTCCGTTGATTTCTTCATACACGATGGCTTCATCACGCACCTTCGGCCCCAGAACGGTGTAACCTTGGTCTGCCAGCATCTTGATCAGCTTGTCGAATTCATCCTTGTTCAAGCGGCGCAAGCTGTCGGATTCCACTTGGTCGCCACGGTAATCAGACACAACCCCTCCAGTTAGATAGTTAGGCTTCTCTTAGCGTCCGTATAAGTCTAACAGTTGCAAGCGGGTTGCGAGCAACCGTCGAGAAAGTGCACCGGCAACGGCTTGCATGACTTCGTATCCCAGGCGTGAATCGGCATCCATCGCAGCTCTTAGTTCTGAAACTTGCAGAGTGATGAGGACCGAGTCTTGAATGGCTATTGCAGTGGCTGTCATTACACGGTCACCGATCAGCGAGGACCAGGCTAGCAAGTC
>JAGQPR010000189.1 GCA_020426625.1 Planctomycetales bacterium
GCTTAGCGTGTGCCCGCTCGCGACTCTCCCAACGGCCCTTGGGAGAGTAAGTTGAATTGGTGTCGATTAGCGAGAAGTGTCATATTTCGTCGTCAAATGAGGCAAATTCGCGAAATCCCTCGTTGTCGGAATCAATGTGTCTTACTTCATCAAATTCAAAAACCGGATAACCTTGGCAGCCATGCATGTCTTCGATATGGCCGCCAAGATACAGGGCCAAGGCTTCCGAATCGTCGAGCGTCTCAAGATTGAAGCCGGACTTCTCGAATTGCTCCTTGATCTCATTGGTGTAGGAGTAGGCCATCCGAAGTTGGATATGGTGTAAGCTTTTTTCGGTTTCACCGTCTTATGCGGATGCATTAGTCGGTGAAGATCTCAAGATCGTCTGAGTGCGATTTGGCCTTGGCACGCGATTTCAACTCACTCTTACGACGCTCACTGATCTCTAACAACTCGAAGGTTGGCATGGATGGAAGTTCGTCGGACCAAATCTCTGAGTTGAGGTGGGTTGCGCAGCTTTTTGAGCTGGCGGATGATTGGTCCATTGCAGCAGCCGTCGAATCAACTTTCGCAACCAGCGAATTTTGCCTGCCAGGCAGGGGACGGCGACCCGCCGGCTGCTGATTGGCCCGAGTCTGCTGTTTATCCGAAGTTGCTGCAGTTCGACCACCCGGTCCTGTACGCCTACCCGTTTGATGATCGGCAGAGGCCCCGACCCACTGGCATTGGCGAAGCTCGGCTAAATGGATAGCGGATGAATTGTGCAAAGTCCCAAATGTGGAACCGCAAAAACAAGAAAGGAATTCATGGCGAACTTTGAGCTGACCATTAAAGAACAGCATCACTGCGTCATTTTCAATCACGATATCCAAGCCCAGGCACGTATCGCAAGGAATTGACTCCGGGCAACGCGTCAAATCCTTAAATCCGCCATCTTGGTAGCAACCAATCGTCCAGTAGTTGGCTCCAATTCGCCCACCGACATACTTGAAACTGTCTTGCGATTGGTAGTCGAACAGGAAGAGGGCGTTACCCCAAGCACCTTCTTCGACAGTTAAATCCAAGTGGAAATGAGCTGAGTTCGCCTGTTGGGGCGCATCCCACAAACGCAGTGTTCCAGCGGCACTACTATGGCTCAATTCCTGTTCGGTCCAGTTACCATTTGGTGCGGAAAAGGAAGCAATTTGAGTTCTACTGTCTTGAACTGTGGGCAAGGGCAGATACGCGTCGGTGAAGCAGAGCCCCAAGGACGCTGGGTATTCCGCTCTCGCTCCTGTCGCAAGATCGACAATTGAAATACCGCGACCACTTAAAGCTATCTCACAGTCTGCCAGTTTGCGTTCGATGCGAGCGAACGAATGGGGCTGTTGGATATTCATGAGTCGGTCACTGAAGAGTAAATTCTTTTGTTATCTACAACTCGACTCGCGGTCACAGGCTGTGCCGGAGTAATACGCACTCCAGCGGGCTGGAGTGCGTTTGGAGGCGGTTGGCAAACCGCTGACTAGAAATCGCTGTGCATTCGCAAGCCATCGGAGAACAGATAATTCTCGACGTTGCGAATCACGACAACACCGTCGGGTGAATCGGGGCGTCGATCGGTCACCAGCAGTGAACCATCGCTGACTTTCACGACGCTGTAGTCAGTAAGTGACCCAGTGAACTGAATGGTGTCTGTGCCACCTGCGCCATCAACTGCCTGGAATCCTGAGCTTACGTGAAACACACTGGCTTCATGACTGCCTTCGTTTACTGCCACCAATTCGCCCTCGACCATACGGAATTTACCGTCGGCAAACTCAAAGGCTTCGATGCTGTACAACGTGTCGGTTCCGTCGTTACCACTTAGATCCCGCACGACGTAGTTGCCATTTGACGTCTGCTGAATGCTATAATCAGTGGATTTGCCGGAGAACACTGCCGTATCGTAATCTCCGGTTGATGGAACATATCGAGCGACGCCACCCTCTAGTCGAAGATCGTTGCGTCCGACAAAGTCTTCTGCAACGTTGCCGCCCTCGTTAAAGGGATAGCGGCTGACTAGCCGGGACTCAGTGGTGTCGACGATGTTGCCAGCAGCATCGTTGGCTATTTGCTCAGCAGTCCGCACGCCGTTGAAAATGCGGATGTCGTTGATTCGACCTTGCAGTACATTGTTGGCGTCAAAGCCACCACCTGCAGTGTCTTGTTCTTGACCGAATATTAGTGTGCCTCCATCAGCGATCTTGGCACCGGCACTGACGTTGACCTGTCCGGCCAATTTACCATCGACGAAGAATTTGGCATCGCCTGTCTCGCTGTCCCAAGTAACGGCGACATCATGCATTTGACCATCGTACAAATTGACGGCTGAATGGAAGCCAACGTGAGTGTTGGCTACGCCGATGTGGACCGTTCCATCAGCAAACGTATTGACCAGGAACTCATTGTGCCGGCCTTCAGCTGAATAGGAGATCAGAGGAGCGTTGTTATCGCCGGTCAATTGGATTTGCGTGGCAAAGGTAACCTGCTCAGCGGGGAAACCCTTAAAGTTATCGACGATCATGTACTGGCCTTGCCCCGATTCATTCAGCGACACCATGTACTCGGTGTTGGAACCACCGTGGATAATGTCGTCGCCAGCGCCACCCGTCAGTCGGTCATCACCGCTTTCTCCATACAACCGGTCGTTGCCTTCGCCACCGTCCAGGATGTCGTCACCGTCGCCCGTCCAGATGGTATCGTTACCTGCGCCACCGTCGACGATGTCAGTAACCTTCTGATTGTATTCGTTGTCGAACACATCGTTACCGTCACCCAACTTGGCTTCGGTGCCGTCGTTGGAACCAAAGACATAGTCATCATGCGAGCTGCCAATTACGTTTTCCACCGAGGTCAGCTGGTCGCCTTGAGCGTCGCCGCCGATTCCCTGGGCAGCTTTGCGAGCTTGAGGTCCATGCACGTCGGTGTCGGACAACAGAACGGTCACTCCTGATTCGCTGTCTGAATAGTCGACTGTGTCACGGCCTTCGCCACCATCCAAGCGATCTGCTCCAACACCGCCAACGAGCGTATCGTCACCTGCCCCACCGTCCAGTCGGTCGTTGCCAGCGCCGCCCAGCAGGCGATCATTGCCATCACCAGCTTGCAAGATGTCAACGCCTTCTCCACCTTCCAGCGTGTCATCGCCTGCACCACCGATCAAGCGGTCGTTGCCTTCCCCTCCGCGTAAGATGTCATTGCCATCACCAGCGGACAAGTAGTCGTTGCCGCCACGACCGTCCAGGAAGTCATCGCCATCTCGGCCAACCAGCGTGTTATTCTGCTCGTCGCCTTCCAGCACGTCGTCCTGATTCGAGCCGTACACGTTTTCGACGTTGCTAATCACATCACCTTCGGCATCTCCGCCTGCAGTACGGTGCGATTGCAGGTCGACATTGACGCCTTCGCGAGAGTACGAGTAATTGATGGTGTCGATCCCTTCACCACCGTCAATCACGTCTGCTCCACCTCCACCAGTGATGTAGTCATTTCCGGCACCGGCGTTGATGACGTCGTCTCCGTCGCGTCCATCGAAGTTGTTGGCATCGTCAGAGCCTGTCAACACGTCGTTATGGTCGGAGCCACGGGCATTCTCAAAGCCCGAGATTTGGTCGCCAGTGGCATGGCCCCCGCTGACGGTTTGATTGGCCAGGTTAACGTCCACACCAGAGTTTGAGCTGTAGTAGTCAACGGTGTCTACTCCTTCGCCGCCTTCTAGTACGTCCGCTCCACCGTCGCCGATGAGGCGGTCATTGCCAGCTCCACCTCGAATCACATCGTCTCCACCGCCGCCACGGAGCCAACCGTTGTTTCCGTCGGAACCGATGATCGTGTCGTTGTAGTTCGAACCAACAGCTTGTTCGAAACCGCTGATTTGATCGCCTGCGGCAAAGCCGCCCGCCACCGTTTGCGTTTGCAGATTTACATACACCCCGGCATTTGAATCCCAGTGAGCGATGGTGTCGATACCGTCGCCGCCGCTGACAATGTCCACTCCCGCACCGGCCATAATCCAGTCATTGCCATCGCCGCCTTGAATCACGTCATTGCCAGATCGGCCATAGATGGTGTCATTGCCACCACCGCCGGACAGCATGTCATCTCCCGTGTCTCCGTCCAACACATCGCGGGAATTGCTGCCTATGACAATATCGTCGCCAGCGGCACTGTTGATTCTCGAGCCGTCTTCGGCAGCGAACATTACGTCGTTACCTTCGCTGCCAGTCGCCAAGTTGAAGGCAATCGTCTTGTCGATGACCTTGCGGACGGAAATGTCATCGATAGCGAAATCATTTCCGCTGGCACCACCAGCTGCATTCTCGAGCGTGAAATCGACGCGACCGCTGCTATCGGTTGTAAAGCGGAACTCAACTTGCTTCCAGTTCGACTGAGGATCTACACGACTAGGCTCATCGATCGGGCCAGTCGAGTACATCTGCTGTCCGTTGATATTGAAATTCAAATCGGGTTTGATTCCTCCAGCAACATTGGCTACGTAGGCCTCAAACCGATATTCCGTGTTCGGCTCCAGCCCCGTTAGCGTATTGGCTAAGACGACGCCAGGCTCAGCAGCCCCATTGACCAACATGTATTGGCCATAACCTGGGTGCGTACGGTCCTGGATGTCCGCAAAGCCACCATGAGTCTCCTCCGAAACGATGGAGTACTGAGCGGCGCCAGCAACTGCACGCGAAGTCGTGAATGTCAGCGAAGTGGCCCCAGCCTCTAGCTCGGTTCCAAGCTTGTCGCCATCCAGATCGGCGCCAAACGTCCCTCCCTCGCCCAGCTCAAAATGGTTCTCGCCGAGTATCTCGTAGGTCATGTTGGCGGTCCCGGTGGTCGACAGCGGCAAGAAGGCCCGCAAGCCCTCGAGCTCTGAAATCGGCACGGTGTAGGTACCATCTACGTTGCGGATTCCCCGGTTCAATGTCGTGCCGGTTGGAAGATTGCTGAACGTCGCTGTCTCACTAATTGCTTCACGACTGATGCGGTCTTCATCGCCCCAGCGAATTCCCAGGTCAACGGGCACATCCCCCAGTTGCAACAAATCGTCTGCAGTGAAACTACCTTCGGCAAAGATGAACTCTTCCACGTTGACTAGAGTGTCGACACCGTCTCGTCCCGGGCGGTTGTCTTTGATTTCCAAAGAGCCATCGGCCAATCGCGTCACCGTGTAGTCTTTGACCGAACCCTCGTAGCGAGCTTGATCATGTCCTGCTCGACCGTCGATTGTGTCATTGCCAGCTCCGCCGGTGAAATCATCGTCGCCGTCGGTTCCAAACAAGCTGTCGTTACCATCTGTGCCTGTCAAATTGGCGAGCTTGATACCAGGCAATTCCTCAACTTGCCCGCTGTTGTTTGTGGCACGAACCGTCAAGGTTGAATCCAAAGACTCGCTTTCCACATTGCCTGCAAATTTCCAATCACCCTGCAAGTTGGAGTAAACTGTGGCCACCACGGCATCACCACTGACAAGCTCGATCTTATTGTAAGGAGCTGCATTTCCGGATACCTGTAACGTCGCGGTGTCTCCGTTAACCTCCAATGCGACCTGAGTGACATCGGGAGTCTCCATCTCGACGCCGTCAGTAAAGAACGACACGTTGCCGGTCCAGTACATGCCCTCGGCCGAGCCCAGCGCCCTGCCATTTTGATTTCTAAAGGCGTACTGGTTGTCCTCGGCTTCAAAAGTCTGCCCACCCAGGTAAGTTCCATCTACTTGCAATTGGCCGCCAATGTGAACGTGGTCCACGATCAAATTACGGTCTTCGTAGAACACTTTGTCCTGGTCATTGTCAGTCGTGCCGTCATAGGCATCGTTAACAAAGCGGATCTCAGCTGTCTTCACATCCAATCCTGCGGGAACGCGAATCGACACAAATTCAAAATCGTTAACGTCGCGACCTTGAACGCGATCGCCGACTCCATCACCATCGCGATCGACTCCATCGGCAATCACGCGGTTGCGATTGGCCTGAACTTCGAACGTATTGCTACCATCTTCAGCCGTAAATCGTTCGCCGTTGATAAAGATCTGGTACTTTGGCGAACCAACGCCGTCGTCTTCGACATTCTTGGGGTCATAGTGGTCGCCGGTGATGCGGAAGGTAACTTGTTGCCCTCCGGCGACACCACCCAGATCCGTCATGCGATTCATGAGCGGTATTTCGTCTTCGCCCAGCGTACCGTCAGCGAATTCAAAGTTTTCGACATTGGAAACGATGTCCGTACCGTCACCGTTGGTACGGGTGTCCACCACGCGATAGGATCCATCGCCAAGGCGAGTGATTTCGTAATCCGAGATCTTGCCGGAAAAAACGCTCTTGTCGGTTCCCTGGCCACCGTCGATGACATCGTTGCCGACACCACCGACTAACGTATCATCGCCTGTCTCGCCACGTAGGGTGTCGTTTCCTGTACCACCGCGTAGGCGATCGTTGCCACCATTGCCTTCGAGTGTGTCATTGCCAGCACCACCATCCAATCGGTCGTCGCCGCCCAGTTCGGTTGTTGCCAACTTGGCTGGCACACCTGAGGTCGCACTGAATCCATTACCCGACTTGTCTGCTAGCGGTTCGTCGCCTTCGAAATCGATATGCAGAACCAAGCCATTCGTGGAGGACTTGTCGCTCTGAATTTCTGTAGCATTCAAAGCGCGGTTAAACACCTGCACGTCGCTGATTTGGCCTTGGAAACGATCCGAGGTTGGATTGGGATAATTGTCGGTGTCCGCGCCAATCAGTACCAACCCCTCCTTCTTGGCGTGGAATTCGCCGACATTGTCGATTGTTTTCGCCAATTGGCCATCTATGAATACGCTGATGCTACCGTTGGCATAGGTGTAGTCGTAGGTATGGAATTCGCCGATCAGATCTGTAGCGTCGGCTATTTCATATTTCTGGTTGTCGACACCACCTTCCCAAACGTCATTATCGCCTAGTTCTACAACCAATTTGCCCTGGATAAATCCAAGCATAAAGTCGTTGCGACCGTCCGGCGCGACCTTTTCAATGATCACATCCCAGTCGTCGTGAGCGTCCAGTTTGGCGGTTGCAGACACCGTGAATGCGTCGTCGATGGGCATGCCATCTGCATCGATTGTCAGATAGTCGTTTACACCGTCAAACTGCATCGCGGTTATACGGTCGCCGAACAATACGTCGTCACCGTCGCCGCCGTCCAACAAGTCGTCGCCTTCACCGCCGATCAGCTGGTCGTTACCAGTTCCACCTAGGAGGGTGTCATTGTCACGACCTCCGTCCAGCACATCGTCGCCCGCCTTGCCGTTCAGTCGGTCGTTACCGATGCCACCCTCGAGCTTGTCATTGGCGCTGCTGCCATCGACATGAGATTGGTTGACACTGACGACCACTGTATCAGTCACACGGTTGACGCCGTCAAATACTTCGACTTCGAAAGTCAAATCGTATTCGCGTCCCGTGTTCGGCGCGACAAACCCTGGGTGGTTGGAATTGATATCATCCAATTCGACGGCCGGTCCACCGGTTTGCTTCCAGGTGTAGGTGATGTTTTCATTCTTTTCGTGCACATCAACATCGGCTGCCAACGTCACTCGCGAATCTGGCTCTACGACCGCATCCACCTCGATGACTTCCACATCGGACCAAGTGACCGAATTGTCAGTTCCACCTTGGTAGTTGAACAAAATCAGTGGTTTGATATAGGCGGTACCAGGGCGGAACAGTTGTGCGTCTGGCTTGCCGTTTTGAATTTCGCTGCCACCGATGACGGCGTCAAACTCTGTCCAATCATTGGGGACTTTACCGCTGCTGAGCGCGGCGTATTGATAGGTACCACCGCTACTCGAATTGCGCACGGCAGCTCCCGATTCCAGAGTGGGGCCTTGCCAAGGCTGTTTCAGGTGGATGAGTTTGTTTTCAAAGTCGATTCCATCGGGATCCCAAAGTCCCTCGCCATATTCGCCACGGTCAACATTTCGCGTGTAGGTATAATCGTCGTACGTGTGGCCCGTGCTATCGGTGTAGCCGTACCACGCCAACGAGCGAGTGTACCAAGCAGCGTTGTCGCTCCAGCCGGATATGTCGTTCAAATGAATGACGGTGTCACCCGGTTTCAGTGGCTCAGCCAAGGTGGTATCCGCGGCATTGCCGTACTTCATGTAGTGTAGTGGGCTGATGTGGTTCTGGTCGATGTCGTAGGTTGCGAAACCAAAATACTGACGATTGTTGGGATCGTAGTTCTCGCCCGAATCGTCGCCCGACATGGCCATGCCAGTCAGCTTGTACGATTTGCCCGCTTCGACGGCAATGAACGTGTCGCCGACTGCAGATCCCTGGCGATCGCGAGTGATCGAATCTTGGCCACCAAAGGTCGTGTCATCGACCAGTGCACCGGCTGCGTCGATCTCTGGATCTTCATTATCGGCAACGATGTGGATTTCGACGATTTCGGACCGCTCGAATTCGCCGTCATTGGCGGTGACTTCAAAGCGGACGACAGCGTCTTCTGTCAGGTTTGAAGAAAATCTGGGTTGGGCGACTGTCGGATCGCTCAATTCGACTTCAGGGCCTGATACTTGTTTCCAAGAGATCTGCAGATCGTCTCGGTCTGGGTCGGAAATGAAAGCCGGGATACGAGCGTTCTCGCCTTCATGGATGGTTATCGAATCGGCAACTTCGATCTCTGGCGCGACGTTGTCGGAAACTTTGACCGTGATGGCTTCGGTACGAATTTGGTCACCGTCTTGGACTTCGACTTCGAACGTTAGTGTGTAATCGCCTGACAAATTGGGAGCATTGAAAGTTGGCTCAGCTGCGTTGACATCGCTGATGTCGACGGCAGGACCACCGATTTGCTTCCAAGTGTAATTAAACGTGGCTTCCTGACCCTCGGGGTCTTCGACACCCGAAGTCAGCCGCACACTATCACCGGCCTCGACCACTGGCGTCGTGGACACGATCTCGACATCTTTCCAATGGACTTCGTTCAGGCCCGCTTCGCCCGTGGCGTTTTGATAATTGGTCAGTACCAGCGGCTTGATATACGCAGTGCCGGGGCGAAACTGTGTGTAATTTCCACGCCCATCCTCAATCTCACCGCCACCGATCAGCGCATCGTACTCAGTCCATTCATTGGGCACTTTTCCGTAGCTGAGCGCAGCGTACTGGTACGTGCCACCGCTGGTCGCATTGCGAACTGCTGCACCGGACTCCAGCGCTGGTCCATCCCATGGCGCTTTCAGATGAATGACGTTGTTTTCATAGTCAATGCCATCTGCGTCCCATAGGCCTTGACCATAGTCACCGTAGTCAACGTTTCTGGTGTAAGTATAATCATCGTAGGTGTGGCCGGTGCTGTCAGTATAACCGTACCAAGCCAATGCGCGACTATACCAAGCCGTTGAACTGTTGCTCCATCCCGATACGTCATTCAAGTGGATCACCGTATCGCCCGGCTTCAGCGGCTGAGCCAATGCGGTGTCTACAGCGTTTCCATGCTTCATGTAATTCCATGGCGCGATGTGATTCTTGTCGATGTCGTAGGTGGCGTATCCGAAGTACTGGCGGTTTCCAGCATCGTAGCCCTCGCCCCCTTCGTCGCCTGACATGGCGAAACCACGAAGGATATAGGTCTGATCGGGATCAACCGGAATGAACGTGTCGCCTACTTTGGATCCACGGCTATCGGCACTAAATTCATCAAATCCGCCCCAGGTCGTCGCGTCCAATACAATACCCGGTTGTTGCAATTCAAAGGGATCGTCATCTGCATAGTCGTATGGATCCTCGGCTGCTTCCACAGTCAAGAACAATTCAGCCACGCTCTCAACTTCCGCGCCGAACGACTCTCCGTCCAACTCGATCTTCAAAACTAGATCGCCAGCGAAGTGAGCCGGTGTTCTCACGCTCAGTTTCTCGACTTCATCTGCTGCAACAGTCCAGCTGCCATCGCTGTTTTGATTGCCTGCAGACAATACCGCTCCCGTGGGTAGACCGCTGATAGTAACCGTGCTCGACGCGTCCAGCGTCTGTGTGAATTCAATTCCCAAGGGGATTTCGCTACCGGCAACTCCCTGAGTTTCACCCACTCCAGGCTCGGAGCTATCCACTGCGAACATTTGCACGTCGTCGATGTAGCCTCCCAACGAATCTTGCGTTCCCAGAGCGCGGAACTCCAACTGACCGACGTCACCGTTTCCTTCCACTTCGAAAGTGTACGTGGTCCATTGAGTATTTCCCTTGCCTACGCCGGAGCCAGAGATAATGTCCAAACGCTCTCCGTTCCAGTACACGCCGATAGCGTTGCTGGCTTCGGCGACACCGGGACGTGGCGAGTATTGAAAGCTTAGGCTGTAGTGCTCACCTTCTACGGTGGGTACTTCTTGCATCATGCCGCTATTGCTGCCCAACGCCTCGCCGCCAAAATCGTGACTATCCAGTTCAACTTTGGCGTTGCCCTCCGCTGCCGAGCCAGCGACACTCTCTTGAATCTCGATGCCTTCGCCACGTGACGTCGTCCAGCCGCTAACACTGTTGAATACACCCCAGCTCCGATCGTTGGTCTCATTGTCTTCAAAGCTACCATTGACGATCAAATTCGGTGATTGCTCGCTGGCATCCGCTCCCTTGGCAAAGGAGATGAGTTGCGGTGCGCCAGCTTCCAGCCGGACGTCGTCCAACGAAACGCCGAAAGAATTGAATTCTCCGGTGCCAGCAAATGTCAATGTATTGCTGCCATCACCGCTACCACCGACCACTTCAAATTGGAAGCGATCCATGGTGTTGTCCTGCCCATCGATCTGAGCGATGACCTCGCCGTTCCATATGACCTTCAAACCGTCAGTGGTATCGTGAACGGAATCGGCCAAATCGAATGACAACACGTAGGACTGTCCGTTGACCGCGCCAGGAACATGTTGTGACATCTGGAGATTTCCTGGGCTACCTCCCATATCCATCCAGTAGTCGCCATCGGTAGCTTCAACACCCCCGCGTGGATTGTGAGCTTCGAATCGATTGCCAGCAGAATTGAATACACCGCTTTCAAGGTTGACGTCTGGCGAATCAGTTTCATATACGGCGACGTTGTCGATACCAAAGCTCTCATCGTTGATGCCCTGATTCAAGGTCGAACCAAAGCCCACTTTGACCGAATCACCTGGATCGGTGATTTCCAGCCGTACATGATAGACTCGATCGCCCCAATGACGTCCGTTCGTACCGAACATTGCGGAATCTTCACCACTGGAAGTGATTACGAACCGGATGTTGCCGTTCTCGCCTGTGAGGCCATCTAATCCCATCTGCTGGCCGATGGTTACGGCTGCTTCTGGTTCGAAGGCGATCACCTGTCCGTCATTGATGAAGACATTGAACGCTTCGTTGGAACCAGCATGGCCCGTGCTCGAATCCCACGAATCCAGCTTTAAGAAATCAAATTCGACAACTGCAAAGCCATGATCGCCACTCAGCTGGAATGTCTTGTGGACGATTTGTTCCCCATCGGATCCTCCGAATCGCCCCAAAAATTCTGTCAATTCAGTGGTTTCAGAGTCTGTGGTCTGGTTGTTACTCCAACCCTCGGCTCCATTTTCAAAGTTCTCTTGACTTACGATGATACCATCGGTGTCCAGCGTCCAGCCGACCATGCTATTGCCGAAGTTGCCGAATCCTGCAGCAGTCATACCTGTGGTGTTTTCAAAGGAACCATTGACCAACATGTTGGTTGATGCCGTCATGCGCACCAGATCTAGTTCGACGCCCAGGCCGTCGGCTTTATTGGTAGACCGGAATTCCAGGGTGTTCGATCCGTCGCCAGTGCCAGCGCGAACATCCAGCCGCAATTGGCCATCGGGTACGGAGGCAAGGCTGATGGTTCCCACCTTTTCTCCTGCCCAGTAGACGTCGACAGTGTCATTCGCATCCAGTTGGGACACGTTGACAGCCAGGTCGAACACGTCTGTGCTTCCAACCGCCAGAATTTGTTGGATCAGAGCGAACCGGCCTTCAACCGCGGTCTCTTCGAACGCCTGTGAAGCAACAAAATTGCTCGGATCGACGGCTTTGTCCACCTCGATCTCAATCGTCCCCAAATCGCGTTGAATCGGCTCAGCTGCATTGTGAGTCAGCGCATTGATACTGACAGACAGTTCCACGTCGCCAGCAAAGGCTGTTGGTGTGCGCAGCGTTAGTCCGTCAACCTCGGTTCCCGGAACGGTCCATGTGCCATCGCCGTTGTCGGTACCTGCCGACAGAATTGCATGAGATGGTACGCCGCTAATTGTGACGGTCGTGTGTTGCGGGTCTACCGCATCGGTTAAAACTATTCCCAGGGGAGTCGGCTGACCAGCCTGAGTTTCCACTTCGGCCAAAACGGAGTCAGCTACTTGGTTGACCGTCACGGTGCCCAAGAAGAAATCGCTGCTGTCGGACGCTGCACCGCGCTGTCCCTGGGAGTATTTGGATGCAGAGAAGACCAACGAATCCGCAGTTACATTGGGTGGCAGGTCGATCTGCACGCTGCCCAGTTGCTGTCCAGACGTCGCCGAAAAGACTCCCGATGCAACGACGCGCCCCTTGCTGAACGCTTGCCATCGTCCCTGCTCATTTCCCGCAGAGCCGTTTAGGTTGCCCTCGTTCAAGGACAGGCGTGAGAAGGTGAATAAACCTCCGGTAAAAGCGGTTTCAAATTCCATCACGACTTGTTCGGTGATGCCACTAGCAGCGTCCATCCCAATTTGGTTACTCAAGCCCGCTTGCACATTGCCAGCGACTCCGATGCGACCACCGTCATTGACCAGGTTGGCCGTACCCACAACGTTTCCGAACAAGTCCATGCGTCGAGCGTATACAGTGACTCCGTCCAGCAGCTTCATGTTGTCTGCGTGAACTGCCAATTGGTCGGCAGTGGCGGCAGTAACACCAGTCGATTCGTCAATGGTGACCAGATCCAGTTCACTTTCTTCCAAAGTGACGTTATCCACCGCGATGGCGTTTCCAGTGGCGGTGCTGACCAATCGCAAAGTGTCCGAGCCATCGCCGCTGCCACCGATGACTTCATATTCAAATCGACTGAGTTGGCTGTCTTGCGAGCCGATCTTGGCGACCAGTTGTCCGTTCCAAAAAACTTCTAGGTTAGCGGCTGAGGTCGATCCGAGGGCAGCCACGTCCAGCCCCAGAGTCAGTTTCGAACCTTCGTTAAGGTTGGTGACCTGCTGAGAGATGGAACGCGTCGCACTCGTTTGACCCAGGCTCAGTACGTTGTCGCCATCGGCAGAGTCAGCAAATGAACCGGAGTTGACGATTTCCACTTGCGAGTTCGGTGAATCTTCCGTCCATCCTTGAATGCCGTTGCCAACGTGACCATCCGGCGTCGTTTCAGTGCCAAAGGGGTTTTCAAAAGAACCGTTGACCAACAGGTTGCTGGTGGCAATCATGCGAATGTTATCCAAACGCATTGATGCCTGGCCATTGTGTCCGCCAGCTAGAAAGGTTAGCGTGTCTGTTCCATTGCCACTGCCTGCCCGCATCGTCAGCGTGTATTCTTGAACTTCCGCTGACGGATCGTACTCGGCAACTTTCTCACCATTCCAATACACTTCCAGCTTTTCGCTAGACGCAACGGTCTCGTTCAATTCGAAGGACAATTGGTACACTTTGCCGGTATCCAAACCCAAGACGTGTTGCGAGACGCCGGTAGCTCCGCCGTCTGCCCCGAGCTCCAACAGATGGTCCACGTCCAGGTCGCTGTCAGCAGACTGGAACAATTCAACTTGAGATCCGTCGGCTACGATCCAGCCGGACAACGCATTACCGCTGAGTAGCGAGCCCGTCTCGGTCAAGCCAGTCAAATCTTCGAAGGTACCATTGGCGATA
>JAGQPR010000018.1 GCA_020426625.1 Planctomycetales bacterium
AATGTTCGCGAGTTACGAAACGTCATGGAACGAGCCATTGTCTTAGGCAACAATCCGTCGATCGGGGTCGATGACATCAGCCTGTCATCCCTTGCCCCTCAAGCAGATCTACTGCAGCCCACTCAGTCAACGCCTGACTCCTCGGCTTTGTTCGAGCCTATCACTTTGAGCGAGCTCGAGCAGATTCATATAACGAAAATGCTGGAACATACTAACGGAAATAAGTCTAAGGCCTCCCAGCTGTTGGGGATTGAACGTTCGACATTGGACCGAAAGCTAAAACGATTCGAAGATTCGCAGGCATGACTCTTTGGGTTGCTTCTAACGATCTTCTTTTTCTTGCAGCCTATAGTTAGGCATACTTAGACAAGAGCTTTAGCAATTCTCTCGCGCTTGCAAAGGCCGGAGCTGCTACAGATGATTGCCTGCCAAGCGTCGGGCCATCGGCGGGCTGCGATTTTCGTGCCGAAGCCCCTGCCCGCCAGCACTAAATCCGCGCCTTGGCTGTAGATATCCGCACTTTTCGCTGATCCGGCTGATAGCTCCGACAAAGCAAATAAAAAACCGCAAGCGGTTTCGCTTGCGGTCTTGAAAATTTGGTCTCGCTGGAGAATGCGAAGACTAGGGAGTTACGGGAGTTGCTGGAGGTGGAGTGAAACCGTCGTCGTTAGCTAGAGCAGCTACGCCAACTGCCAGTCCGGCGATGCCGAGCAATCCACCTGCTCCAAACCCGCCGCCACCACCAAATCCTCCTCCGCCGCCACCGAATCCTCCTCCTCCGCCGCCACCGACGAATCCACCGCCTTGCATCGGAACGCCACCGCCGACGATTGGAGGACCGATGATACCTTCGTCCATAATAATACCTTCTGGCTGATCAACAACGGTTTGCTCTGGAGCTGGAGGCATTGCAACAGGTACGAGCAACGACTGCTGAACTAGCAAGTCAGCCTTAGTCGCAACAAACTTTGTGTTGGCTTTAGTAGAGCTCAAGCGAGTCTCGTCTTCAGAGACAACTTCCAAGCCGACAACGCCGTGCCCAATGCCACCGACAACCAAGTCGTACGAACCGGGAGTGCTTGGTCGGAAGCTGAAGAAGCCCATTCGGTCGACGTTCACTGTATCAACCACTTCGCCGTTTCGCAAAACCTTGACGGTGTGCTGATCAGCAGGACCGCTGCCGTAAGAGAAGACGATTCGGCCATTGACCAAGCCGTTCGACGTGGCAACGCGTTGCGACTGAGCGAATGGCATTGCTGGCTCTTGCAGCGGACCGTACTCAGCTGGCTGCTGCGGAGCTGGTACGAACAATGACCGAAGGATTTCGTCGACCTTTTGCTGTGACAGCGAAGCCGCGTAAACAGAGAGATTAACATCCACCTCAGGTCGGTGAGCGAGTACTTGAATCGCATGTGCAGCAAAGGCCTTTGCACTGACTGCCGACAGTCGATAAACACCTGGTTTAACGCCAGCGAGAACAAAGTTTCCAGCTTCATCAGCCTTGCCGGATGAAACCAGTCCGTTTGCGTCGATCAGTTCCACCATGGCTCCGCCCTGGGGCGAGGACTGGGCATTATCGCCAACAGTGACAACTTGACCTTTGATGTTGCCGTCTGCATCCAGGCAGGCCCACCCGCTGTGAAAAACAGTTGGGACTTCGCTGACGACTTCCGGGGTGGCCGGCAACGTCTCCTGTGCGTATGCGGGCACTACAATGCCGCACAAACACAGTGCCAGAATAATCTTCTTCATGGGTGATCCTTCAAAGGAGCGTCGTGAAAATCTTGTGTGAACTGACATGTTAAACTGGGGGTATTGCGACAACTTCGTAGATTGTAACGAACATCGCAACGCGGGTCAATCAATTGGTAAACAAATTGGTTTTTTTCGTTCCATTACCTTGCGGGTGACCTGGGCTTGAAAATCTCGCTAACGCTACCCCGGCTAGCTGGCGGCGTCACTTCCGGCCGAATCGGGAAAGCACTGCCTTGAAGCCGATCTCCCAGCGGAATGGTGCGATCTGAACTGCTAGCTTTCAAATACCCCATCAGCTTATCAAGCGAAATCTGTTGTACGCCATTCAATCTGGCGACTTTTATGAAATCTTCATAGTTCTTTTGCTTTTCCAGTTGTTCTTCTCGCATTTCAGCCGTTGCGTTTGCTGGCAAAGTCAAGTCCGTTCCCATCACCAGCCAGGACGTGTTGTGGTCGATTCCTGGATTCTTAACTTCTGCGCCCTTCGATGTGCGTTCTGCATCAATGGTTCCACCCGCCAACTTAATAAGCTCTCGCACTTGGTCGATGTCGTCCTTGCCGTCGTCATTGATGTCCATCAGGCCCACCAAGGCGAATCCAACTTTTCGACCCGGGCGCCAGGCAGTCGAGTACACTAGGTCACCGGTCAAGATAATGTTGCGAAAGTCGGGATCTTCGACGCGAGCTTCGCTCAAGTGCTCGTCAACAACTCGCGTGACGCGAATATTAGCTTTGGGTTCGGCGTTGCTGATGACCACAGACGATTCGTCAAGTACATTAAAGGGCACTCCCACTCGTAAGCCATCTGCGCTGCCCAGGTTCAACCAAACGCGTGTGCCACCATTCTGCACACTCAAGATTTTGCCTTGAGGTGAAGCAAAATCAGGCTCGTTGACCTTGTTCAGCTGGTCCTGCAAATCTTCGTTCTT
Organism: Planctomycetales bacterium; assembly: GCA_020426625.1. Lineage (GTDB taxonomy): Bacteria > Planctomycetota > Planctomycetia > Pirellulales > Pirellulaceae > Aureliella. The sequence goes on from JAGQPR010000018.1 coordinate 2,685, forward strand.
GACCATAAGGCTGCTGTTGTCCGCCTCGACCGTGGCAAGCTGCGTTTTTACCTGGTTTAATTCGCCATCGAGTTTTTTCTTGTACTGGTCAAACATGTCGATCGTATTTAGTCGCTCTTTATTGACCGCAGCCATAGCCGTGGCATGCTCCTGGCGAGCAGTCTCAAGGTCGTTCATGGCTTCCTTGAGTTTCGTCTCAGCGTCCACGCGAGCTGCGGTTTCACTATCCACGGTCGCCTTGAGTTTTGCCGTTAAGTCATTGACTTTCTGGCGGGCCGCTTCAATGTCAGCATTGCGGGCGCGAAGGGTTTCCATCAAGTAGGTTGGCAGTTTTAGCAAGTTCTTTTCAACGACGCCGGGGGCGAAGAATTTCATCGCTTCACCGTAGTCGGCGACCACGTCCGACATCGATGCATCTGAGGCAAAACTAGTTAGTTTTTCCTGCATTTCTTCGTCACTGTAGGTGCCGTAACCGATCATGGCACGCATTAGCTCAATCTTCCGCTCTGCGGTTTGGAATTCTGAAGTCGCCTGCTGAAGCCGCTCGTTAGTCGAGTCGTTCTTGGCGGCCAAGTCCGATGCACTGCGCCACAGAAAAAACATGCCCAGCAACAGCCCAACGGAAACGATCGTCATCGTTATGACGTATGCCTGCCAAGCAAAAAGGTTCCTATCACGAACTGCCATGTGTGGGATCCGAAAAGAGGGCACAGAGAAGGGCTGACAAAGGAGCTGTCAGATTCGAGGGCACGATCCGGGAACGCACCCTTCGTCACAGTGTATTTGCTTGAACACTTACCGTCAAACTTTTCGTCATCGCCCCGGGGGGCAAAAGCCGAATACCTTACGTGACCTACCCATTACGATTTGAAGTCCTGCTAATGTGGGGGGGTAATAGAGGTTTTTGTTGCTTTTGTTCTTCCCCTGAGCCAAAGTGCAGTTTCGGCACAGAAGGAGGCCATGATTATCCACGAGCAGAGCCAACCTAAAGGATAACCGACGGTTTGTACCAGGCCCCAGCGATTGTCCCTATGTGGCTCGGCAAATACGCCGCCGGCCGCCGATCGCTGCGATACCGCCAGTACCCTTCCAGAACCATCGATATTGGCTGAGAGACCGTTATTGGCAGCTACCAGCATCGGACGACGGTTTTCGACCGCACAAAGCGTCGAGCAAGCCAAGTGGTGATCCAAAATGGCGGAACTCTTGAACCAGCTGTCATTAGTGATGTTGATCAATACATCAGGGGCTTGCCCAATTGAAACCAACTCACGAACCTGACTCGAAATGAGCCTTGGTACCATGCTGTCAAAACAAATACTGGGAGATATGCTCACTTGGTTAACTTGAAAGCTGCTGGGATGTTCGCCCGCCTGTATACCGGGTCCCAAAATGTCGCGTAGCCATCCCAGCGCGGGGCCCAGCGGGACGTATTCGCCGAACATCACTGGGTGCATTTTGTCGTAGCGTCCAAGTGCTCTGCCGTCGGGTCCTACCAATAACGCGGAATTAAAGAATTTGTCAGCATTGTTGTTAACTTCTGCCACGTTCACTCCAATCAGCAGGTAGGGGGCGGCCGTCGAACTTGGGAGCGTTTGCCAATCGCTTTTCCCTTGAGCCGCCGACAGCAACATTCTGATTCGCAAGTCGAAATCTCGTTTTAAGGCGGCAAGTTCAGCCTGCAGCTCTTCTTCAGAATAGCCTCCCCTGGGGGCAAGATTCGCAGACGCGATTACCGAGCTGCCAAAAGTGGTTTCCGGCCAAACCACAAGATCTACGGGGCCCCACTCGACGGCTAGTCGACTCGTTTCCGCTAGATACAGCTCCCAAGCTTCCTTTGGATTCATCGCATTGGCGGCATACACCGATGGCGTGTTTTCTTGAACCAGAAGAACTCGCATCAAAGGAGCTGCCAGGGCGAGCGCATCGGCCTGCTTTAGTCTCCAACTGCCGTATGCCAAGCAGATAGCGACCGCCGTCGCTAACCCGAAAAAAACCGCTGCTGCCGAGGCGAACTTGCGGTCTCCCCAGCCCACAATCAGCTGATGACAACTTGCTGCCGTGGCAACCATTAGGAAACTGATGCCGGTGCCACCTAACTGGTCGGCTATCTGCAATATCGTTGGCCATGGCACCTGAGAATGCGCTAACGTGTTAGACGAGAATCCCGTCAAAAAGTAGCTGCGAAAGACCTCGAGACCACACCAGGCCACCGGGGCGGCCAGTTCGAGGGGCCAGCGCCAGCGATGCCGAAGTATACGGGTGGCACCCACAAAAAGTGGAATGTATGCCGCCAGATAAAGTGATATTGCCACCCAACCGAAATACAATGCCCAGAAGACCAATCGCACGCCCTCTAGCGTTGCCAACCAAAAGGCACATCCGCTAATCCAGAGCCAAAAGTAGTCGCGCCTAGTAAGGACCGTTTTGTATTCGCAGGCGAACAGCCATCCGATGGGTGCGACCCAAGCTAAAGGGAACAATCCCATCGGCGGGTATGCAAGCCACATGACTATCGCAGAAGCAAACGCAAAACATACCATTCTCCGGTTTGCACTAAGCAAGGAACGTGTAAGTTTCAACTTGAGATTTCTGCCGTCAGGGTGATTGTTTCGAATGCTGCGTCGTTCCTTGCTTGCCATTTGCTCCTGGTACCCTTAACTTGACCTTACTTGACCTCTGGCGAGTGCCGTCTGAGGTTAGTCTTTACTCACACTGCGCGTCGGTTCGATCCTGACCCAGCCCAGATAGTACAATTAGTCGACTGTCTTTGTATTCCAAATTGTTTCACGAGTCTCTATTGCCGACGTCGTCAAGAAACCTCATCACACAACTTAAAACTTGCCTGGAAAAATGACATGAACAATCAAATGAATCGACGGCACGCGATTTCAACCTCTGCTGCATCGTTTGCGGCTCTTTCAATTGGTGCCCGAACCACGTCAGCACTAGGTAACACTCTGGAAAGCGCCATGCGATTTGGGCTAGTCACTTACCAGTGGGGAAAAGACATGGACTTGCCCACGCTCATTTCTACTTGCGAAAAATCTGGGGTAGCAGGTTTGGAATTGAGAACGCAACACAAACATCATGTGGAACCGTCGCTGACAGCTAGCGAGAGAACTGAGGTCCGCAAGCGTTTTGCGGATAGTCCAGTTGAATTGGTCGGCTATGGTTCGAACTGCGAGTTCCATTCCGCTGATCCGCTAAAGGTACGTGAAAATATCGAGCTGGCAAAGGCGTATGTCCGTCTAATGCACGATTGTGGCGGAACGGGAGTTAAGGTGAAACCCAATGGTTTTTCCAAGGAATTATCGCGGGAAGCTACCATAGAACAGATCGGCAAGGCATTGAACGAAGTTGCCGAGTATGCTCAGGGTTACGGCCAAAGAATTCGCGTCGAAGTGCATGGAGCTGGTACGCAAGAATTACCCGCCATGCGCGACATATTTAGAGTCGCCGACCACAACAATGTGTTTGTTTGCTGGAACTGCAATGACCAAGATCTGAACGGAGACGGTCTAGAAGCAAACTTCAAAATGGTTAAAGGTCGATTCGGCGACACGGTCCATGTGCGTGAATTGAATATCGGCGAATATCCATACGCACAATTGATGAAGCTGTTCTTGGGCATGGACTATTCCGGCTGGATTCTGCTGGAAGCCCGAACGGAACCTGCAGACAAAGTGGCCGCGTTGATCGAACAACGTAAAGTCTTTCAACAAATGACACAAGGATAGCACAGGTGCGACAGAGTGTTATTAACCGTTGTTTCATCAAAACGCTAATATTTTGGTCACTGCGTTTGGCTGAGTCAGTTGCCGTGGTTGGGATCCTGTTTGCTGCGGCGCACATTGCCCCAACTCATTTTGCTGCAACTCAGATCGCTGCAACTCAGATCGCTGCAACTCAGATCGCTGCAACTCAAAATGTTTCCGCCGACTCTTCTTCCTACGGTCGGCGAGGCATCCACAACTTGCTGACGAATGTTTGGCTTCCAGGTGGTGAATCGCAGGTGACTTGGGTGAATCTTGGCGACACTGGGTCCACTGCAAGTCTGCGTGGTTTATGTGCTACAGACGACCAAGTTCTTTGGAGCTGCGGAGCAAATGGAGTTGTCGTGCGCTCGAGAGATGGAGGCAAACACTGGCAGAAATGCGGCCCCCTTCAATTTCAATCCTTGGAATTCAGATCGATCCATGCCTGGGATCAAGACAATGCTTGCATAGCCAGCGCAGGCACACCAGCCGTTATTTTGAAAACTACCAATGGTGGCAAAGACTGGCGGCTGGTGTATACGTGTGACGCTGCTGCCGCGTTTATTAACGCATTGCGATTCTATGACGGGACGCACGGTTTGGCTTTCGGCGATCCAATCGATGGAAGGACGCTGATTGTCGAATCTCACGATGGTGGCGACAGCTGGCAACCAATCGACAGCGATTCCATTCCCCAGGCTAATGAATCCGAAGCGGGATTTGCCGCTAGCAATTCGGCGTTATCCTGCGAGCGATCTGGTTGGGCCCTTATCGGAACTGGAGGGACACAGGCTGAATCCTGCAGAATTTATCTTCGCAGCAAAGATCAAACCGCTTGGCAGACTACGCTCTGCCCGTTGATCAGCGGTCCATCGAAAGGCATCTTTTCAATCACTAGCCTGCAAACAGACGTCAGCCAGACTGAAAGGGATTCTTCAGGTACCCTGGCCAAATTTGTAGCAGTGGGCGGAGATTATATGCCAGGTGCAGTATCACGCACGACCGCAGCCTACAGTCTCGACGGTCTTACGTGGAAATTGGCTACCACTCAGCCGCCTGGATTCCGTTCGGCGGTGATTTCTCTGCCCAAGCCCATCCCAACTTCTCAGGGGCAGGATTCGAACAATTGGCGGCTTCTAGCTACTGGACCGACCGGGACAGATATGTCCGCCGACGGAATTGTTTGGCAGAACGTCTCAAATGGTGGGTTTCATGCCCTTAGCTCCGGAAGAACGCGTGTCTTTGCGTGTGGAGCAAATGGGAAGGTGAGCGTTTTGCAGATTCGAAGTATGACCGACACTCCGTAAGTCCTCTAGCAGACTCGCCAAAGCCTCAGCACACACACACACTCTCTCTCTCTCGGCCACAGTAGGTGAATTGGCCACCATAAAGCAGTAGTCAACCTTTGCGGCCAGCCAACGAACTCAAGTGTCTCATTAGACGGGCGTAATGGGAGGACGCACTGCGGCGGGAGATAAATTGTCTTGCGCTGAGCCGCACCGAAGCTCAAAATCGGAATAATTGCCCTGCTTTCGCCTCTGTGGATCGCATTCTCCATTGGCGTCCAAGGGGCACATTCTCTTCACCTGGCAAATGTGAAAAACTCGCTAAACGCGTCAAGGCCGTGCAAATTTGCACAAACGGCTTATACTATTCGCTGAGCCGGGTGACCCCAACTCTGTTGTTCCGGGAAACTAGGCGCATTCGTCATTGCCAATCAGTATGGCCTTCATAGCCATCGCCAACTGCCCAATTGGCTTGCTTTGACATCCTCCCCAGAGCCACAACGCATGCTTGAATTGTCATTAGTTTTTATTGGCGGATTTCTCTGCTCGGTATGCCTTACGCCTATAGTGCGATATGTTGCGATCCGCATGGGGATTGTGGATCATCCTGACGGCCACCGCAAGTTGCACGGACGTGTGATTGCTCGCGCTGGCGGAACCGCAGTATTGTTGTCTGTGTTAATTGTCTGCTCGGGAGCTTTGTTTCACTACGATTTCGATGTATTGAACCAAGATCACATTCGTCCCTTTTTGGCTCTGCTTGTGGTGATGGTTTTGACCTGGCTGCTGGGATTAGCGGATGATATTTGGACGCTCCGCGGACGCCAGAAACTGCTCGGCCAAGTCGCTCTGGCATTAACGCTAGTATTCAGCGGATATCAGATGTCCGTTATCCAACTGCTTGGTGTACGGCTGGATCTAGGCCTACTTGCGATCCCTTTTAGCGTGATTTGGTTGTTGGCTACAACCAATGCGCTTAATTTGATCGACGGGGCTGACGGACTTTGCTCGACTTTGGGAGCGGTGATCTGCGGTGCCCTGGGTGTGCTGGCGTCGGTAAACGGCCACTTTGCCGAAGCAGCGATTGCCTTTTCATTCTGTGGAGCACTACTGGGATTCCTGGTATTCAACTTTCCACCTGCAAGCATCTTCCTGGGCGACTCGGGCAGCTTGCTGATTGGCATGGTCACAGGTGCACTAGCGATACGCTGCTCATTGAAGGGGCCCGCGAGCGTGGCATTTCTTGCGCCGCTGGCCATTCTCTCTTTACCGCTGCTTGACTCGTGCATGGCGATCATACGGCGGAAACTGACTGGTCGATCGATCTATACCACCGATCGGGCTCATCTTCATCACACGCTGAAGAACAAAGGAATTGGCGACCGCGGTTTGCTGCTGACCGTGGCCGTTTTGTCGTTCATGACGGCAGCGGGAGCCCTGGCTGGACAATATCTAGGCAGAGACTGGCTGGCGCCGGTAAGTGTTGTGGTCGTTTTCGCGATTTTGGTGACTACAAAAGCTTTTGGATATGCAGAGGTTGTTTTGGTCGCTCGCAAAGGATCCCACTTTGCTCTAAGCCTACTTGAGCCAGCCAAGCCTGGGGCAACTCGGACTCGCCAAAAAGCCGTTCGATTGCAGGGAACTCGGCAGTGGGAAACCGTTTGGCAAACGCTGATTGAATTCGCGGAATCCGAGTCGCTGTGCAAAGTGCATTTAGATCTAAACGTGCCTTGGCTTGAGGAAGGCTATCACGGAACTTGGCAGAGGAGCAATATGCCGGATCGCCACGAACGTTGGACAACCGGCTTACCAATTTATGCAGACGGGCGGCTTGCTGGACGCTTGGATGTTGTCGGGCCAGCAGCCAATGGCGAATCGATGGGCGCAATCAGCAAATTGCTGGAATTGGTCGAAGATCTCGTACCGCAAATCGAGATGATGATGGCTACCGAAACGGAACAAATGCCAGCATCTGCGTTTTCAACTGGCGCCAAAGAGCCCGCCTTGGTAGCCGAGTTTACAAGCGCCGCCACCGAGTAAGACTTGGCTCTTCCAGGCGAAACAGGGGGCAGTGCTGCACTGTCTGCCAAATCGAACTAATCAGAAGGCTGGGAGTCCAGGAGAATGGACCACCTTTCCAGCCTTTTCTTGATTGTAACCCACTGTTTTGCTTCAGTGGGCAAAATCCAACGTCGCTGCTGGCTTCTCCATTCCTGCAATCACGCCCAATTGTACGGATTGGAACGGGTCATTTACTGAGGCACCACAGCATACGCTTGGCAAAGTCTGCTTGGAACTCACCACGCCAACGGCTGACAGTCTTGCGTGCGTCGATTCCGTTCGTGGAATCTCGATACCAGCCATCGTTGGACAATTCGTATTGTCCACCCCAACCTGGCTGGGTCGGGTCGGAGGCAACGTTTCCCCCAAGCGGAAGGAAAAAGAACCAGGACGGCGTGTCCCCTTCCTTTAAACAGGCATGAGGATTCGGAGCGGTCCAGGTTTTCGTTGGGTAGAGCGCGCCGAGCGGACCTTTGCTGCGTACATTGGTCTCGATCCACTCTCGTGAAGTCAGAGATTCATCTCCAGTCAGGTACATCCCGCGAAAAGTAGCAGAGCGTTTGTCGGTCCCCTCTCGAGCCTTGCTAAGAATGTAATTTAGACCGGGAAACTCTCCGTGCATCCATCGGGCAATGCTATCTTGATCAGCGATGTCGTAGACGCGAAAACGCCTCACAAAGTCGGCTAGCCCGATTGGGCCGCGGACTTTTTTTACACGCCAAAGCGCCTGGGCCAAGTCCGTTTGCCCGCCCCAGATTGCAATGTTCAATGGATCCTCTTCCGGTCCGGCGTCAATTCGGTCAATGATCCACTGGGATCCCACTGTGTCGTGCTCGGCACCAATGTAGTCAGGGCCACGATTCGCGTTGCCAGCCTTAATGCAATCGGACAAATCGTTGGCGGTTGGCCATCGATCCGCATGCAGAATCAACGAAGGTCGTACCTCAGCATACGCGGATACAATCTGCTGAATTAGATCTACCCGAGTTACCGCCTGTTTTAGCTCACCAGGTGTTCCAGACGCAGACGCAATCAGGCCTTCGATGCGAAACTCGTTTGAGTAGAGCATGAGCCGGATCAGCGACTGTTGATCATCAGGGTCGCCACCGATGTCGGTCAATACCAACAGTCGCGGTCGCTCGTCAGCCCAGCTAAGCCGAGGCAGGGCAATGAAGCCGAACACGATTACAAAAAAAAGGCAGCGGCTACAGTTCACCTGCTTTGCCATTAGTTCACCTCCGGATAGGCTCCGCGAAGAAGGACAAAGCATAGGTTAGCGACTGCCGCTGCTTCAGGCAATGAATGGCTGCCCTTATCCTGTTCGACTTGGAAGAGGCAATAACGCGATCAGCCTGATCTACTGTGTGCGGTAGTGCATGATCATCAATTGGCTTTCTCTTCCCAGTCCAGGATTCTTAATGAGCCAGCCTTGTCGGTGAATTCGTATGCTCCCAACTCAAAATTCCGAAATGATGGACGTGCATTGCCCTCGATATCGCTTACCGAAACTTCGGAAAGATCCAGTCCAACATTAATCGCCGGTGAACCTGCGGCAAGATGAAGATCTCCTGCGGCCGGGTCGAGGAAAATTGGTTGCTTTTCAATTTCGTTCTCACCTGGCAACTCATTGACGTATGACCGACGGTCGGCCACGATCAGGTTGTGGTCATGTTCCAGTGAACCAGTCTGGCTACGATTCCATAGTGCATAGACACCTGCATCGACGATCGAGTTTCGCAACGTCAGTGTGCCAGCATTGTGCAGAACTCCGTAGTGGCTAATGTTGCCAATCGTCGATTGCAGAACCTGATATTGGCCATCATCTCGGTTCGTGTAAACCCCGTACACGCTATTCTGAATTACTGAATTCAAGACTTGGCCCGAAACGGAGCGCAGGTAGACGCCGTAGCGCGAATTGACCTTGGCACGATTCAGTACAAAAGAATCGCCGTAGGTGACAACTCCCCAACTACCAGTATTGGAAATCGCTACACCTGTGTAGTTCGCCTGTCCAAGGTTTTGGTAGATGCCGTAATTGTTGATACTATCCACGACCACTCCGTTCGCATTCACCTTGGAATTGTAGGTATAGACTCCGTAGTTTCCGCCGACTACGGAGATATTCTCCAGTTGTGCATCGGCGATGAAGTCCGGTACGGAATATACATAGACGCCAATATGTTCAAGATTGTTGAACTCCGCGTTTCTTAGATACAAGGTATTGCCTCGAGCCGTTCGAGGAGAAAAGTACACCCCATAGCGGCCACCGTTTACTGTCAGGTCCGATACTTCTGACACCCCTGCGTAACTGATAATCCCATAGTCGCTTACGGCCAAATCCAAGTCGGATACCGTTAGCGTGCTGTCCCAGTTATAAAGTCCAACTTGATTGTCACGAATCGCTACACCTTCGACGTTCATTGCGCCGTAGTAGCACATCACCGCGTAGTTGTTTCTAGTTGAAACGAGATTGGCATTTGCAGTCAAGTTGAGAGTGCTTTGCTCGATGCGCAGTCCGTGATTATTGTCGGTAACTGTCAAGCCTTGAGTGTGTTGTGCGTCGAAGGGGACACCTATGGTGCGGTAACCGATGTTGTTGCCAGCGAATGTCGAATTGCTTACAGAGAAATCCTTGTCGCCGTCGCCCGGCCAGTTGCAGTAAAGACCGTGACTGGAGTTGGAATAGCTTTTGCAGTCAGCGATCTGCACCGAAGCTGGTTGGTTAATGTAGAAGCCGTGCTGTTCCTGGTCATGGACTTCAGTGTTCTGGATTACCAGCGACGTATTGCGTACGGCGTAGACTCCAATGCGGCCTTCACCGATGTCGACGTTCTTCAAAATCAGCGCTCCATCGACATTGGTCAGAGGGTATGTAGCGCCTGTGGGCGCTGCGATGCCATCCAAATCGCAATCTGTAAATTGCGAATAAATGCCATAAGTGCTGCCGCTGATAACGATCTTGCTGTTGCCCGTCAACTTGAGTTTGCCGTAGTTGGTGCGGAGCCCCATGTAGCTGTTGTCGATCAACGTGAGATTGCTTAGTGAAGATTCTGTCTCGCTTGTGTTGTAGACGTACAAACCAGTGTCGTTGCGCTCAAATCTGCAATCGTCCACCTTGACCGCAGCAGATTGAATGTAGAGTCCAAAGTGTGATTGCGTGTTCCGCGCGATGTTGTCCTTGAAGCTGCAGCTTTTGACATCTGCTGTATCGGCTTGTGTAATCCATGCTCCTCGCGCATTGTCGGCAAAGTTGCAGTTACGTATTCTGGTGTTGGTCCGAACTGCATATAACCCATAGTCGTTGTTGACGAAGTCGTATCCATCGATGTCAATGTCGCCTTTGGCGTCGGCACTGTGCACGGCATAGAACCCCAGCACATTATCGGTAATTTCCACGGGTGTATCGGCTTGCAGTGAAAAGCTGGGTGTGTTGGCAGCGACATATAGTCCAATGTAGTTGCTAGACGATCTGACATTGTCAAACAGGTACTCGCTTCCGTTTGACATAATGCCTCCGTAAAGCGCGGACGTAGTAACATTCTTCAGACTGGATTTGTTGCCATCTTTATCAATTAACGTTACACCCCATCCCTTTCGATCGCCAATACCAGTCACGGTGACATCGGTAGCTGTCAACTGCTTTCCTTGGGCGTTAATACCCCATCCACTGGGTTGGGTGACAGTCAGGTTGCTCACGGTCAATTTCTCGATGTCACTACCTAGGATCGCGTGAACCGGCTTGTCTGCGATTAGATTCACACCCTCAAAGCCGCTGCGATAAACGCGAATGGGGTAATTGGCTGTGTGCGTTCCATCCTCGTTCAGGCTGCCTTGGAAGACGCAATCTTGAGCCCGGCTATCCGGCACGTCATTGACGTAGAAACCGTATGTGCAATTATCGAACTGACAAGTATTGACGACACTGGTATTGGTGAAGCGATCGTAAGCAGCCATATAGCAATGATTGAATGTGCAATTCTGAACCAGACTGCTGCCGCTCTGGTAACTGTAAGCTCCGTGGTAAAGGTTTGTCATGACACAATTCGAAACCTGGTTAGAGTCTTCGGTACGATACAAGTAGCAACCGTGCGATTTACCATTGTCTAGTTGTGCCGTGAAGTGAATGTTGGCGATCTCCACGCTCTTCGCATAGTAAATTCGCAGACCCCATTGTTGGTCTGGAGCTTCGATAATCACTTCGCCGCTATCGTCCGTCTGTGCACCGGTCGGATCACCAAAGATCGAAATGGTTTTAGGTGAGCTTCCGAATGACTTGTAAACTGATTCTGAGTACGTACCGGCCCCAATATAGATCGTGTCATTCGAGGTCGCCGACGTGACAGCTTTCTGGATTGTCCGGAAGGCGTGTTGCTTGGAATGACCATTGTCAGCATCGCTGCCGGTCATGCGCACGTAGTAGGTTGCGGCATTCGCAGGGCATAGAATCGTGAACAGGCTAAGGACAAGTGGGATGACGATTTGCGGACGAATTAACATAGTTTAAACGCCTAGGATACAGAAGGTGCAACACATGTGCGGGCCACTTGCAACTTGGTAGTTGTCCAATGCAATCAAGCTGACTCAGCTGGACAAACTGATCTATCGCATTCCATCTACCTCTTAGGGCACGTCTCCCAATTCAGGTAGGTCACCGAGATCTGGTAGATCGGGCAACTCGGGCAGCTCGGGGATTTCAGGCATGGCCAAGTCCGGCATGAGTGGATTCGAGTCACCCCAAAAAGCTGCGTTGCTAGATTGGCTGCCGGAGCTAGCTGCGCGTCCGCGAGTGCTGTATCCGAAGGCTTTCTCTGACGCGTTACCGCGCGAGACCGAAGGTGTTTTTACACCAGGATTGACGATGGGTTGGTCCAGTAACGCCAAGCTCCACCGCTCACTGCCACGCTGTAGTTTGATGGAGCGTTCCTGAATCTCGAGCAATTCCAATCCGTCGCGCATGTCACCTTCTGACATGAAATACATGGTTTTGCCGATCTTGACGATTGCCCTACGTCCCTGGTCGTCTGAATCCGTCTCCGCGAATCCCAGCAATCGCACGGTCTCATGTTGTGGCGTGGCTTGAATGGATTGTGTGGCGGCCTCTTCGATTCGAGGCGCAGCAAAGAAGTTTTCGTCTTCCCGCAGTGGCAACTGCCATTCGCTGGGGATCGAAGCGCCAGTCGTCAGGGCAACTTCAGGGTTTGCTTTTACTCGTTCTACGGATGTCAGTTTGCCGGGAGACGGTTTCTCATCCAACTGTCGCGCTGGAATCATAGATAATTCCTTACTCACGTCGACGGAGTGGTGACCGCACCCAGCGAAAAGCGTAGAGGCCATAAGAAGGCAGCTGGATTTCTTGGGAAAATTCATCGATTCGCAAGTTTCAAGTGGAGGTCAGAGCCATAGTGAACGTTACGCTTCCGCCCCAATTACCTGCAGTTAGCTTGCACAGCAATCGACCACACGCTGATGTTGGGAACTGAAGAAATGGACTTGGCTCGCATTGCGCCTGGCCGTGAGAAAGGCTGGCCCAAGCGCCACGTATGACTATCCGCGCTGATAGCGCACCTATTGAGTTAAACCTACGTCGATTCGCCGCAGATGCTCGCAACCCAATGACCAGGTGAACATTGGTTCGTAACAACATTTTGCGTGTGGGTCAGTTTGTACTGTTTGCAACGAATGCAGGAATTCCTTGACATTGATTGCCGGTGACCTATTTTTTCATGCCCGCAATTCTAGGTCCAAGGAACCAGAGCATGCCCAAACGCCGTCGAACCGTATTCGTGTTGTCGTCACAATCAGTGATACGAGCTCTCGTATCCTATCGCCTGCAGTTGCTGGGGTTTGCACCGGTCTGCGCCGAATCCGAGATTGACTTTAACGACAAATTAGGCAATTGCTCACCTGCGATTTTCTTGATCGATCTGGACAGCACAACGTATGACGGTATGCAGCTGATTGAAAAGCTGTCAAGCGATGAGGCGACCAGCCAGATTCCGGTGTTGTGCATGTCTGCCGAAGGGGATTTGGTCAGTGCGGAACGCGCTTTTCGCGCTGGAGCGAAAGACTTTCTAGTCGTGCCATTCGATCCAATCGTACTAGAAGAGAAGACGGTAAAACTAATCGAGCTATTCAAAGCTCAGGCGCAGCAGAAAGATCGCCAGAGTCAAGCGCCCCTGGCTATGGCTCAGATTTAGTCTGTGTTCAGGAGTCAAGTCAATTGCGATTTCCGAGTTGCCAACTTTGGATGTGAAACTGAATTTAGTCAAGTGATGAGACAATGGTAAAGCGTCTGGGCGACATAGTTATCGAACGAGGTTGGCTTACCGCAGAGCAACTGGACTCGGCCATCATCGAGCAGTCCTCGTTGGGGCTTCAGTTGGGAAGTTATCTTCTAGACCGCAAGCTGATAACCCGCGACCAACTGGGGGAGGCGCTTTCGGAGCAATACGAAGTTCCTTTTCAAAGTATTAGGGTGGACTCGATACATCCGCAGCTTGCTAGATTGCTACCTGAGTCTTTCGCGAGGCGGCGTAAAATTGTGCCCTTCCACGTCGAAGGTAGCAAACTGTATCTGGGGATGGTTTGGCCCGGTGACATGGAGGCGATCAGCGAAACGGAGTTAATGACCGGCTACGAGGTTGAGTCCGCCATCTGCCTGGCAGACGAAGTTGTAAAGCTGCTCGACAGAGCGTTCGACAAGCGCATTTTTGCACGGCAAACGGCCATAGATATTCGTTTCGAAGAATTGGCCAAAGCGGTCGACAAGGAGACTGACGAAGAAGTCGATGATGGCGAGGCAGATGCGCCAGTGGTGCGATTGGTTCAATCCATTTTGATGGGGGCCGTTCACGCTGGCGCCAGCGATATCCATCTTGAGCCGCACCATCCCCAAATGCGAGTGCGGTATCGTGTTGATGGACAAATGCAGCAGGTGATGACTATTCCGGTAGACTCCGAAGAAGCGGTCATCGGACGTATCAAGGTGTTAGCGGACTTGGACACAGCCGAGTGCCGCCGCCCTCAGGATGGCAATGTTACTATCGAAGAATGCGGCACTCGTGCGAGCTTTCGTGTCAGCGTCATTCCCTGTGTGCGAGGCGAAAAGATCGTCATGCGTGTCCTGGATGAAACTAGCAAGACATTCAGCTTTGACACACTTGGTATGCCAGAGGAACAAGTAGAGCGAATGCGCGCCTTGCTCGACCGTCCGCACGGGATGATCGTGATGACCGGCCCTACTGGCTCAGGCAAGACGACAACCATGTATTCGATGTTGTGCAGCATCGATTCCTCCGCAAGGAATGTATCGACGATCGAAGACCCGGTCGAATTTCAATTGCCTGGCATCAACCAAGTGCAAGCCAACAACGAATTCGGCATGGGCTTTTCCAATGGCCTGAAATACCTCATGCGGCAGGACCCGGACGTAATCCTCGTTGGTGAAATCCGTGACCATGAAACGGCCGCAACCGCAGTCCAAGCTGCGTTAACCGGGCATCTGCTGATCAGCACTCTTCACACCAATGATGCGGTGGGAACGGTAACCCGATTGGGTGATCTTGGGTTGGATAATTTCAAGATTGCCGGGGCGCTGATCGCAGCCGTGGCACAGCGATTGTTGCGCAAGCTGTGTTCGCATTGCAAGCAAGAATGTGAATTGAACAAGCGGTTGATCGAGTCGATGTTCGAAGGTCGAAGGATCCCGCGCGAGATCGATCTTCAAGGACCCTACTACAGCGCCGCTGGCTGTGAGCAGTGTGGTGGCACAGGTTACGCAGGCAGATTGCCGATCTACGAAATCATGGTGGTGACTCCGGCTATCGAGACCGCGATCGAGTCCGGTTTGCCGACCAGCAAATTGCGGGAAATCGCGGTGGCCGATGGAATGATCGAACTGGCCGTCGGCGGACTGAGAGAGGCCCGGCTGGGACTAACGTCTGTCGAAGAGGTGTACTACAAACTCACCAGCTGATCGGAACTGTCGGCTCGTTCGGACAGCAGTGTTGTGCATGTTAGCGCGCTCCTTCGTCAGTGTGCATTCTGGCTCGTGAATTGACAACCAGTGGCATCGGATAACAGTAATGAAAAACACTCAACCAATCGCTGGTCCAATGAGTCTGCTAGCGAAATTGCAGAGCATCCAAATAGGCGGTGACCCGGGCGGGAAGATTGCGAAGAAGGACCTCATTCGAATTATCCGTAATCTGGCGACCCTAGTTTGCAACGGGGTTTCGATTCCGCAGGCCTTGGATACCATTCTCGATGACGCGCCCTACAAAAAATATCGGAAAATACTACGAGCTCTGGCGGACAACGTAAGAACTGGTGGAGCACTTTCCGGCGGCATGAAGAAGTTTCCCGCTACGTTTTCCTCTTTGTTGGTGCATCAGGTAAGGGTGGGTGAACAGGCTGGAATGCTCCAACAAACGCTAAGTCGCATTGCGGAACAGTTGGAGCACAGCTCAAAAATCAAGTCGTTCATCATCAAGAAGATTACCTATCCAGCAATACTGGTCGTCGCTGGAACCGGCTCTGTCATTTTCATGCTTACGTGTGTCATTCCCACTTTTCAGAAGATGTACGAAGAATCGGGGGCAGTGCTACCAGGCATAACACAAGCAGTCATCAACCTGTCCGATTTTGTTCAGACAAATGGCATCAGTATTCTGGTTGGAATTGGAATACTTGTTGCGGCTATCTATTTCTCCTATCGAAATCCCGTGTCGCGACTTTGGATCGACAAGAGCCTGCTGCGGATACCTTTGTTGGGCAATTGGCTGCGAAACCTGGCGGTCCTGCAATACATCGAAACCCTGGGCAATCTGCTCGAATCAGGCTTCAACTTAGTCGACGCATTACCCGCAGCAGCCAATTCCGTTGGCAATCGCTATATGCGAAAGCGACTCATGGGTTTGCACAATGCGATTCGGCAAGGTCAACGGTTCAGTACCGCCATGCAAAAGGAGAGCAGACTATTTCCGCCTGTCGTGAAGCAATTGGTGGTGATTGGTGAAAGGACTGGCCGTCTATCGGAGATCACTCGAGAAATACGAAATCATCTCCGCGATGACGTGCAGAAGAATACTACGGCCGTATTGGGCGCCATCGAGCCGGTCCTGACTGCATCGCTGGCGGTGTTGATCGGCTGCATCTTGCTTGCCGTTTACTTGCCAATGTTTGACATGATCGGAAATACCCGCAAATAGGAGGCAGGAAAATGCATAGCGGAATTGCAATAGAGCGGCCGCGACGCCGTGGTTTGTCGCTCTTGGAGATGCTCGCCTGCATTACGATTATTGGAATCGTGGCGGCAGTAATTGTTCCACGACTGGGATCCGGTGGTGAAGTTGCCAAGATCAACGCCTGCAACATTCAACGCGAGACGATTCAAATCCAATCGCTTCTTTGGCGCCGCGCTACCGGCGACTGGCCTAGCAGCACACTTTCCGACATCGGAGCGGATGTAGTCTACTTTCCCGAAGGCCTACCAACTTGCCCGCTGGACGACTCTTCGTACACGCTGGACACGGACACTGGATTGGTCGTTGGTCACGACCATTGAGTCTTCGGCACTCGACGGAGAGTCTACATAAGAGGGTGTCCAGACTAAGTAGCGCAATCCTAAGCAACTAGTACAACGATTAGCTTGGAACAGAAAAAATCGAGAATCCGTTACCATACGGTCAATGTGTGACCTACATTTCAGTCTAGCAACGCAATCGCTTGCGCAGATGCCGCGCCGCGAGTAAGTATTTTGACTATGTGCTGAGGAACTCTAATTCAATGATAAGCTCAACTCCAACAAAAAGCAGGCGGCAGCGAAATGGATTCTCTCTGCTGGAATTGCTGGCAGTCGTCACGATTCTGGGTGTCATTGCGGCAGTTGTCGTACCCCGAATTTCGACTTCGAAAAAGGGAGCACAAGAAGAAGTCAACAAACAGAACATCTCAGAAATCAACAACGCCGTCGAGCGATGGTATCTTGAGACTGGGGATTGGCCGAAGGTCGATCTAAGCGATATCGGTGCGGACGGGGATTACTTTCCTGAAGGCATCCCGAAAAACCCCGTGACTGACGCCGTTTACAAACTCGATGCCACAACGCATCGAGTTATCAAGTAACGGAGTGATTCTAGCTGAGGGGCAAACAGGTCACTCGCCCCGTGCGGTGAAAGCCAACGGAGCGAGTGTTGTTTTCTACATTCCTGGTAGAAGACGTTGGCTTGGAATTTTATGCGAACTCGAGACGGAGAATGGCCTGTGTCATGCTCTTCGAATACAGCGGCTTTTCGCAAGAAACGACGAAGCCGTTTTGGCATGAGTCTCCTCGAGTTGCTCGCGGTAATCACCTTGATGGGTATCTTTTCCGCAGCTGCGGTCACTCGATTCGGTCGCGATATCTTTGGCGACACGGGAGTGAAAAGCGAAGCACGCAAGATTTCATTGGGCATGTTATCAGCCCAGCGAGGAGCTATTCGGACAGGTGACCGCCATGGTGTAGTCTTCGATGGAAGTTTGAGTCAGGCGACACAATGGACGGTTGTTCGGGAGCTAAGCGGCGGCGCGCGGGAAATAGTTGATGGACCTCATACAATTGCCGACGATTTCAGCGTGAGCGTGGACTCAGATGAAATCATGTTCGACTTTGAGGGAAATGGAACAAGCACTTTTCAATGCGACCTGCAAGGACCGCATCGCAGCTGGAGAATCACAATCCTACCGCTGACCAGAATGATCGATAGCTTCGAGATAACGCCATGAGCGACTTAGCATGTCGAGGAATAATTCGAACGCTGCGGCATACCAGGCACGACTTTGGTGGAAAGCCATCGATCGCAAATAGTGTGGGCAGGCACACGTCTCGGAATCGACCGGGGCAAACGATGCTCGAGCTGGTGGCAGCGTCTACCATCATTGCCTTGGCCTTGGTTCCCGCCCTGGGATTCACGCGAAGAAGTCTTGCTAACCTGACCGAATTGGAGCGGCACGAACAACTGATTTCATTGTGTACGACGATTTTGGAGGAAGAGTTGGCTAGAACTGCGGGTTCGTGGGATTTGACAACGCGCAGCGGTGATTTCTCATCAATTGGTCGCCCCGAGATTCGATTCTCTAGCTTCAAATCCGACGCCATCGCTGACGGAGGGATGCCCAACTCGCTCGCTGTTGTCCAGGTCACCGTCTGGTATGACGAAGACTCTGGCAACGACATTGACGGTGACGAACCCCAAACGCAATTGGCAACCAAGCTGGCAAAGGTCCTGTCCTATGAATACGAAGCGACTGTCCATTAGGGCCAAAGATGCTTGGTTCAGTCGCGTCGTTATGCGTCATTGCCGCCGATACGGCGCGTCCTCGCGACGCGGCGTAACACTGTTGGAAATGGTCATTGCTGGTAGCCTTTTGGCGGTAGTCGTAACCAGCCTGTCGGTCGTCCTAAGAACGGCCAGGGTGGCCTGGGAAGTTAGCGACGACGATTACGCCGCCATGCATTACGCCCAGTCAGTCGCCAGGCACTTCGTGCGGCAAGCTCGGGAGGCGCGAACTGTTACCAGCATGCCAGCGGGTGGGGCTGGAATATCGCTTCAGTTGCGGGATGGCAGCACGCTCACATGGCAACACATACCAGCCGGAGATGGCACACGTGAGAATGTGGTTTTTGTAACTTTCTCTGATTCAGGGCAACAAATCCCGCTCGCCTACAATATCAGTAATCTATCGTTCACAGGCTACGCCGCCGATGGTGTTACAGCGACGACGAATCTAGCAGATATTCGGCTGATAGAGATTCGGGTAGCCGCGCTGGTTTCTGGCGGATCCAAAGTACAGACGGAAATGGCCAAGGTTTGGGTTCGTGCCTGGTAATGGATCGAGAAATGTGTATTCGAATAACCCAAGAACTATGTTGGCAATCCGAAGATAGAAATTGCATTTACGGCGCAAAGAGCAATCACCGCCGTCTGACATCTGGCCGTAGCGGCGCGGCTCTGTTGCTGGCGATATTTGTCATGGCGATCGTCAGCAGTTTAGTTGTTGCCATCGCAGATGCTCAAACCCTTCGTTACGCAGCCCTGCGCAATACTACAGATTGGGACAGCGCGAGGTATCTTGCCGAAGCCGGTCTGCATGATGCGCTTAGCCGATTGGAAACGGACATCAACTGGCGAACCGGAATTGGTACCACCGAGTACCCTGCAAACAGTGGCCGCATATATTCGGTTGCGGTTCAAGACGGCCCGGATGGAACGGTGATTATTAGCGCAACCGGTTCTACCGGTGCCTTTAGCCGAGTGCTGACCGCAACGATTAAGCATGGTGGTTAATACAATGACCGAAGCATCCCATCCAGCGGACCTGGTTGCCGCCACAGATCGTGTTTCAGCGATCGTCGAACGCCGGTCGTCCAAGAGTACCTGGAGACTTGGTAGCGACCGCCGCAAGAATGCGGCGCTATCCGTTGGCTTGGAAATATCGCCAGCTGGAGTCGCTCTGGCCGTAGTACGCCACGATCAAGCAACCGGTATCAAGCAGCTGACAACTGACTATACAGAATTCGAGCCCACGTCTGGACCCGCACAGGGAAACTGGACGACCGATGAACTGAGTAAAGCGCTCATAAGTCTGTCGGAAAAACACCGTCTCATTGGTCAAGCCGTACATGTCGGGCTTGGTGGCGAGCCCTGTGTAACCCGCCAATCGTTTGGTGAGAACGAACAAGTCAACGACGATGTAGCAGAACTGACAGAAAGAACTCATCGCTACCTGTCACTTGGCCGCGGCGAAAAAGTCTGCTGCTACGCCGAGAGGCAGATTGATGCCAAACGCAAGCGAACATGGGTCACAGTTGCTCATCGTGGCTTCATCGAAGCAGTGGCGCAAGCGGTTGAATCAGCGGGTTTGAGACTTGCCAGGATGGAGCATACGCTCTCTACGATTTGCGAAGCGATTGGCGCGACGGGCCGGGACCAACAGCAGCCGGTTCTGATCGTTGCCAAAGGTTCGGGACGCCCAGAGATGGCGGTCTCGTTCCAAGGTCAGCTCATATTGGATTATCGTCCTCCACGCGCTGCTCTAGGGGAGGGCATGGTTGACCTGTCTGGCATCGCGGCGATCGGCAAGCATATCAAGTGCGTGAGCCGGTTTGCCCAAAGCCAACTTCCACGCGGCAGTAACGAAATCCGCGAAATCTGCTTGCCGGGCGTTCCGGCTGTATCCGCGAACGAAATTGACAACGTAAAGCGAATGCATGGGCTGATGCCGATTCCGCTGAGTACGTCCATTCTTTGCGACGATCTGGTAGCAGAACAAGACATCTTGGAACATGTCGAGATTTTTGCGTCGGTGTGGTTAGCTCGCAGAAGTATGCGGGAAAACGCTCCTCTAGCTGCCAATCTAATGCACTCGTTGTCGTCCAACGCAAAGTTGTCGGCTTCTCTGTACGTCAAGACTCTCTGGCCTTTGGCGGCTTGCTTGCTCTTGGTCTGTGGGCTCTACGTGGCATCCCATTTCAAGAATAACTCGCTGCTGGAGGCTGAGGCCAAACTCGAATCGTTGCAACCTCAGCGTCTGGAAGTCCAACGATTGCGCCGGTTGCTGATGGACAACCGTGAGAACATCAGGCAAGTAAAAAGTCTCCAGCGAACAGTTCGCCCGGTCGCCTGGAATGATATCCTGAAATTCACGGGCCGGGCATTGCCCAGTGGAACTTGGTTGAAATCCATCAGAATCGAACGTGACAATACGGTTGTTGTCTCTGGGGCAAGTTTTGCCGATGACGCAATCTATGAGTACGTCAATCGTCTGCGCGACTCCAGACTTTTTGAATTGGTAACACTTGGGGCAACCAAAACGGTTCGGCTTCGCAGTGGTCCTGCATTCGAATTCGAAATTTCCACTCAAGCTGGCGTCCTTCCAGCGAGCGAGCCTGAGGTTCAAGTGCCCGTTTCCCATACAACCAGTGCACGGACCTTAACGGCCAAGTAATTGATAGGCAATGTGCTGCCTGGTCGGAAGCTGAGGAAAATAATGTCTGAAACAGTCTTGCAACAGTTCTTTGTTCATCCACACCGACATAGATATGTGGTTGGTGCCACGCTCCTCCTGGGGGGCGTATTGGGACTGCCAGCCTACGACGAAGTGCAACGTATTGAAACAAGGAAAGTGGAGATACTACAGCAGATCGATGAGGCACAGAAATCGATAGGCAATTTGGGGCTAATCGAGAGGCAACTGTCGCTAATCAAGCGAGAGGTCGACCAGGCCCAGGAGACCGTGGGGCCGCAAACGGCTTTGGCAATCCGCGAAGAAGTGGTCAGACTGATCCACACGCATCGGTGCCGTCTGCTGAATGTACAACTCACCGATCCAGTGCTGGTAGCTTGGGACCCAGACAGCAACCCGCTCGATAGCAAGAATGCTGAGAAAAATGACTCAAATTATCAATTGGTGCAGTCTAAACTAAGCGTGTCCACCGAGGGCACTCTCAGTCGACTAGATGGACTATTGGCAGACATAAGTTCACTTCACAAACTCGCTGTACCTACGCAATTGGATGTACGTGCGACAGGTGATGACAAACTGAAAGCTGATTTCGACCTGACTTTACTGGATCTTTCCCAAAAAGAGGGAAAGTGACTCGAACGGTTGTTAGCCGTCTACCAGAAATGCAACATCCAAGGAGGGATGCATGCTCCGGAACAAGATTCGGCGCAGCTGTCTACTAGCGCTGCTGGTCGCTATCACGGATGTACGATCGTCGTCTGGTCAGGCTTCTCCGACTCTGACGTCCAATGCCGCGACACTGTCTGCCGCCGATGATCGAGCGGCCCGTGCGGTGTTGAATCGTCGTATCAC
This sequence comes from Planctomycetales bacterium, assembly GCA_020426625.1. Lineage (GTDB taxonomy): Bacteria > Planctomycetota > Planctomycetia > Pirellulales > Pirellulaceae > Aureliella. Next base: position 24,646 of record JAGQPR010000018.1, read on the forward strand.
AATCGACCTGCGGGATGTCACGCTTTTGGAAGCCCTGTTTGCCATCCGTGACCTGACGGGTATCAACCTTGTGGTGGGGAATGAGATCACTGGCAGCGTAAATGCCGCTTTTGCCGACACACAAGTTCATCAGGTGTTGGATTCGTTGCTCATCCCACGAGGATATAGTTATCGTGTGGTCAGTGGTAGTCTGGCTATTCTTAGTCTCGACAGCATTGGCAGCATGTTACCCAACTTCGAATCCCGGGTAATTCGCCTGCAATCCAATTCACCTGAGAGTCTGCTTTCTATCGTCGAATCCATGTTGTCCCCCGAAGGCAGAGTGCATGCGGTTAGCGCTAGCAATACATTAATGATCATGGATTACGCCGATCGGATTCAACTGACCATCGACCAAATTCAAGCGTTGGAAAAGGCCGCTGCCGATCACGAAGCAGCCCAGTTGGCTACCAACCCTGTCACGTCTTCGCCAATCGCTGGCCAAGCTGGCACGTACGTCCGCATCTTCCGCCCACAGTTTGTGCCAGCGAGCACTTTGCTGGAGAGTCTCCGTCCACTGCTGAGCTCTGCCGGATTGGTTTCGGCGCTCGAAGAGGAGGACAAGATCATCGTCAGCGACACCTCAGAGGCATTGGAACGAGTCGAACAAGCTCTAGTGCAACTGGACGTTCCGAGACCGCAGGTGCGCATTTGGGCACTGATTTACGATTGTGGCATTGAAGACCTCGAAGCATGTGGCGTGAATTTCAGTTCGGGTGTCTACGGCTCAGCGGTCGACGCCGCCTCAGGAAATCGCAACCACTCTCTGTTGCTCAATACGATCACATCGCCTGTGGCAGGGCCCGCCAACGGTGTGATGACATTGTCCACGATCAATCGGCTGGGCACGGTCAGCAGCATCGTCCAAGCCTTGGAAACGAGCGACGACTCCCGTTTGCTGGCGGATCCAAACGTGGTGGTTATGAACCACGAACAGGCCAACATCGAAATTGTCACCGAAGTACCATACCAGCAACTGACTCAAGGCATAGATGGGGGAACGATCGGTACGACCGAGTTCCGCAATGCAGGAGTGAGTTTGACAGTTACGCCCCACATCGCTGCGGACGATACCATTGCAATGGTTATCAATCCCAGGTTCAGTCTCTTGACTGGATTCACCGAAGGTGACAACGCGCCCATAATCGATCGCCGCGAGACGAACACGACTGTCCGGGTTCAAAATCTGCAAACGTTGGTATTGGGTGGGCTCAGACAGCGCACCCGCATTGTTGAACAAAGCGGCATTCCCGGCTTGAAGAAAATCCCTTATCTGGGGAATCTCTTCAAATTTGATCGCCGTTCCGCACGTGAGAGTGAGCTAATCGTCTTTATCACTCCCGAAATCGTGACTCCCATGCACGGCGGCTCACCGCGAGAAATCTGTCTGGCAGAAACGCTCAAGTGCGAAGCTGAAATGACGCCATCGTCGCCAGTTCCTTTTGGAATTGCGGCACTAGATGCTGAAAAAATGGCCGAAAAGCGCAACTTGCATCCGTTTCGCCAGGGCGTTTGTACGGATCCGAGTTGTAAATGCAAAGAAAGCGAATCTACTTTTGTTCCCAGTTTGATCGGTGGCATCGGCCGCTAGCTGTTACAGGGTGAACAGATGTTGGACGGTGGTCGAAACCGACGGCTAGTGTCACAAATCGTAATTCCGATGCCACATCAGCCGCAACTCGCTTGCGTGCGGTTCCGTCAAAAACCGCGTGCTAGTGCACAGCGGCTAATTTTGCGGAAGGATTACGTGAAACTGGATTTCCAATTCTTGACACTAGTCCAATGCAGTCTTGTTTCAGCTCAATAGACGCACTTTCGACTCTGGGACAATGGACCCCAAAGTTGCCGGTTGATCATGCTCCCAGTTGATAGTGCGGGAATGCAAGGCGATGGCAGCAGGCAGTGGCCTGGCGAACAAATATCCTTGCCCCAAGTCGCAACCAAGTCGCAACAGGCAGTCGAACTGAGACCTGGTTTCGATCCCCTCAGCTGTCACCACAATATTGCGATTGCGAGCCAACGCGACAATAGCTTCAATCGTTGCCGTGTATTCGTTGTCGCCGTCAATCGCGGTGACAAAAGAGCGATCAATCTTGAGCACCGAAATCGGAAATTGATGCAAGCAGCTGAGCGACGAATGGCCGGTACCGAAGTCATCCATATGAATGCGGACGCCGAACTTGTCAAGCCCGTTCAAATGTTCGCGGACTGCCGCAGGAGATTGCATGATCGTTGATTCGGTAACTTCGATATTGACGTCACGCGCACGCAGACCGGCGTCTTCAATATCGTTGAGCGCCTGCTGAACGAAATCGAGCTCGACCAATTGGCGTTTGGAGACGTTGATGCTGATTGTACAGCCATCGCTGTCGGGAAATCGTCTTTTCCATTGACCAAACTCTTCACATGCCTTGCGGAAAATCCAGCGACCTAATGGCACAATAAGCCCGGTGTCTTCTGCGGTGGAGATGAAATCCGACGGCGGAATCAGTTTGCCAGAGTTGTCCACCCAGCGGACAAGTGCCTCGAATCCTGCCGTTTGACGAGTCTGCAGGTTGATGATTGGTTGGTAGTGCAATTCGAAACGCTCGTTCGCAATTGCCAAGCGAAGTTCGGTCTCCAGATGCAGTCGATTGAGCACCTCACGATGCATTTCCTCATTAAAGACCGCATATCGATTCTTCCCAGCGTGCTTGGCACGATACATCGCTGTATCGGCATTGCGAATAATCTCTTCTGGATCGTTCGTTGCATGTGTAATCACTGAGATCCCAATACTTGTGCTAACCGTCGCACCACAACCCGGGATGTCAAATGGAGTCTGCGCAGAGTTGATTATTTCGGCTGCGATAGCTTCTGCCTGGCTCGCATTCTCCAAAGACCTGAGTAAGACCACAAACTCGTCTCCTCCTAGTCGATAGAGCGACCATTGCGATCCTTGCTTGAGCATGCGCTCTAGAGCCTTCAGGCGTCCTGCGAACTGAGTCAATAACGCATCGCCAGCGCTGTGACCCATGCTATCGTTGATCAATTTAAAATTGTCTAGATCGAGAAACAACAAGGCGTTTACTCGTGCGGTTTCTTCCTGCTGTCGTTTCAAGCATTTTCGTAGTCGTTCGATCAGCGCCGCTCGATTAGGTAGTCCCGTTAAGACGTCGCACGTGGCCATTCTCCTAAGGCTGTCCTCTGCCGATTTGCGACAACGAATCTCATGCTCCAACAATTTGTGCGACTGCTGGATCGTGGCCAATTCTGAATGCAAACGCTCCATCAAGAATCGCTTTTGCGTCAGCGCGTAGGCGAGGGATAATACGTACTCATTGGCAAAGGGCTTGTTCAACAGCAACAGTTGGTCGATCTTGCCCAAGTCGTGACAAACATCCCGCCATACGTGATCCGAATAGGCAGTGCAAACGACCACCTGCAGTCCTGGATCAACTTGCCAAAGATTGCGGATCGTTTCCAAACCATCCCAACCAGGTGGCATCCGCATATCGACAAAAGCGATGCCAAACTCCTTGCCCAGCTTACAGGCCTGTTGTACCAATTCCAGGCCCTCTTCTCCCTGGAATGCAAATGAAACTTGGAACTCGTGCTCCTGCTCGGTAGCCAGAGTCGATCCTCCAAATAATTCGCACTCCATCGCATCCAGCGCTTGGGTATTACGCCGCTTTGGCATTAGCACGCTTCGGTATGCATCGTGTACCGCCTGCTGGTCGTCAATGACCAAGACGCGTCGGTCGAAACTGAATGCAGAGAACATCAAACGACCTCGTGCTGAGCAAGCTTGAGCGGCAGTTCTACAAGGAATTCGCTGCCCCGGCCGGGACCATCACTTCGCACAGACATTTTCCCGCCTAGCTCCTTAACGGCCAAACAGCTGTAGTGCAGCCCGAATCCGTGTCCGTTCTCCTTGGTTGTGTATCCGTGGGAGAAAATCTGGTTCTTTTGCTCCTCTGCCAGGCCGACTCCATTGTCTTGTACCGATATGCAAACACGGTCGGATCCTCTCATCGTCATGCTGACGTGAACTCGTCGATCGTCCTTGTCACGTTTACCAACAGCGTCCTTGGCGTTGGTTAGCAAGTTCACCATGACTTGTATCAGTTTGTGTCGATCGACAAAGGTTGCAGGGATGTCTTCACATTCGGTGGTGAATGTAACAGAGTGTCGTTGCAACGAAGCACCAGCAATAGCTACGGCTTTGTCGAGTATTCTTGCCAAATCGGTTTCTTCCTCCATGTTGCGGCAGCGAGCAAATTCCTGCTGCGATTCCACGATCTTATTCGCATGGTTAATGCAATCGCGCAGCGCTGACATCTCCTCCTGGGAGTCGATGTTTTCTTGCTGCAGTTCTCGTCCTGCGTGGCAAATGTATTTTGTCAACTGTTGACCGCGCGAGTCGTTCACCAGAAAATCAGCCAAGTTGGCTTCGTGCGCTTCCAGCATTTCGATGGCTTTGATCAGTCCGGCTATGCGACTGTCTCGCAGGCGATCGGCGTGACCAACAGCCATGACATTAACACTGGTCAAGACGTTGCCAACGTTGTGCAACACGGAAGTGGCCATTTCAGCCTTGCCCGCCAGGTGCGCCGATTCAACTAAGCGTTCGTTCGCGTTTGCTAGCTCAAGTTCCGCTTGTCTGCGGGCGGTGATGTCACGAATAATCAACGTAAACTGCGTTGAGTTCTTGATCTTCAGCTTGCTGACAGTCAGTTCTATGGGAGTGGCCGCTCCATCTGCGCACCGGATGGATGTGGTCGCACATGCACTGCAAGAATCTGAGATTGAGCGTAAGAACTCGGGAGTTCCCGAACTGGAATCGACAATGAACTCCTTCAGTTCTTTGTCAATCACTTCCGCAGAGGTTGTTCTCAGCAGATTTTCAGCCGCCGGATTCAAAGAGCGAATCCGACCTTGCTCGTCAACAGTGACGATCCCGTCTGAGGCGTCTTGGACAATGCGAGCATATTTCGCGGATTCTTCACTGGCAACAAGTCGCAAGGGGCGAATCATCACCGCCCAAAGCAACGGAGCACTAAAGACAGTAAGTATGCCTGCATCGCAAAACGCTTCAAAGTTCGGGTCGACATCGGCTGGCAGTATTAGCGGCAGCAGATACATGACTGCGGCCTCGGCCGCAAAAATGATGGTCAGCACCCAACAGAAGTACTGTTGCGGAGTTCGAATAGACCTATTGCTTAGGGCAGTATTATTCATCGGGCGTCTCGGGGCGGGAAATGAATTGCCGCGGAAGTGTAGGATACACTCACGCGAAGAGACGCTCGATGAAAGTCAAAGTTGTGAATGGTAGATAAAATCACAGCACGCGCGAGAGCATTATCCAACAAAGTTGGAAAACTAGGTACAAGCCGCCTGATCAGAAGAATCCTTAGTCGTTTCCTAAGCTAAGCAAACTAGCCAACAAGGAAAGTCATTGTTTTAGCTTTCCGCTTCTTGAGCCTTGCCTGCCTCTGGCGGCTGGTCCCCAAGACGTAGCTGCTCGATTCGACGCAGAAGCCGGCTGCGGCTGATCCCCAACAACCGGGCTGCACGCGCTCGATTACGCGGTGACAGCTTGAGCGCTCGCCGAATTGCGATGGCCTCCAATTCTAACAGCACCTGGTCCAGATCGATTGGTTCCGGACGTTCTGCTGCGGAAACGACAGCGCTGGGGAATGTACGAATTGCCGTTGGCAAATGGCCGACCTGGATGCTTGGTGACAACACTGCATACTGTACCGACTCGGCAACGACCTGCCTCAATTGGCTAAGATTGTTTGGCCAGGGATAGGAACACAGCAGATCCATTGCATCAGCGGAGAAATGCATTTGTTGTTTTCCAGCAGATTGGCAACAACTAGCCAATTCGTGTAGCAACAATGCTTCAACGTCGTCCACGCGGGCACGCAGAGGTGGAATGTAGATTTCAATTTCTGCCATCAGCGAGACCAAGGTTGCCCAGTCGCGACCGCGCGAGGCTAGCTCAGCTGTCGTTGCATTTTGGCTCAGCCCCACTAGGACGCAGTTCGATTGCCTGCTTGCAAACCATTGACACAAACTGCGTACGGAATCTTCCGACAACGCTTCCAACTTTTCAAGCACAAGCTGGTGACAAATGCGATCAGCGTCAGCTCGCATGCGACCTGAGAACACTTCCAACATGCCATCGAAAAGCGTTGAATCAACGGCAGCACAGTCCAGCGGAAAGCATTGCCCTGCAGTTCGTTGCAGGCCGCGTTGGTTGAGACGGCTGAGAAAAACTCCCTGGGCCAATTCCAGTTTGCCAACGGACTTTGGCCCATGGATCAATAGGTTGCAGCTACTTCTTATTGCCAGTTGAGCTCTTGCCATGGCCAGCTTTATGGCGGGACTGCAACCGATCAAGGCGTGCAAGCCGTCCAAGGTTTGCCAGCGGCTTCGAATCGCCGTCAGGGCCGTTTCTTGTTGTCGCCGTTGCACCGCCGACTCGGCTGGCAGCGGCTGCTGCAGTCGAATCTGTTCCCAGTCGCCGAGCACGACCAAGGTTAATTCGACACCTCCCTCCTTAGAAAACAAAGGCACAAAGAGCTGTCCGCTAACTTTGTAGCCGTAGACAGGAGGGGAGGACAACTGACGCGCTGTAATGCGACCTTCGCGGGCACTGGTCGGAGGAGCCAAACAGGTCAGTAGGGCAGACAACGCTGATTGATCTGTAGCAACTGACCAGCTGCAACGCTGGCCCACAATCGCGCTTGCCTCCGCGCCCGCCATAGCACACATTGCAGCATTGACAAACTGAATGACGCCATTTCGATCTAAAACCGCAATAGAGTCCTGAGCCTGATCGAGCGCCCGGGCAAGCAGGCGGCTATTTCCGCCGCGAGGGGGGTGTGACATTGCTGGCCGGTCATCCGAGGTTGGTCATTCGTTGCGGATATGCGGTTGCCGATCTACAACTTGTCGGTTAGCTTTGGTCCCCATCGTGCCAATGACCAGAGTGCGTTGCCACAAGTGAATCGATAGTCTTTGCAACCAAAGTGATAGTTTAGCTGGTTTCCCATGAGTACTGTTACAGAAACTGATCAATATTTCCAGCAACTGTTCTCCGAGCGCATTGGAGGAGCCAACTACGGCAAGGGATCGGAGATATACAAGTTCGAGAAAATCAAACGGGCCAAGCGAAAGGCGTTGGCAGACTTTCCCGACAGGCTGCTCGTGGATTTCGGAATCGGCGAAAACGACAGCATGGCGGCTGAGGTCGTTCGGTCGAAGATGGCCGAAGAGGTCAACAAGCCGGAGAATAGAGGTTACGCCGACAACGGCATTGCCGCTTTCAAAGCCGCTGCCGCTAGATTCATGCAGCGTCGATTTGGCGTCGAACTAAATCCGTCGTCGGAAGTGAATCACTGCATTGGCAGTAAGACAGCTTTGGCCATGCTGCCAGCCTGCTTTATCAATCCAGGTGACATCACGATGATGACTGTACCTGGCTACCCCGTGGCTGGAACGCATACTAAATACTACGGTGGCACTGTTTGTCGTCTTCCGCTCCTGCCAGAAAACGATTTCTTTCCAGACTTCGATTCGATTTCTGACGAAACCTGGGACAGGACCAAACTGTTAGTGCTGAATTATCCTAACAGTCCCACGGGAAAAACAGCGACTGTTGAATTTTATCAGCGTGTGATCGAACTGGCCAAGCACTATCAGTTCGTAGTCGCGCAAGATGCAGCCCATATTGTCCTTTCCTTTGACGCTCAGCCGTTAAGCTTCTTGTCAGTTCCCGGCGCCAGAGATGTGGGGGTTGAAGTCCACTCCATGAGCAAGGGCTTCGACATGATTGGGTGGCGAATAGGCTGGGTATGTGGCAATTCTAAAATTGTTAGCGCGTTCTCTGATGTGAAGGACAATTGCGATTCAGGCCAATTTGCTGCCATCCAGCAGGCTGCGGCATTGGCCTTGGACCATGACGAAATACCGGATGCAGTTAATGCCAAGTATCGCCGCCGGCTTGAAAAATTAGTTGCCGCGCTGGGGCAATGCGGCTTTACTTGCACCATGCCGGGCGGAACGTACTTCCTGTACACTAAGGCGCCCGTCCGGTGTGGAAGTGGCAAAGTCTTTGGCAACGCGGAAGAAGCAAGTCAGTGTTTGATTTCAGAACAATCGATCGTAACGGTACCTTGGGACGAAGCTGGACCGTTCTTGCGATTTTCCGTGACCTACGAGGCGGCGGATGAATCGGCTGAAGACGCATTGATGCAAGAGACCGTTAGGCGACTGACGCAAATGCAACTTGAGTTCTAGAGCCATAGGGTTCGGCACAGAAGGTTTCCGGGTAACTAGCCGCGTTGGCGTTGGCACAGTTGTTCATGTAATAGAAAACTTGCGGGTTAATCCTTGCTAGCATTTCTATCGCGACTGGACAGTCGGCTGCGGCTAAAGCCGACCGGGCAGTTGATGACGAGAACTTCAACATTTTTTCCGCGATAGCGGTGCATGGATTAGTTCTATGATTAGCGTCAAGTCTGCTAACGCGTTCCCCAATTCAATTGGCCAGCGGACATCAATTGGTCTGCAGATCGCCATTTTCTGCGCAATTGGACTCAGCTTCGTCGGCTGCCGTCGCGATACAGCGGATTCAACTGCTGCAGGTGACCAATCCCGGGATCGAGTCGTGCTGATGTTGAATTGGTTTCCCGAGGCGGAACACGGCGGTTTCTTTGCTGCCCAGGTCCACGGAATATTTGAGCGACACGGATTGGATGTGACAATCCAGCCTGGTGGTCCCAATGCGCCCGTGGCTCAGGAGTTGTTGACTGGTCGAGTGCAGTTTGCGATTGGCAATGCGGACGACGTACTGCTCTTCCGTGAGCAGGACGCACCCGTAATTGCTTTGCTGGCGCCTATCCAGAACACGCCGCGATGCATCTTAGTGCGTGAAGAATCTGGTATTTCCAGTTTGAAAGAGTTGGGCAACGTTCGCTTGCAAGCCAATGCCGGGCGACCGTTCCTGGACTTCATGCGACAGCAAGGACTGCTGGAGGGGGTGCAGGTTGTCCCGTATCCGGGAACCGTAGCTAATTTTGTCGCGGATAACAACACAGCAATTCAAGCCTATTCGTTCAGCGAGCCGCTGTTAGCGGAGCAGCAGGGTGTAAAGGTGCGCAAGCTAATGTTGTCCGACGTGGGCTTCAACCCGTACGCTTCCTGCTTAATTGCTACGGAGGATTACGTGGCTGCCAACAGCGATTTGACCGAGCGCATGGTACAAGCGTGCCGTGAAGGGTGGATACAGTACCTGCAGGACCCACAACTGACCAACGAAGCAATTTTGGCGGAGAATAAGCAAGGGATGTCGATTGCAGCCCTTGAGTTCGGGGCCCAGGATCTGAAAGGGCTTTGCTTGTCGGAAGAGAAGCCCGTGGCTGAACTTGGAAAGATGTCGGACGAACGATGGAGTGAATTGATCAGGCAATTTGAAAGTCTAAAGCTGCTTACCGTCGGCAAAGTGAATGCTGGCCAGGTCTTTTCCAATCGTTACAGTGATGGGCCAACCGTGGCCAATTAGTCGCATGAATCGCACGCTCGCAGCACTTTGGCTGGCAGTCCTTCTGGCCATCGGCACCTTGATTGTCGTATCACAATTGTGGGTGCGTCAGCGAGAGGATAGTGCCCAGGAGCGCATAAGCGACATCCTCAGAGCCCAGCTATCGCCAGCCCGTCAGAGCGTCGATGATGCAATTACTCGATACAACGTTGAAATCAGCAAACTGCTGTTGTCGCTCGACGTTACCGACCAGCAAGACCTACTGAATCTTTCGCGTAATCCATTGTGCTACCGGGTTTTTGTTGCCCGGGACGACCGTATTGTGTTTCCCCAAGAGGCGAGGAGCAGCGAAGACCAGGTCTTGGTAGACGAAGCTCTGCAGCTATTGCGTGAGCTGGGAGACCCACGTCCTTCAGCCCGCATCTCCGACCAGGGATCTCGGAATGTAGATTCATCGGCAGTCTCGGCACCACAACAAAATCAACGCGGGTCGCCCGAATTGCAGGTGACGAACCCCAGCTTCGAGCGCGAGGACGCGGTTCAGCGTTCGTCATCATCCGCGCCCGCCCAAGACGTCGAATCGCAGGATCTACGCATGTCCTCTGGATGGCTTGTTTGGTACCATCGTCGCGGCATAATGCTTGGCTATTGGTGGTCTCAAGGCCAGCAGTTGAAGAGCCTGATGGTCCTGCCGCGAGGGCGATGGCTATCGGATATCGTCAATGTGCTGCCGACGATTTCACAGGCAACGAATGAAGATACCAAGCACTTGGCACATGACCTGTCCTACGCGCTGGTGCAACTTGTAGATATCGAAGGCAATGTTGTCCACCAGTGGAGCCGCTCACCACTGGACCAATGGGATGCACTGTCACAGCAAGAGGCCAACGCTGAATTGCCCCTCAATTCGCCTTTAGAAGGCTGGCGTCTGCAAGTATTCGTGCCCGCCTCACTCATGACAAACCTTGCTGGCGATCGGTTGGTGATTCCCATCTGGCTAGCTATCGGCGGGATATCGTTGTCTTTAGTGTTGCTGGCAGTTCTGGCAACCGCACAACTTGATCGCCAGCTTCGACTCGCGCGGCAGCAAGTGACCTTTGTAAACCAAGTATCCCACGAACTAAGGACACCACTCACAAACATCTGTATCTATGCCGACCTGGTGGCCGATGCGTTAAATGAGTTCGACTCCAATGGTGACACTGCTAATGCGGAGTTGCAATTGGAACGCATCGACGTCATTCAAAACGAGAGTCGCCGCCTGAACCGGCTAATCGAGAATGTGTTAAGGTTTGCCAAGTCCAGTACTGCGTCAGTTCTCAAGTTGCAACCGTGTGTACTTGACACGATCATCAACGAAGTTGTCGAGACCTTTCGCCCAAGCCTGGCACAACACGGGATCGAATTGACTTTGCAACTAACCACACCACAGCTGCGTCAATTGGACAGCGCTGCCGTCGAACAAATGCTGGTGAATCTGATCGCCAATGCCGAGAAATACGGTCGCCAGCGCATCCATATTTCAACCTCAGGAACAAAACAGAACGTCGAGGTGACGATTAGTGATGCTGGCAGCGGTATCGCCTGGCGAAACCGGCGCAAGATTTTTGCACCGTTTGTCCGTCTGAGCAATCGGCTGGAGGATCCCGCCGGGACGGGGATTGGGCTTACGATTGTTCGTGATCTAGCTCGCAAACACGGTGGCGACTGCGTCTTTGTCGGGAATAATCCTGGCGCCACTTTCGTATTTACGCTCGCCGCCCCGGTCGCCAGCGCGGAAGTCTAACGGCACTGGCGCAATGGCCAGCGAAATGAGGAAAAAATCGACACTACTCGCTGATCGCCACCAATTCAACTTACTCTCCCTCGGGCCCTCGGGAGAGTCGCGAGCGGGAACACGCGAAGCGGGTCGGAGCGGAGAG